>JAQTUK010000139.1 GCA_028710285.1 Methylacidiphilaceae bacterium | reverse complement strand
GCGACGAGAACTTTTTGCCCTTGCCCCGGGGCAAGGGCAAGAACCCCAAAAGAAACAACAAGCCAACAACCGAAACGGTCAGATCATTTGTTCTCAAAGCGGTCAGTTTGACATGTCTTCGACAGGTAGCAACCGGAATGTGCTTTCGTTCTGGATCCTTGTCCTCGATCCATAACCGGGTAGAATGGCCTTCGCCGGGAGGAAGTCGGACGTGGTCATGGCAAAGAACAAGGGGAAGGCGCAGGGCAATCCGACGGACGGGAAGCCGGTGAAGACCTCCGAGAAGACGCTGGTACTCGATGTCGGCGGCCATCATGTCAAGATCTATGCCTCGGACCACCCGGAGCCGCGGGAGATTGCCACGGGGCCGGCATTCACCCCGCAGATACTCGTCCGTGAGACACGGCGGCTCGCCTCGGACTGGGAGTACTCACGCGTCGCGATCGGCTACCCGGGGCCTGTGCGGGAGGGTCGTCCGGCCGAGGAGCCTCTCCACCTCGGACCTGGATGGACCTCCTTCGATTTCGCGAAGGGCTTCGAAGTCCCGGTCCGGATCGTCAACGATGCGGCCATGCAAGCCTTGGGGAGCTATCGGGGCGGAGACATGCTTTTCTTGGGCCTGGGCACGGGCTTGGGATCGGCGTTGGTCGTCGAGGGGGTTCTCCAGCCGCTCCAGTTCGAGGCGGTTCCTTATCGGAAAGGGAAGACGGTCGAGGACTACGTGGGGGAGGCGGGCTTGAAACGACTCGGCCACCGGAAATGGCGTGGCCATGTCCGCCGCGTGGTGACCTTGCTTCGCTACATTGTGCAGGCCGACTATGTGATCCTCGGCGGAGGGAACGCCAGGTTGCTCAAGAAGCTCCCCGCGGACTGCTTCCTGGGAGAGAATGCGCTCGCCTTTCCCGGCGGCCTCCGTCTCTGGGAGGGACTTCCCAGGGAGCTGTGCGGGAAGAGGATCGAGCCGCGAGAGGGCGGAGACGAAGTCCAGGCCGCAGCAGAATGATTGCGCGGCGATGACTCAGGAAGAGCAGAGGCTGCGGGAAGCGGCGGAGGGAACCGCTCCCTGGCGGTTGTGGGGACCCTATCTGAGCGACCGTCAGTGGGGCACGGTCCGGGAAGACTACAGTCCGGATGGGGATGCATGGTCCTTCTTTCCCCACGATCAAGCCCGCTCTCGAGCCTACCGCTGGGGAGAAGATGGGTTAGGCGGCATCTGCGACGAGGGTTGCCGGCTCTGTTTCGCCCTCGCTCTCTGGAATGGGGTCGATCCGATTCTCAAGGAGCGGCTCTTCGGTCTCAGTAATGCGGAGGGCAACCATGGGGAGGATGTCAAGGAGTACTACTTCCCGCTGGAGAGCACGCCCTCCCACAGTTATCTCAAATTCCTCTATAAATACCCCCAGGCCGCATTCCCTTATGACGACCTTGTTGCGGAAAACGGGCACCGCAAGGCCGATCTTCAACTCCCGGAGTACGAACTGGTGGATACCGGCATCTTTGAGAACGGGGCTTATTTCGACGTGCTGCTCGAATACGCGAAGGAGGGGCCGACCGACATCGCCATTCGGATTCGGGTGACCAACCGAGGCAGCTCCTCGGCCCATCTTCACGTCCTTCCCACGCTCTGGTTTCGCAATACCTGGTCCTGGAATCCTGGATCCCGGAAGCCGATCCTCCGCAAGGGTGCTTCTTCGGAGCCTTCCTTCTCCTGGATCGAGGCCGAGCATCCCGAGCTCGGCGGGATGAGGCTCTACCATCCCTCCGCTCCGGAGGTGCTCTTCGTCGAGAACGAGACGAATCGACGCCGGCTTGGCTGGGGAGAGAACACGACTCCCTACCCGAAGGACGGCATCCACGACTACATCATCCACGGGAGCCCTACGGTCAATCCCCTCCAGGAGGGGACCAAGGCGGCGGTTCACTTCCCGCTGACGTTCGGGCCGGGGGAGAGCCACGAGGTCATGCTGCGCCTTTCGAGTCGGTCGTTCTCCCCTGGGGAGTGGAGCGGGGATGGGGAAGCGATCTTCGCGCGCGCCCGCCGGAGCACCGAAGAGTTTTACGAACGGATCCGCGTGCCCGGGCAGTCGGAGGAACTCTTCCTCATTGAGCGGCAGGCGTTTGCTGGGCTCCTCTGGAACAAGCAGTTCTACCACTATGTCGTCTCGCAATGGCTCGAAGGGGACCGGGCTTTTCCGCCCCCTCCCTCCTCCCGATACCGGCTGTCGAACGCTCGCTGGCGTCATTTCTATGCACGCGAAATCATTACGATGCCGGACAAGTGGGAGTTTCCCTGGTTTGCGAGCTGGGATCTCTGCTTCCAGGCCGTAGTCTTCGCGATGATCGATCCCGAATATGCCAAGAAGCAGCTCCTGCTCCTGGCGAGCGAGTGGTACATGCACCCGGACGGCCAGATCCCCGCCTGCGAATGGTCCTTTTCCGAGGTCAACCCGCCGCTTCACGCCTGGGCTGCCTGGCGGATCTACGAGATCGAACGGAAGAACACCGGGAAGGGGGACCGCGGCTTTCTCGTTCGGGTCTTCCATCGCTGCCTCCTCTGTTTCACTTGGTGGCTCAATCGGAAGGATGCGGACGGCAACGATCTCTTCCAGGGAGGATTCCTGGGCCTCGACAACATTGGCCTCTTCGATCGGAGTGCTGTTCCACCGGGCTCGACGATGTACCAGGTCGACGCTTCCAGCTGGATGGGGCTTTTTACGATCAACATGATGGAGATCGCGATCGAGCTCGCCCGCGAAGATCCGGCCTTCCTCGGCATCGCCACCGAATTTTTTCTTCACTTCGGCAACATCGCCGAGGCCCTCAACCATGTCCGCTCCCTGCCGGAGGCGCTTCGCGAGCGGCTCTGGGATCCGGAGGACCATTTTTACTACGACGTTCTCCGGCTGCCTTCTGGCGCCTGTCTTCCCCTCAAAGCCCGCTCCCTCCAGGGGATCATGCCGATCTTCGCGGTGGGATCGGTGCCCAGGAGCCTCTTCCAATCCCACGATGGCCGCGTTCGGGAGAGGATCCGCTGGTTCCTCCGCAAGCATCCAGAGCTGGAGAAGGAGATCGTCCCCCTGCATGCGACGACTGTCCCGGAGGGCAGGGAGGTCGAGTTGGGGCGACGGGCGGCAGCGGACGAAATTCTCCTCTCGCTCGTGAGCAAGGAACAGCTCCGCGCCCTGCTGCGGGTCATGCTCGATGAACGCGAGTTCCTCAGCCCGTTCGGGATTCGGTCGGTGTCGAAATTCCACGAGGATCATCCCCTCGAACGGCAAATCGACGGGAAGCTCTATCGGCTGGAATATGCTCCGGGAGCCTCTCCTCTTCATCGATTCGGGGGAAACTCGAACTGGCGTGGGCCCGTCTGGTTCCCCATCAACTTCCTCCTGATCGAGTCGCTCCAAAAATATCACCACTACTATGGAGAGGAGTTTCAGGTCGAATGCCCGACAGGGTCGGGCCGGCTCAAGAACCTCTGGGAGGTCTCCCAGGAGATCAGCCGGAGGCTAGTCTCGATTTTCACGAAGGATGCGAGCGGCAGGCGGCCCGTATTCGGCAACTGGCCGATTTTCGAAGAAGATCCGGCATGGGCCGACTGCCTGCTCTTCTTTGAATACTTCCATGGCGACACTGGAGCGGGCTTGGGCGCTTCCCACCAGACGGGGTGGACGGCGCTGGTCGCCAAGCTGATCCATCAGATCAGCGAGTATCCGGAACAGGCTCCTCCCTTTCCCCGGTTGCCGTAGTGGCAGCTCTCCTTCTCCCGGGTGCCCAGCCATTGGACTTCCTCCACTGCCGGTGGCGCGCTCCGCTCGGGCCTTTCCCGAAAGGCGAAAGCCTTGCGTCCTTTCCCCTTTGCAAGGCTCCGCGCGACAGCTAGTCTTTTTGTTGAAGAGAAGCGCGGGCCTGCGGCTGGCCCCCGGCTCGGACTGAGCAGGAGGGAAGGCCGAGCGGCTTGGAGGGCCGAGGCTCTCTGCCTTGCCCGAGCATAGGGAGCCAAGGTAACCGGTCGCTTTCTGCGTTCGGCGCGGGCAAGGCCAATCAGTGGGCAAAAATACGAAGGGGATCACTATCATGGAGATCGGAGTCATTGGGCTGGGGAGGATGGGGGCGAACATGGTCAGGCGTTGGCAGCGGAAGGGCCACCGATGCGTCGCCTACGATCTCCATCCGGAAGCGGTGGAGGCGCTGGTGCGGGAAGGAGCGACAGGGGCCTCGTCGCTGGCGGATCTCGCGCAGAAGCTTTCGAAACCTCGGGCCCTATGGCTGATGGTCCCTGCCGGGGCAGTGGATTCCATGCTCCAGGAGATGGTGGCCCACCTGGAGCCGGGCGACATTATCCTCGACGGGGGAAACTCTTTTTATCAGGACGACATCCGGCGGGCCAAGGAGATGCAAGCCCGCGGGCTGCACTACGTAGACGTAGGGACCAGCGGGGGAGTCTGGGGGCTCGAGGAGGGGTATTGCCTCATGATCGGGGGCGAGAAGGAGGTCGTGACCCGTCTCGATCCTCTTTTTGCCGCGCTGGCTCCGGGCCAGGAGACGGCGAAACGTACTCCGGGCCGGGAGAAGAAGCCGGGGACAGCGGAAATGGGATACCTCCACTGCGGGCCGCACGGAGCAGGCCATCTGGTCAAGATGGTGCACAACGGCATCGAATATGGGCTCATGGCGGCCTACGTGGAGGGGCTGAACATCCTGCACCATGCCAATGCCGGCAAGGCGAATCTCCGGATCGATTCCGAAACCGCTCCTCTGCGGGAACCGGAGCACTACCAGTACGACATCGATCTCACCGAAGTCGCGGAGGTGTGGCGTCGCGGCAGCGTGGTCCGTTCCTGGCTCTTGGATCTGGTTGCGGAGGCGTTGCTCGAGGATCCGAAGCTGGAACGTTTCGCCGGCCGCGTGTCGGACTCCGGCGAGGGGCGCTGGACGGTGGAAGCGGCGGTGGATCTGGGCGTGCCGGCTCCCGTGATTAGCACCGCGCTTTACGCGCGCTTCAGCTCGCGCCAGCACGAAGAGTTCGCCTACAAGCTTCTCTCGGCCATGCGCTATGAATTCGGAGGTCACCTCGAGAAGAAAGAGGCTGGCGCTTCCTAGGGGAAGGAAGCTTCGAGATCCCGGTAGCGGATGTCGTGCCGGCGATATCATCGCACCGTTCAGAGCACGAGCTCACCCTCAATCTGGCGACCGCTGGATCCAACAAACAGCCTGAGGTTCAAGCGACGAGTCTTGCTATGGCTTCGGTCTCTGCTCGCCCTCTGCGATCAACGCTTGTAAACGTCCCGCCTATTACCGATCTTCACGACGACGATGGTAAGTTTTCCGTCTTCCATGCTGGCAATGATTCTGTAATCGCCTACGCGGTATTTCCGGAATTCACCCAACTCCGATCCTTTGAGGGCTTCTCCGATCGCCATTGGATTTTCGAGGCTGGCCACCCGCTTTCGCAGGAAAGCGAGTATCCGCTTGGCGGATTGCGGGTCGAGCTAGCTAAGATTCGTTTGCGCCAGGCTCGATAGCTCAATCCTCTATGCCATAGCGCTTCATCACTTCTTCGAGCGGCATCGTTTCGGATCCCCCAGCCCGAATGGCAAGAAGCTCGGCCTCCGCGAGATACAAATCCTCCAAGTCATCCAAGTGCTCTTGGATGGCCTCGATCATGTAAAAGGTCTTGCTGTGGCCAGTCCGGGCCGCGAGGACGTCGAGCCTCTTTACAACTTCATCTGGCAACCTAAGAGAAACTGCTCCCATGGCAGCCTCCTGTCTTCATCTGGATGCCATGCATGCATTGCAGTTGGGGGCTCTCGTCAAGATTGGCGCTGGCCTGTGCCCAAAACCATGCTTCACGGATTGATAGGCATCCTCAAAAAAAGCACACAGGCTCGGAACGAAATGCAACGTTTCGGTCGAGCATGCCTCTTCGGCCTC
>JAQTUK010000138.1 GCA_028710285.1 Methylacidiphilaceae bacterium | reverse complement strand
ATCAGCATGACCCGAGATCTCTCCGATGTCCTGGAGGTGCTTTTTCTCTGCCACCTCGCGAAAGTCGACCTCGCCATCGCGCCCCTTGTGGAGACTCTGGAGGATCTTGCCGCGGCGCCCGCGATCCTGCGGGACCTTTTCGCCTATCCGGCCTATCGGTCGCACCTGGAGCAACAGGGTGGCGAGCAGATCGTGATGCTGGGCTATTCCGACAGCAACAAGGACTGCGGATATCTCGCCGCGAGCTGGGCGCTCTACAAGGCACAGGATGCCATCGTCGAAGTTTGCCGACAGAATGGAGTGAGCCCCGTGCTCTTTCACGTTCGAGGCGGAACGATTGCTCGAGGAGGAGGGCCTGCGGCACAAGCCATTCTTGCTCAGCCGTGCGGGCTCGTGGATGGCAAGATCCGCATCACCGAGCAAGGCGAGGTACTCTCCACGCGCTATCACGATCGGGACATCGCCTTTCGCATCCTCCAACAGATCACCTACGGAGCCCTGACCGGAATCCATGCGTCCAGGGAGCCGTCGCGTCTTCCCGCTCGCTGGGTCGACGCGATGGACCAGATCGCAACGCAAAGCGTTCTCCTCTATCACGGGCTCGTACGCGACGATCCCGCCTTTCTGCAATTTTGGCGGGAAGCGACTCCGATTGACGAGCTGCGGCAGATCAATCTCGGCTCCCGTCCGGCCGTTCGCTCGAGGATGGACACCCTCGACGAACTGCGAGCCATTCCCTGGGTTTTCTCTTGGATTCAGAGCCGCTTTGTCTTGCCCGCATGGTATGGCATGGGCGCCTTGACCTCCTTTTGCCAGAGCTCCTCCGAGGCGCTCGCCCTCCTTCGGGAAATGTACGAAGAATGGCCTTTCTTTCGCACCACCTTGGACAATGCACAGCAATCCCTCGCCAAGGCGGATATGAGTATTGCCGCGCGCTACGCTTCGCTCGTGCGCGATCCCGAGGTCCGGGAGCGGGTCTTTTCGAAGATCCGCGCCGAATACGACCGTTCCGTCTCTTCCGTACTGGCCATCTCTCAGGTCGCGGCGTTGCTGGATCGCGAGCCGGTCCTGCAACGTTCGATCCGGCTCCGGAATCCCTACGTCGATCCGCTCAACTATATCCAAGTCGAGATGATCCGCCGCCTCCGCTCGCTCGGAAGGGGACAGGAAGAGGACGAGCACGCTCTCCGGCGGGTGATCGAACTGACGGTAAACGGGATCAGCGCCGGGCTACGAAACACGGGATAGCCGCTGCCTTGTCGTTCTCGACGCATACGCTTATGCAACAATAAATGGATTTGCATTTCCGCCGGATCGCTGCCTTAATAACAACATGGTGGCGAAACTGCACCGCGTAAGGCCGCCAGAAATTGGCGAATCCCACGACCCGCTTCACGCCCATCAGCGCCGGGACATGACCATGGGACTCATCCTGGTCATCGTGATCGGCTATCTTTTTCTGATGGCCTTCGTGACCTTTCACCACCTTGTCACGCTTTTCCTGCCGGAGGCTCCCCCTCCGTCGCCCATCTCGCCTCCCGTGCCCTTTTTTTAGCTTTCTTTCGCGCGGGCTCCGCTGTGCAGAGATACGTGCCTTCGCGGCTCGCCTCTGTCGACAATCGGCGAGTCGAGGGAATTCCGGCTACGGAGCAGCGGCGACCACTCTGGTCTTTGGATCGAGGTCCCGCTCCCGGGACGAGGCAGTTGCCTCTGGAGCGGAAACGTCGGCCCGGGTGAGGAAGGAGCGATTGACCGCATTGAGATAGGCCCGGACACTCGCCTCGACCACATCGGTCGACGCCGCTTTCCCGGTGAGGAACCTGCCTTCTCCGAAGTCAACCCGCACGGTCACCTCGCCGATGGCGTCTTTTCCCTCGGTAACCGCTTCCACGCTATATTCGACCAAGTGCCCTCGCCGTCCGCTGATCCGGTCGATCGCCTTCATGGCCGCGTCCACCGACCCACCTCCGACGCCGGCGTCGGTCAAGACGTCGTCTCCCTTGCGCAAGCGGACGGTGGCCGTGGGCACTCCGTGGAATGCCGTCGAGACGCTCCAGTAGACGAGCTCGAAGGTCTCCTGAATCCGCGTGATCTGTCCCTCGGCAAGAGCGACCAGGTCGTCGTCGTAGACGAACTTCTTCTTGTCTCCAATCTCCTTGAATTTGCCGAAAATCGCGTCGATCTCGTCTCGGCTCAGCCCAAACCCGAGGGTGACGAGCCGCTTTTCCAAGGCCGCTCTCCCGCTATGCTTGGTGAGAGGCAGCTCCGTCTCGCCCCACCCGATCGCCGTCGGGTCCATGATCTCGTAGGTTTCCCGCTTTTTGAGCACTCCGTCCTGATGAATGCCGGCACTATGGGCAAACGCATTTTCTCCGACCACCGCCTTGTTCCGTTGGACGTGGAGACCCGACATGCGGGCCACCAATCGGCTGGTCCGGACGATCTCCTTGGCGTGAATGCCCGTCTCCAGCCCGGCGAAGACATCGCGGCGCGTGTTGAGAGCCATCACGATCTCCTCAAGCGCGGCATTGCCCGCTCGCTCTCCGATCCCGTTGATCGTTCCTTCGACCTGCCGAGCCCCAGCCTGGATCGCGGCCAGCGAATTGGCGACCGCCAAGCCGAGGTCGTCGTGACAATGGACGCTCAATACGGCTTCCCCGAGGTTGGGAACCCCCTCCCGAAGCATCCGGATCCGCTCCGCAAACTCTCCGGGCGTCGTGTACCCCACCGTGTCGGGGATGTTGATCGTCGTCGCTCCCGCGGCGATGGCCTCCGTCACGATCCGCAGGAGGAAATCTGGCTCTGTCCGTGTCGCATCCTCTGGAGAAAATTCCACATCCTCCACAAAGGTGCGAGCATGGCGGATCGCCTCGACGGCGATGCGGACAATCTCCTCCTGACTCTTCACCAACTTGTGCTCGCGGTGGATGGTCGAGGTCGCCAGGAAAACATGGATCCGTCCGCGCTTGCCGGCCGGCCGCAGCGCCTCGCCGGCCGCCTCGATGTCTCCGGGAATACAGCGAGCCAGCCCGCAGATCTTGGGCCCATCGATCTGCTCGGCAATTTCCCGGACCGAGGCGAAGTCGCCTTGGCTGATCACCGGAAAGCCCGCCTCGATCACGTCCACGCCCAGCCGCGCCAACTGCCGAGCCACTTCGAGCTTTTGCCGAGGCGCCATGCTTGCGCCGGGACACTGCTCTCCATCCCGCAATGTCGTGTCGAAAACAATGACTCGATTAGAAGATTTCATTCGATCGGCTTTCCGCCACCCGTCTCGAAGGCTGCCTGTGCTCCCGAAACATCCCGCTTCTTCAGCCACGGCATAAGGGAGCGCATCCGCGCGCCCACCTGTTCGATCGGATGATCCGCTCCTTGCTGCAACAGTTCCTTGTAACGCTTCTTCCCGCCTTCGGTCTCCGCGATCCATTCTCGCGCGAAGCTTCCGTCCTGGATGCGGGCTAGGACCTTGCGCATGGTTTCGCGCACACGCTCGTCGATGATTTGCGGACCGACCGTGACATCGCCCCACTTCGCGGTCTCGGAGATCGAGAAACGCATTCCGGAAATCCCCGCTTCCTGCATCAGGTCCACGATCAGCTTCAGCTCGTGAAGGCACTCGAAGTAGGCCATCTCCGGCTGGTATCCGGCGTTGACCAGGGTCTCAAAACCCGCCTGCACCAGCGCCGTGACGCCGCCGCAGAGCACCGCCTGCTCACCGAAGAGATCGGTCTCCGTCTCCTCTCGGAAGGTCGTCTCGATCACCCCGGCTCGCGCGGATCCGATGCCGGCGGCCCAGGCGAGTCCGGTCGCCAGCGCCTTGCCGGAGGGGTTCTGTCCGACGGCAACCAGGGCGGGAACCCCTCTCCCCAAGGTGAATTCCCGGCGCACCAAGTGGCCGGGGCCCTTGGGAGCGACCAGAATGACGTCCACGTTTTCCGGCGGAGCAATCGTCCGGTAGTGGACAGCAAAACCGTGGGCAAAACCCAGCGTCTGTCCCGGACGGAGATGCGGAGCGATCTCGGCCGCATACAAATGGGGAATCACGAGATCGGGGGTGGCGAGGAAGAGCACGTCGGCTCTCGCCGCTACCTCCGCGCTGCGATGGACCGCGAAACCAAGCTCCTGCGCAACGCCCACCGAACGGCTCTTCTCCGGAAGGCCCACGATCACCTCGATCCCGCTATCCCGCAGATTGAGCGCATGCGCGTGACCTTGCGATCCGAACCCGATGACCCCAAACACCCGCCCCTGCAACGGAGCCAGGCTCGCCTCCTCTTCCGTATGGATCTTTGCCGCCATAATATGCTGCTTCCTTCTTATTTTCCTTGCCTTGGCAAGGCGATCTTTCCTGTTCGAGAAATATCGAGAATTCCAAAAGTGCTCATCAGGTAGAGGAATTTCTCCACCTTGCTCTCGTCGCCGGTGATCTCGATCGTCAGATCCTCCGGCTCCACGTTTACGATCTTCGCTCGGAAGATGTCGCAAATCTGCATGAGTTCCGCCCGAGAGCGCTCGGTGCTCCTGACCTTGACCAGGATCAGTTGACGGTCGATGTATTCGCCTTCGCGAAAATCCTGCACCGCGATCACGTCTACCAGCTTGTTGAG
This sequence comes from Methylacidiphilaceae bacterium, assembly GCA_028710285.1. Taxonomy (GTDB): domain Bacteria; phylum Verrucomicrobiota; class Verrucomicrobiia; order Methylacidiphilales; family Methylacidiphilaceae; genus Methylacidimicrobium. The sequence goes on along the minus strand of JAQTUK010000138.1, from coordinate 1,381 downwards.
CTGTCGCGTGACCTGGTCCAAAACCTTGTCATCCCCTTTGACGACGATCGTCATCCGCGAGACTTTCTCATCGTGCGTCGGACCGACATTCAAGGTGTCGATGTTGTATCCCCGTCCGCTAAATAAGCCCGCGATCCGGGTCAGCACTCCGAACCGGTTCGCAACCAGCACCGAGATGGTGTGCCGCATTCGCGCCTCGGATTCCTTCACGGGGACATTGGCCTGTTCCATAAACAAAAAACCCGCCCTTTCTCGAGAAAGGCGGGATTCACTTCCTGTTGCCGCTTACGCCGAATCCACGCCCTTTTAGGAGAGCCTTAGACTCCTGAGCAGACCTGTCGGCGTGCGCGGTATCATGATTAAGATGTAAACTATGTCGATTAGGCAATCAGGTCAAATCAAAAGAGCCTCGCCCGGCCGAGGCTCTTCCCTCTCCACCACTTCCCCGTGGAGCTTCCTCCCGCCATTCCCGATAAACCGACACCCACTCCGCCACGCCCAACTCCTCCGGACGACGTCTCTCCTCGCGGCCCAGGCGCTTCCTTAAGCTCTTTCGCCGCTGCTGGAAGCTCTCGCGGACAAAGGAGCAAAAGCTTTCGAGATCCTCTCGAGGGATCGACGCCGTCGCCAAGGGTTCCATGCAGACGACTGCCGATTCCACTTTCGGCGCCGGATAAAAGACCGACGGAGGCAACCGCCTTCGGATCTCGATGCGAAAGGAGGTCTGCCCCATTACGGAAAGGCTCCCGAAGCAGGACTGCCTCGGCGCAGCCACGAGCCGTTCAGCCACCTCTCGCTGGAGCGTCACCACGACGCGGCGGAAGGGAGCCTGACGGCGGAAGAGGGAGGCGAGAAGAGGCCCGGAAATCGAATAAGGAAGATTGCCGATCAAAACCCAGTCGGAGGCGGGTTCGGGCCATTCCGCCCGGAGCACATCCCCTTCGCAGAGATGAAAGCGAGCCTCCTGCGCGAAGCGATCGCGCAGGATTGCCGCAAGGCCCCGGTCGATTTCCACCGCTCGGACCTCCGCCCCTTTCCCCAAGAGAAGCTTCGTCAAAACTCCGAGGCCAGGTCCGACCTCCCAGATACGCCAAGGGGAAGAAAGTCCTCCAAGGGCGCAGTCCACGATCCAATGGGCCAGGTTCCGGTCGTGGAGAAAATTCTGCCCGAATCGCCGCTGCGGACGCAGTGCCGCCCCGGCGAGTCGTTCCCGGATCTCCCGAATGTTCATCAGTTTGCGCGAGAGACCCCGGCGTTCAGGCCGGGGAGGGATAGCGCGGCAGGCAAAGCCTGCCCCTTTCCCGCTTCTCCTTTCTTGTTTGCTATCTTCGTGAATGCGTATCCATAGCCATCCGCCCGCTGAATCAGCGTGCAGAAACGA
>JAQTUK010000016.1 GCA_028710285.1 Methylacidiphilaceae bacterium | reverse complement strand
GCTTTTGCTGCACGTGCTTTTGGCAACCATTTGGGCAGGCGGCCACTCGGTTCTGGTCGGAGTCGGCTTCCGAACGGGCTGCCTCTGGTAGGGTAAAGAGCGGCATGGCAGGAGAGAACGAGCTTCCGGGGACAAAACCGCTTCCGTGGATGGAGTGGACTCGCCTAAGCGCCGGGGAGCCCTACCGGATCCTCTTTCCCTTGGGGCTCTTCCTCGGAGCCTTGGGTGTCGCGGTCTGGCCGCTCTTCTTTTTTTGGGGAGTGGCTTGGGCGCCTCCTCCGATCAGCCATCCCCGGATCCTGATCGAGGGCTTTGTGGGCAGCTTTGTCCTCGGTTTTTTGGGGACCTCGGTGCCGCGGCTGTTGGAGGTGAAACGGCTTTCGCCGTGGGAAACGGGTGCGGTCACCGTGGCGATCCTTGCGGTCGGGCTGCTCCATTTCTTCGGGGTGGCCGGATGGGGGGACGGGCTTTTCGGGATCACCCTGCTCTTTTTTCTCTGGAGACTGGCGATCCGGTTTCCCAGCCGGAAAGACAATCCACCGCCGAGCTTTGTTCTTGCCCTTTTCGGCGTCCTGGGCGCAGGGACCGGAGCCCTTGTCGAGTCGACCGAACGGATGGGCCTGACTCTTTCCCCGTGTCTGCGCCAGCTGGGGCTCCTCCTGCTCTACCAGGGGTTGCCCCTCTTGCCGATCCTGGGGGTTGGCGCCTTTATCCTCCCGCGCTTCTATGGTTTGCCCAGCCGGGAGACCCTCCCGGAAGCCCGGATTCCCACGCGGGCCTGGATCGGCCGGGCGCTCGCAGCCCTTGCCGCCGCCTCGTCGCTGTTCGCCAGCTTTGCCTGGGAGGCGGCGGGGGCATCCTGGAGAGGGGGGCTCCTCCGGGCCGGCACGGTTGTCGCGTATCTCCTGTTCGCGATCCCGGCTTCTCGAGAGCTCTTCGCCCGAGGGACGGTTGCCGGCTGCGCCCGCCTGTCGCTTCTGCTGTCCGTTTTGGGGCTTCTGCTCGCTTCCCTTTCCTTGCCGCTCCGGGCCGCCTGGCTCCATCTCTTCTTCCTGGGTGGAGCGGGCCTTCTCATCCTTACCGTGGGCGCGCGGGTCGTCCTTGGCTTTAGCGGGAGAGGAGAGCTGCTGGCGGGCCGGTATGGGCCGCTTTCCCAAGCGAAGTGGTGGATCCTGGGTGCCATCCTCCTGCGCGTGGCGGCGGACGTAGAGCCAGCCCGGCGGGATCTTCTTCTCTCGGGGGCTTCTCTTTTCTGGCTGGGGGCGCTTCTGCTCTGGTCCTGGGCGGTCCTGCCCAAGGTGCGCTGTCCCGATGCCGAGGATTAGCTCTTCGGTGTGGGCGGGGGTGCCGGCTCGTGGTCTGTCGGCCGGGCTGCTTTTTCCGCAGCTTGGTCGACCTCCCGGATATGCTCGGCCAGCGGGGGAGCGGCTTCGGCGAGGATCTGGCGCAGAGCCGTGTTCCAGCCGTGCATGAGGGCCGAAGCGCTCCGTTCCTTCAGGGGGATGCGTCGGGTGATCTTCTTTTCCCAGAGAGGAAGGCCCCTCGGGGATTGGATCAGCAGGAAGCGCATCGAGAGGACGGCCGCCGGCACGCGGCGGGGGCGAAAATCCCCGTAGAGCTCGCGAACGGAAATTTCGGCAAAGGAATGGGTCATGAGGGCACTCTCGCCCGCGGCGACGACCCGGAAGAGGCCCGAGTTCAGGAGCGAGTCGCTGAGGGTCGACCGGACGAGCAGATCCGGGGAGGCCAGGAAGTGGGCGTAGGGATCGCGTTCATAGCGGTAGTCGGTCGCCCGGTAGACGAAATCCTGCCCCGAGAAGGCGGGAACGACCCGGACCGAGCGGAGCACGAGGATGGGCTGGGGATCGGCCACTTTGGATGGGGAGCCGGCGGAAGGAGCGAAGGCGAAGGTCTCCGACGGGAGGCGGGAGGGACGGCTGACGCAGCCCAGGAGAGGGAGACAGAGGGAGAAGAAGAAGAGCCGGTAGGGGAGCCTCATGCCGTTCTCATCGACTTGGGCCCTGGAGGCTCGCCGGGCGGGGAGGAGGTTCACCGAAGAGGAAGCCTGCGGGATAGCGTCGAAGGTCTCCGATCATCTCGTTGAGATTTGTGGAAGTATCGCGGAGTTGGGCAAGCGTCCGAGCCGTGGTCTCGAAGAGCTGGGGAAGGTTTCCGGAGGCCAGGGTGGCGGTCGTCTCGTCGAGCAGGATCTTAATCTGGTCATTGGTGTGACGGAGCTCTCCCAGCAGGCCGTTGGCGCTGGCTCCCAAGGCCGGAAAGTCGACGGCGCCGAGCTTTTGGAGCAGGGTCTCCACCTCCTGGACGATGTCTTTGAATTGCCCCGGAGCCGAGGGGATGTAGTAGTGCTTCGGTTCCCACGGGACGGAGAGCGCCGGATGGCGTTTCGGATCCACATACTCCAGAGCGACCACGCTGGTCCCCGTAATGCCTTGACCTTGAATCCGCGCCCGCAAGCCGTGGTCGATTTCCGTTCGCAGGCGCTGTTCCTGTTCCGCCCGGGTTCGTCCCTGCGTCAAGCCCGCGTTGACCTCCCCGACGACGATGACGAGGTGATTGTGATATTGCGGATAGCTGAGCCAGCTGAAGGAGATCTGACTGACCTTGCCGATCGGCACCCCGTCCAGCAGGATCGGAGAGCCGACGGATAAGCCCGTCACGCCTCCGGAAACGTAGGTCTCGAAGTAGTCGTGCTCCACGAACAGGTCGCGCAGCCCGAAGGCCAGGAGACCCGCGACCAGGAGAGCGGCGGCGGCGAGCACGAAGAGGCCGATCTTGATGTCCTTGATCTTACGGTTCACGGCTCTCGGTACTTTCCGGGGATTCGCCCTCTCGGCGGAAGAAGTGCTGGACTAGCGGGATCGTCGAGGTGTCGCGCAAGGCTCTTGGATCCCCCTGGGCGATGATTCTCTTGGTTCGCCCATCGAGGAGGATGACGCGATCGGCGATGCCGAAGATGCTCTCCAACTCATGAGTGACCATTACAAAGGTGATGCCAAACTCTTTGGCAAGTCTTTTGATCAGGTTGTCCAAGTCGGCCGAGCTGACCGGATCGAGGCCCGCCGAAGGCTCGTCGAGGAAGACGATCGCGGGATCGAGCGCCATGGCCCGGGCGATGGCGGCTCGCTTCCGCATGCCGCCGCTGAGTTCCGAGGGCATCTTTTCCGCCGCGGCCAAAAGGCCGACCTGGGCCAGCTTGGCTTCCACGACCGTGTTCCTTATGGCGAGGGGTAGATCCGTAAAAACATCCAAGGGAACTCGGACGTTTTCCCGGACGCTCATCGATCCGAAGAGAGCTCCGTTCTGGTACATCACGCCGAATCGCTGCAGGAGTTGAGTCCGTTCGTGGCCCTCGAGCGTGACCAGGTTCTTGCCCTCGATGAGCACCTCCCCGGCGCGAGGAGGGTAGAGCCCGATGATGTGCTTGAGCAGCGTGCTCTTTCCCGAGCCGGAGCCGCCCAGGATGGCGAAGATCTCTCCGTGGTTCACCGAAAAGGAGATCTGCTCCAGGATGACGGTCTCTCCATATCCCGCGCACAGATCGCGGACTTGGACGACCGGATCGGAGGACGCGGTCATAGATTGAGCAGGTAGAGGATCACCGAGAAGACGCTGTCGGCCACGACGATCAGGAGGATGCCAGTCACGACGGCTCCGGTGGCCGAGGCGCCCACCGCCGCCGGGCCTTGCTGCGTGCGCAGGCCAAGGAAGCAGCCGCTGGCCGAGATGAGCAGGCCGAAGACGGCTGCCTTCGAGACGCCCACCCAGATGTCGTGCATCTGCACGGCGGAATCCATCTGGTGGTAGATCGCCTCGAGCGGATAGCCGAGGCCGATCATCACGAGAATCCCTCCGAGGATGCCGACGAACATCGAATAGATCGTCAAGAGGGGGGTGACGGCCACCCCGGCGATGATGCGCTGAATGACCAGGAAGCGGATCGGATCGATGCCCATCGTTTGGAGGGCGTCGAGCTCCTCGTTGACCTTCATGGTGCCCAATTCGGCGGCAAAAGCCGAGCCGGATCGGCCAGCCAGGAGAATGGCGGTCATGATCGGGCCCATCTCCCGGATCATGAGCAGTCCGATCATGTTCGCGATGAAGAGCTGGGCGCCGAAGGTGGCGAGCGGTCGGGCCGATTCGAAGGCGATGACGAGGCCGATCAGGAAGCTGATCAGGGAAACGATCGGGAGCGCGTCGACCCCCGCTGACTCGAAGACTCGCAGGAACTCCCGGGGCCGGAAGATGCGGGGATGGAATGCCGCCCCGAGCCCACGCGCCAGCTGACCGATAAACGCAATGGCATCGCCAGCAAGGGCCGCCTCGGAGACCGTCGTATGGCCGATCGTACCGATCAGGCCTGCGGGTTCCGCCGCCGGTTTCTCTCCCCCGGGTCCGGTCGAGGCCGGGGGTTCCAGGGATCGCTCCCACTCGGGGGGCAGGCCTTCGATCTGCGCTTCCGCCTGGAAGCGTGTCTCGGCTTCCCGACGGAGGAGATGGAGAAAGGCCACCCCCGCGCTGTCCCAGCGACTGACTTCGGCTGCCTCGATTTGCAGGCGCCGAAACCGGAGCTTCCCCAGGCGGCGCTCAATGGGTCGCCAGAAACGGGAGACGCTTTCCGCATCCAGCGGGCCGGCGAGTCGAAGCCGCACGATGTCCGAACTTTCCGGAACGATCTCGAAGCGGAAGAGGTTGGTCGGGTCGGACAAGGCTTTCTGCGCCACGGGGTTGACCATACATCAGGCTGGCGGAGCGCAAAAGAGGAGAAAAGGGAGCGGAGGACGAAACTCACTGGGGACGAAAGCGTTGCTTGGATCCGTGCGGAGCGGATCGAAAGAAAAGAGCTTGTCAAGAAGAGGGCGGTCGCCTACCTGGCATACAAGGAGGGAGCATGGCTGCGAAACTGCTCGAGGAGTTCAAGCAATTTGCGCTCAAGGGGAACGCGATCGACATGGCGGTGGGCGTGGTCGTGGGAACCGCCTTCAACAAGATCGTCGATTCGATGGTGAACGATCTGGTCATGCCGGCCCTGGGGATTGCGATCGGGGGGGTCGATTTCAAGGATCTCCTCTGGGTGCTCAAGCCCGCGGTCACCGCAGGGGGAAAGGTGGTCAGCCCCGAGGTGGCGATCCGCTACGGGCAGTTTTTCAACGCGGTCGTCCAGTTTGTGATCATCGCCTGGAGTGTCTTCCTGGCCGTCAAGGTCATGACGAAGCTGAGCACGGTCCGCTCGGGACCGAACCCGCCCGCGGAAGCGGGAACGGCTCCCACGGGGGCGTAGACGTCGCCTTCAGGCATACCAGAGGATCTGGCCGGCCTCGAGCGGGACGAAGAGATCCGCGTGAAAGGGTCTCACGCGCGGGGTATAGTCACTCGCGGGCCTTCCCGTCGGAACCGAGACCCGATAGAGGAAGGCGTTGATCGCCCCGGCCAAGGGCTCGGAACGGACCATCGGCAGGCAAACCGGCGGCTCTTCGGGGTGGCGCGGCTCCGCGTAGAGATCGACCTGGACCCACTGCGGGGAGATTTCGTCCAAGTAGACCGGCACGCAGAAACGCAGCTCCGTCTCCGCGGTGTCGACGGACATCGGGCCGAAGCGGACTTCCTTCCAATGGAGGGCGATCTGCCGAAGCCGCTCCTCGATCTCCATGGCGCGTGCGCCATTTTTGGCGGAACGCTTTTGGAAGGCGTCGTTGAGGGGGTGGTAGTACTCCTCGGTGTACTGCCGGACCATCCGGTTGGTGGAAAAACGCCCGGTGAGCTGAGCGACGCTCTCGCGAAGCTTGGCGATCCACCGGGTAGGAATGCCCCGGGCGTCGCGATCGTAGAAGGCGGGAGCGACCTCCTGCTCCAGGAGGCGGTAGAGCTGCTCCGCCTCGGCCGCATCCCAGGCCGGGTCTTCTCCGTGCTCTTGACCGTCGCCCAAGGCCCAGCCCGCCTCCGGGCAGTAGGCTTCCGCCCACCAGCCGTCGAGCTCCGAAAGGTTGAGGCCCCCGTTGGCCAGGAGCTTCATGCCGCTGGTCCCGCTCGCCTCCCAGGGCCGCCTCGGATTGTTGATCCAAAGATCGACGCCGGAGACGAGCTCCTTGGCCATCTGCATGTCGTAATCGTCGAGAAAGACGATCCGGCTGCCCGTCTCCGGCCGTTCGGCGAAGGCGTTCCAACGGCGGATCAGCTCCTTGCCGAAGCCGTCGGCGGGATGCGCCTTTCCGGCGATGACCAGCTGCATGGGGGCCGCCGGGTTGGAAAGAATCCGGAGCAGCCGGCCCGGATCCTGGAGAAGGAGAGCGGGACGCTTGTAGGTGGCGAACCGCCGGGCGAATCCGAGGGTCAGCGTGTTCGGATCGAAGACGCAGGAGCAGGTGGCCATCTCAGCCGGCATCTTTCCGAGCATCGAGCAGTGGCATTTCCGCCGCTTCCGAATCGAGAGGATGAGATTCATTCGACTCCGCGCCCGGAACTCCCACAGCTCGAGGTCGTTCGCCTTCCGGTAATGCTCTTCGAGCGCCTCGGTGGGCTGCCGCCAGCGGTTGGGTCCGCAGATTCGCGTCCAGAGCGCGTCGGCTTCGGCGGAGTGCCACGTCGGAACGTGGATGCCGTTGGTGACGTAGCCTACCGGCACGTCCTCTTGCGGCCACCGGGGGAAGAGCGGTTGGAAGATGCGGCGGCTGACCTCGCCGTGGAGACGGCTCACCCCGTTGACGGCAGCCGATCCCCGGATCGCGAGATAGGCCATGTTGAGCGGCTCGTCGGCTCCGCCGCCCCCTTGGCCGAGGCGAAGGATCTCCTCGACCGAGATCCCGCAATCGCGGGCGAAATCGGTCAAGAAGTGGTAGATGAGATCGGGAGGGAATCGGTCGAATCCTGCGGGTACCGGAGTGTGGGTGGTGAAGAGATTTCCCGCCCGGGTGGCGCGGAGAGCGACGGCGAAGGGCTGGCCGCTTTGCTTGGCAAAGGCGCGGGCGCGTTCCAGGATGGCAAAGGCCGCATGGCCTTCGTTGAGGTGGCAGATGTGGCAATCGATTCCGAGCGCCTGAAGCACGCGCCATCCTCCAATCCCCAGGGCAATTTCCTGCAGCAGGCGCATTTCGAGGCCCCCTCCGTAGAGCGATCCCGTGATCGTGCGGTCGGCCGGGCCGTTGACCGGGTCGTTGCTGTCGAGCAGGTAGAGCGGGACCCGCCCCACGGTCGCCTGCCAGACGCGCAGGACCAGGGGACGCCCTGGGAGAGTGAGGGCGATGCGAAGCCACTCCCCGGCGGCATCCCGAACCGGGACGACCGGAAGGAGCGCCGGGTCATTGAAGGGGAAATACTCGACCTGGCGACCGTCGCCGGCGATGCCCTGGCGGAAATAACCCTGCTGATAGAGGAGGCCCACGCCGACCATGGGAATGCCCAGGTCGCTCGCCGCCTTGAGGTAATCCCCGGCGAGGATGCCCAAGCCTCCCGAATAGATCGGCAGAGCTTCGCTCAAGCCGAACTCCATGCTGAAGTAGGCCACGCGGCCGAGTCCATGGAGGCTATGGGTCGTGTCGAACCAGGTCGGGCACTCCAGGTAGGCTTTCCGCTTCTCGAGCTGATTCTGCAGCTCCTGCAAAAAGACGGGACTTCCCCCGAGATGCTCCAAGCGGGTCTCCGAGACGCTTTCCAGAAGGAACCAGGGATTGGAGGTGGCATCCCACAGCCCGGCATCCATCATCTGCCAGATCTTTTCAGACCCGGTGTTCGAGAGCCAGAGCAGATCGGCGGCGAGTTCGTCCAGGCCAGCGAGCTGGGAAGGTAGCTGGCGAGCGAAGTAGTGGGTGAGGGCCATGATCGCCTTTTTATCGCCTCGGGGAGGACGAGGCGACAGAAATAGCGCTCGTTTTCTTTTCCCCTCCTTTCTGCGAAGATGGTCTGCGGAGGAGAGCCGAAAGAGAGGATGAGCGAAGCCGTCGTGGTGGCGGAGGAGTTGCGGAAGGAGTTCTCGCGCGACCGTCCGGTCGTGAGCGGACTCTCCTTTGTCTTGCGCCGAGGCGAGGCGCTCGGCCTTTTGGGTCCCAACGGGGCGGGAAAGACCACCGTTGTCCATCTTCTCCTCGGCCTGACCACCCCGACCTCGGGGAGAATCGCGATCTTCGGCCTGCCGATGCCCAAGAATCGGATCACGGTTCTCGGGCGGGTGAACTTCGCTTCCGCCTACGCTCTGCTCCCCTCCAACCTGACCGTCCGTCAGAACCTGACGGTCTTTGGCCGTCTCTACGAGGTTCCGAGGCTGCCGGAAAAGATTGCGCGGCTTTTGGCGGAGCTGGAGATCGCGCACCTGATCGACCAGGTAGCGGGGAAGCTCTCGGCGGGGGAGGCGGCGCGCCTGAATCTCTGCAAGGCGCTGCTCAACGATCCCGAGCTTCTGCTCCTGGACGAGCCGACGGCGGGGCTCGATCCCGACATCGCGGACAAGGTGCGCCGGCTCCTGCGGCGTCTCCAGGCCGAGCGCGGAATCGCCATGCTCTACACCTCCCACAACATGCGGGATATCGAAACGGTTTGCGACCGGGTCCTCTTTCTTCGGAGGGGCCGCTTGCTCGCGGAAGGAAGCCCGGAGGAAATCCTCCGGAGCTTCCGCTGCGATGACTTGGAAACGCTCTTCATCCAACTGGCTCGGGAGGAGAGCGAGAGTCTGCCGGTGGAGAGCGGAAGGGGCCCGGAAGAGCCGTCGAAGGGGTTGCCGGGGAGCGGCGAGGCGATGCGATGAATCTGCGGCGCGTCTGGGCCCTGGTTCTCCGGTACACCTACGTCTACCGGAGGAGCCCGATCCGGATTCTCGAGGTCTTCTTCTGGCCGGCCATCGACCTGCTGGTCTGGGGCTTTCTGACCATCTACCTGCAGCAACGCGGGCGGGATCTTCCCTCCGGAGTCGCCTTCCTGGTGGGAGCCGTGATCTTTTGGGACGTCATCTACCGCTCCCAGCAGGGGATCACGCTTTCCTTCCTGGAGGATGTCTGGTCGCGCAACCTCCTCAATCTCTTCTCCGCTCCGGTGCGGGTCACCGAGTTCGTCGGAGCGACCTGCGTCGTGGGGATCCTGAAGACGCTGGTGGTCGGCCTCTACCTGACCGTGCTCGCCTTTTTCCTCTACCGCTTCAACCTGCTCGCCGTGGGGCCGGCCCTCTTCCCGCTTTTCGTCAACCTGCTCTTGATGGGATGGGCGCTGGGAATCGCGACGACCGCACTGCTTCTGCGCTGGGGGCAGGCCGCGGAAGCGATCGCCTGGGCCGTGCCCTTTGCGATCCAGCCTTTCTCGGCCGTCTTCTATCCGGTGAGCGCTCTGCCCGCCTGGCTGCGGCCCGTGGCCTGGAGCATTCCGGCGACCCACGTCTTCGAGGGAATGCGCCTCGCCCTTCGCGGAGGCTTTGCCTGGGACCACCTCGTTTACGCGACGCTGCTCAACCTCGTCTATCTGGCATTGGCCGGCGTCTTGTTCGCCTCTCTCTACGCGGCCGCGAGACGGAAGGGGCTGCTCGTGAAAATCGGCACGCAATGACGAATGCCGAGCCAAATGGGGAAGACCATGGTCCAAATCAGCCTGGAGGGCGGCCGTCGAGACCTCGCTCGGAGCGGGCTCGCGGATGCGGCCTTGACCATGCTCGAACGTGGTCTTCGGGCCGTCGATCCGGGGGAAGCGGTCCGCCGCTCGGTGCGCAGAGAGGGAGCGACGTTATGGGCCGGAAGGAGGGAATATCGGCTGGAAGGCCGGAAGGTGCTCCTGCTCGCGGCGGGCAAGGCGGCCGGCGGGATGGCCGCGGCTCTCGAGGAGATCCTGGACGGGTGGATCGGGGGCGGGCTGGTGACCGTGCCGGCAGGGGTGATTGTTCCCCCGCTCTCCGTCCCGGTGCGCGAGGCGGGTCATCCGCTCCCGGATGAGGCCAGCCGATCGTGCGCGGAGGAGGTTGCCCGGCTGCTGCAGGGAGCAAAATCCGAAGATCTGGTGCTCGTCGCTCTTTCCGGAGGGGCTTCGGCGCTCTGGAGCCTGCCAGCGAGCGGGCTCTGCCTCGCGGATCTCCGGGAGACCACCCGGCTCCTACTCGAGAGCGGAGCCGCAATCGAGGAGATCAACTCCGTTCGCAAGCATCTCGACCTCCTCAAGGGAGGAGGGGTTCCGCTCCTGGCCCCTGAGGCCCGCTTCGTCGGATTGATCCTTTCGGATGTGGTCGGAGATCACCTGGAGACGGTCGCTTCCGGCCCGACGATGCCCGACCCCTCTTGCTTCGCCGACGCCTGGGGCATCCTGGAGCGAAGGCAGATCCTCGATCGGGTCCCGTCCGCGGTGCGGGCCCGGCTGGCTGCTGGATTGTCCGGCAAGCTCCCGGAGACTCCGAAAGCGGACCACCCGGTCTTGGCGCGGGTGGAGAACCTCTGCGTAGGCAGCGCGCAAGAGGCCGTTGCGGCGATCCTGCGTGCGGCTCAGGAACAGGGCTTTGCCGCCGCCTGCCTCACGAGCACGCTCCAAGGAGAAGCGTCGCAGGTCGGGCTGGTGCTCGGGAATATTCTTCGGGAAGAGGCCCTTCACGGCCGCCCGCTGCCGTGCCCCTGCGCCCTCCTGGCCGCCGGCGAGACGACGGTTCGGATCACGGGCAAGGGGAGGGGAGGACGGAACCTGGAGCTAGGCCTCTGCGCCGCCTCGCGCCTGGCCGGGCTCGACGGGGTCTTGCTCGCCTCCTTGGCGAGCGACGGGATGGATGGCAACAGCGGAGCGGCGGGGGCCGTGGTGGACGGGGAGAGCTGGCGGAGTGCTGTGGCAGCGGGCCTCGACCCGGGTGGACTCCTGGCGGAGAACGATTCCCTCGCCTTCTTTCAGGCCGTGGGTGGATTGCTTCGAACCGGGCCGACCGGCACCAACGTCAACGATTTCAGCCTCCTGCTGGCCCGTTAACCGGAGGAGAGGGTTATTCGGGCAGCGCCGGGGACTCCGGCCGCTCGCCCTGCAACCAGCTGAACGCGGCGGCGGCGCCAAGAGCCACGATCCATCCTCCGAAAAGAAGGAAGAGAAGCAAAAGGCCACAGGAAGTCGCAACCCCAGTTGCCAAAGCGGCAATGACATTAATCAACATAATAGCACTCACTTTCGTTGCTGCTCAGCTCGCAAAATTATCAGCGAGCAACAACCATGGCTTTATAAGAACTGCGAATGCTTCTGTCCAGTAAAAGATTTATCGGTATTCCTTCTATTGTTGGGGAGGCGGATCTCCGGACGGCCGGAAGCCGGAGCCGGGAGGATGGGCGAGCTTAGAAGTGGCTTTTGGAAGGCTTCTTGTCTAACTTGCGGGCGAGAATCTCGGTTTCTGAGCCGGCATAGAATCGAAAGGCGCGCGTTTTTGCCGTGGAGAACGAAACGTTGGGGGAAAAGACGCGGGAGGTCGTCGTCGACACGCTCCGCGAAGCCCAGAGGGAGGAGAAATGGCTTCTCTATCTCTCCTTCTCGATCATCCTGATGGCGGTCCTGGGGACGGTCGTGAGCTCCATGGCCGAAGAGGAGGTGACGAAGGCGATCCTGATGCGCAACGAAGCCGTGCTTCTTCAGGACAAGGCGACGGATGCCTGGGGTTATTTCCAAGGAAAGGCGCTCCGGGAAAGTCTTTACCGGATGGCGAATCAGCTCAAGGCGGACCCGCTCTTTATCCAGGAAAGCCAGCGCTACGCGCAGGAGAAGGGGAAGGGGCGGGAGCAAGCCGAGGCGTGGGAAAGGGAGGTGGCCGCCCGGCTGGCCGGCAGCGACCGGGCATTTCATCGACACCATCTTCTCCGAACGGCGGGCGTGCTCCTGCAGCTGGCTACGGCCGTCGCCTCGCTTGCCGCCCTGGTCAAGCGCAAGAGCGCATGGGTTGTCTCCCTCGCGATCGCCGTGGGGGGAGCCCTTCTCTTCCTCTCGGGATTCCGGTAAAGGGTGGGCCTAGGCATCGGGAATGGATAGGGAACGGAGATGGGCATGGGTGCCCCGGTGGGCTTGGGGAGTCGTCGCCGGCTTCTGGCTGGCGGGAAGTCCCTCCTCGCCGGCAGCCGTCGATCCCGGGGAGGCGCGGAGCTTCCCGCAGGGCGGGCGCTGGATCTTTGTCCACCATTCGCCCGATATCGTCGGATTTCAGGATGCGGCTCTGGCAAAGGGCCAGGACGAGGGGGAGAGCGACATCGCCTGCCTTCTCATTCTCCCCTCCGCCTCCGAGGGGCTGGGGCCGCGCGAAACGCTCGAGCGGCTCTTGCGGGACGCCTATCTCTCCTACTACAACGAGTTGGTCGGTTCGCGCGCCCCCTATTTCCGCCGCCAAAAGCTCTCTTTCTTCGTGATTCGGCCAGGCTCGCTTCCGAATGGAAAGGGGAATTTTGCCGGCGCGGAGGTGACCGCGGCGGGCACCGTCGGACTCGCGGAGATGGCCGCTGCCGTTTTTCCCCAGGAGATCTCACGGCGGCAGGTGAGGATCGCTTGGGGACCGGGGGAAGGGGAAGCTTCGGGAGTCGCCGACGCGGCGGCGAAGGAGGGGGCAGGAGCCGGACGCGAGGATGCCCGGCGGCGGAAAACTCTCTCTGCGCTGCGGGATGCCATCGGCGCCCACTCCAAGGAGAGCTTGGAGCGGATCCTCGCCTCCGAGCCCCGCTATCCCATCGATTACGGGGACTCCGATTCGGCGCTCGCGGAAGCAACCCGCTGCGATCCCGCGCTGGCGGCTCTCCTGGTCGATCGCTACGGCGCCGATCCGGCTCGCCAGGCTTCCACCCTGGTGGCCGCTCTCGCCCCATCGGCCAACGAGGAGGCGATCGTCCGGATGCTCCAGAGCTTCTTCAAGCACGGCCTTGGAATCCATGCTGCCTCGGACACGGGGCAGACCTGGCTCCATCGATGCGCGGCGCTGGGCTATCCGACCGTCGCCGCCTTCTTGCTGACCCAAGGGGCCAACCCCAACGTGCAGGATCGCACCGCGATGACGCCGCTGATGATCGCGGTCGAGCGGCGCGATGCGGGGATGGCCAAGCTCCTCCTGGAGCATGGCGCCGATGCGCACACGGAGAAAAATGGCTCAGGGGAATCGGCGGCGGAGATGGCGCGCCGCCTGCAAGATCCGACCCTGGCGAAGCTGCTGGAAGAGAGCCCTTGAAGGTACGATTGGGCTATTCGTGGCGACGTCCTTCGCGCCAGCGCACACGGTGGTGGAGAATCCAGTCGAGGAGCGCCTTTTCAAAGCCGATGTCGTGGCCTTGCTTCTCGCTCTCCAGCCATTTGTGCTTCAGGATCTCTTTCCGCTCCTCGAGGTATTCCCGATAGAGGGCGGAGTTCGTGAGTAGCGATTCCCCTTCCCCCGGGGACGAATCTTGGGCAGAGACGCGCTCCATGACTCTGGCAGTAACCCTTCCTCCTGGGCTCGCAAACGCTAGGCGCCTCACGTCAAAGCCCTCCCTCGAGGATTGGGAGCGAGCCTGCTTGGCTCCGCAGAGCCATGGTTCTCCCCGCAGACCGAAGTGAACCGCGCCAAGGGAGACGCTTCCGCTCTTCTCCCGCGGTTCCTTCCGGTCGAAACCGATGCGACGCTTGCTGGAGAGTGGTTGGCCCAACCCTGGCGGGGCCGGCAGAAGTCTCCGGCATTCCTCCGGGTGGATCGGCAAAGCTGCCGATCCATGGGGCCTGGGTGGAAACGCTGACTCCCGTGCGTTTTCGTGCTCCCGCGTCGATCCTCGCAAACCAATTCCTCGATCTCCTCGTGCTCCCGATAACAAGAGAGAAGGCGACAGACCTTCCCCGCGCCAAATCGTGATTGCGATGAAAACTATGATGGAGCAAGTGTGTCAAGGATTTTCTTTGCCGCATCCCGAAAAGCCCGGCTCGACGGGCGATCGGGCTCCGCAAGGACGATGGGAACACCCAGGTCGCCCGATTCCCGGATCGCGATCTCCAGAGGGATCTCCCCGAGAAAGGGGACGCCGATCCGCTCGGCCTCCCTCCTCCCTCCGCCCGCCCCGAAGATGTCGTAGCGGTTTTGATCGTTGGGACAGAGAAAGTAGCTCATGTTTTCCAGGATGCCGAGCAGCGGAACGTTGACCTTGCCGAACATGCCGACGGCCTTCCGCGCGTCGATCAAGGCCACCTCCTGTGGCGTGGTCACGACCACGGCTCCTGAGAGGCGGACGGTTTGGACGATCGTCAGCTGAATGTCTCCGGTTCCCGGCGGAAGATCGAGGACGAGGACGTCGAGATCGCCCCATTCCACGTTCCGAAGAAACTCCTGCGTGTAGCGGGTCACCATCGGTCCGCGGAGGACCGCGGGTTGATTGGAGTCGAGCAAGAACCCCATGCTCATGACCCGCAGGCCAAACCGCTCGATCGGGACAATCCGCTGCTCCGAAGTAACCTGCGGAGACGCCTGGGTGCCCAGCATCAGAGGAATGCTGGGTCCGTAGATATCGCAGTCGCAGAGGCCAGCGGCCTTCGCTCCCTCCTTTTGGAGGGCGATGGCCAGGTTGGCGGCGACGGTTGACTTCCCGACCCCGCCCTTTCCGCTGGCTACCGCGATGATATGGCGGATCGAAGAGGGACCGGCCGGCTGAGTGCGGACAGCTTGCTGCGAACCGGACGGGACGATGGCTACCTCCACCCGTGCGACGCCCGGAAGCCCGGAAAGCCGTTCCCGCACCTGCCGCTCGATTTGCGCGGGCACCTGCGGATCCGCCGTCGTCATCTCCAGGCGGAGAGAAACCGTCCCGTTCTCCACACTGACCTCCTTGACGAGGCCGAAGGAGAGAATGTCGCGACTGAAGCCGGGGTATTTGACCTGCCGGAGCTCCTGGCGGACGGCTTCGGCTGTTGTGGATTCTGGCATAGGCTCTAGGGTGAAGGGGCAGGCTCGCCGGGCAGGAGGACGCGCAGAGAGGAAGCCCACTCGGGGAACGCCATTGACCCGAAGCGAGACAAGCTCGTATGACAGGCTCTGCTGCTTATCCGCATATGGAGCAACTCATCCGCTTTTGGTTCGGCTTCCTACTCTTACTATCGGCTCTCCCGCAAGCCTTGCAAGCCGCCGCTGCGGTCGATTTGGGCGTCGACGTCCTGGCAAAGCGCCAATTTCGTGAACTTCAAGGCAAGCGAATCGGGCTTATCACAAACGCCTCGGGAGTCAACAAGAACGGCGCATCGACCCTTGATCTGCTGCTCCATGCTCCCGGGGTGCGTCTGACGGCGATCCTTGCTCCCGAGCACGGCCTCTACGGAACATCCTGGGCTGGAGAAAAGGTCGACTCCTTGCGGGATCCACGGACGGGACTGCCGATCTACTCCCTCTTTGGAGAGACGCGGAAACCTACGCCGGAGATGCTTCGGGATCTCGATGTGCTCGTCTATGATGTCCAGGACATCGGCTGCCGGAGCTATACCTACATCAGCACCCTCGGGCTGGCCATGGAGGCGGCCGCGGAAAGCGGAAAGGAATTTTTCGTCCTCGATCGCCCCGACCCGCTCGGCGGCGTGCGCTGCGAAGGCATGCCGCTCGACTCCCGGTTTCGTTCCTTCGTCGGCGAGTGGGACGTTCCCTACGTCTATGGACTGACCGCCGGGGAGCTGGCGAAGATGATCGCCGGAGAGCAGTGGCTCAGCAAGCGCCCTGCGCTCACCGTGATCCCCATGAACGGATGGCGCAGGGAAATGATCTGGGAGGATACGGGTCTCCTCTGGGTTCCTCCCTCTCCCAACATTCCCGAGGCCCAGAGTGCGTTCTTCTACGTCCTGACGGGGCTGCTCGGGGAGATCGGCGGCGTCAACAACGGGGTCGGCAGTCCGCTGCCGTTCGCCCTGGTCGGAGCACCGGATCTGGATCCCTACGGCTTCGCTCGGGTCATGAGCCGTTCCCGCACCCCGGGGGTCGTCTTCCGCCCGACCTGGTATCGGCTATTCGGCAAGGAAGGGCGGGGCAAGGTCTTCGGAGGGGTTCAGATGCATTTGCGCGATCCGCGCGCCGTGCCGCTGGTCCCGACGGCTCTGACTCTCTTGGAGGAGGTGAACAAGGCGCTCAACGGATCTCCGATCGCGGGGATGCGGGCGGAGGAGTCCTCCATGTTCGATAAGCTCTGCGGCGGGGATGCCGTGCGGCTGGCGCTTCAGCAGGGGAAGTCCGTCAAGGACCTCTGGGAGAGCTGGGAGCCCTATCTCGAGGAGTACCGAACGCGCCGACAAAAATATCTTCTCTATCCGGAATCCGTCGCGCATCCTTCCTTGGGGGAGATGGGGAGCGAGGTTCCACCCGTGGAGGCGGCCATTCCCAAGGCACAACCCGTAGGCGCAACGCGAAAGGAGCCATGAGCAAGCCTTTCCAGATCGTGTTCAGCAAAGCGAGCCTTGGGGAGCTGGCGGCGCTTCCCAAGGACATCCAGCTTCAGGTGCTTGCCGAATTCGAGGTGCTCCCGCGGGAGCTGGAAGGGGGAGCGTCGGAAAAGCTCGGAACGCTGGAGCGGGAGGGGCGGCAGCTCCGTCGATTCCGCTGCCGGGATTACCGCATCTATTTTGCGCTCAGGGACCGCGGAGTGCAGGTCTACCGGATTCTCCACAAAAACACCCTGGCCGACTTTCTCTTCCGCAGCAACCTGCCCTTGGCGGAAGACGAGGAGCTGCAAAATAGCCCCGCCTTTTGGCGGATGATCGACGGGCGCGAGACCTAGCCGGCGATCTGCAGCTTGGCTACCTTCGCGGCCACGTGGGCGCTACTCGCCTGCAGCTCCTTGAGCTCGGCTGCGCTGAGGGGCAATTCGACGATTTTCTCGACCCCCGATCGACCGAGAACGACGGGCAGGCCCACGAACTGGCCCGTAATGCCATATTGCCCGCTGCACCGGGCCGAGCAGGGAAGAAGCCGCTTTTGATCGCGGACAACGCTTTCGACCATCTGGGCGATCGCCGCGGACGGGGCGTAATAGGCGCTTCCCTTTTTGAGGTAGCGGACGATCTCGGCTCCTCCGTCCCTCGTGCGTGCCACGAGCTTCTGAATCTGGTCCGCGGAGAGCAGGATTTCGATCGGCACCCCGTTGACCGTGGCGAACCGAGGCAACGGGACCATGTCGTCTCCGTGGCCGCCGAGAACCATCGCGTCGACGTCCGCCTGGGCGACCCCCAGTTCTGTCGCGATGAAATGTCGGAAGCGGCCCGAATCGAGAATGCCCCCCATGCCGAAGATGCGCTCCTTGGGCATGCCAACCTTCACGGCCACAAGATGGGTGAGGGGATCGACCGGATTGGTCACGACGATGACCATCGCCTGGGGCGCATGCTCGCGGACCTGGTCGGCGACCGAAGCCACGATGCCCGCATTCCTCTCCAGGAGGTCATCGCGACTCATCCCCGGCTGACGAGCCATCCCGCTCGCGATGACCACGATCTCCGATCCGGAAAGATCCTTTGGATCGTTCGTCCCGAACACTCGGGATTCAAATCCCCAGATGGGAGCGGACTCCATCATGTCGAGGGCCTTTCCTTGCGGAAGCCCCTCGACGATGTCGTAAAGAACGACGTCGCCCAAGTTCCTCTCGACGAGGCGCTGGGCCGTGGTGGCCCCGACAAATCCCGCTCCGACCACTGTGATCTTCATAATGTATTCTTTCTCTGGTCTGCTCGATCCCCTTGAGGAAGGCTTTCTGGCCGGAGCGCCGCTCTCGTGCACGGATTCTAGGGAATCGGGGGACGACTTGACAAGCTGCGGCTCGCCGACGGCGGCGGAAGCACGCGAGAGGCGGCCTTCGCCCTTCTCGGGCTCGTCACGAGGGCAGCCCAGAATCCCTCCGGCGAACGGCTCCTTTTTGGCACGGGTCGTGCTTCCTTGTCGTTAGCCATTGCCTGTTCTCCTAGCTGGGGGAGGGCGGCCCGACAGGCCGAACTCCCCCGGCACTGCGATCCAGAGGCGAATTCACGGAGGAAGCGGGAATCGCATTCTCCTTGCCACTCGAACCAAAAGGGGGAAGAAAAGCAGGAATGGCGGGAACGCGCGGTTTACCCGGCATGGCCTGCCTCCCGGCTTTCTGTCGCGGGGAGAGGTCATGAGCGCAGAGAGAGTCCTGGATCTCACCTATTCCTTCGACGATCGCGCCATCTATTGGCCGACGGAGACGGGATTCCATTACTGGTACGAGCACCGTGGGCCGGTCGCGGGGGAGGATCGCTTCTACGCCGCCGGAACCTTTTACGGTCCCGAGCATGGCGGCACTCACATGGATGCGCCGCTCCACTTTTCGGAGGCAGGAGCTTCCGTGGATCGGGTGCCCTTGGAGCAGTGCGTCGGGCCGGCTTGCGTGATCGACTTTCGGAGGCAGGCGGAGAGAGATCCCGATGCGACTCTCTCGGTGGCCGACCTCGAGCGCCATGAGCGGCAATGGGGCCTGCTGCCCGAGGGGGCGATTGTCGTTGCCTACTCGGGGTGGGGGAGGTTCTGGCCGGAGAAGAAGCCTTACCTCGGTACCGACCGATGGGCGGATGTCGAGAACCTCCACTTTCCCGGCTATTCGCCGGAGGCGGTCTCCTTTCTTCTCCGCGAGCGGAATATTGCGGCGCTGGCGATCGACACGGCCAGCCTCGATCCGGGTGGCTCGCGGGATTTTCCCGTCCACCGGCTCTGGCTCGGGGCGGGGCGGCCGGGGTTCGAGAATCTCGCGAACGTCGAAGCGCTTCCCCCGCGGGGAGCGACGATCTGCGGAATTCCGATGAAGATCGCCGGGGGCACCGGCGCTCCCGCTCGCGTCTTTGCCTTCGTTTCGTGATCGGGCCTGGCTATGGTCGATCGCCGGATGGCTCCCGCTGTTTCATGAGATTCCACGCGACGGCCGCTCTCCTCGTCGTCCTGTCGACCCTCGGCTATCTCGCGCTGCCGATCCTCGCCTTCGGGGGGCTGGCGGCCTTCTTTTCCCACTCGGCGCGGACGGCGCTCGTCCTGCTAACCCTCTTCCTTGCCGGAATCTCTCTCTTCAGCCGAGGCAACCTGAGTCCGGGCGAGCGCGAGGATCGCGGGAATCGCTGGGTGCTTTTCGCCTTCGGCTTCCTCGGCGTCCTGGACGGCTTTCTGCCGGCACTCTGCGACCGCCGGAACTTCTGGGTGGTGGATGGAGAATGGATCCGCTGGGTGGGAGTAGTGCTCTACGCGGGCGGGGGAGCCCTGCGGATCTGGCCGGTCTTCGTGCTCGGGCGCCGGTTCAGCGGACTCGTGGCGATTCAGCCGGGACACACGCTCGTCACGAGCGGTCCCTACCGTTTCGTTCGGCACCCGAGCTACCTGGGGGCGCTCGTCTTCGTGTTGGGATGGGGCTTGGCGTTTCGCTCCTGGGCCGGGGTCGTCCTCGCCGGGCTTTTCTTCCCTCCGCTGTTGGCGCGGATCGCGGCCGAAGAGAGGCTCCTGCGGTCGCAGTTCGGGTCCGAGTATGATGCGTATCGCGCGCGGACTGCCCGGCTGATTCCGGGAATCTATTAAGAAGGGGGGGGAGCCCGGCGGGCTCATCCCAGGCCGAGCGAGAGATACTGCGGTTCGAGATATTCGGCAAGCCCCCACTTGCCTCCCTCACGGCCGAGCCCGGATTCACGAACGCCTCCAAACGGGGCCTGGGCGGTGGAGGGGAGGGCATCATTGATGCCGACGATTCCATACGGCAGCTCCTCGGCGAGCCGGAAGGCTCGATCGAGATCGCGCGTCCAGACGTAAGCGGCGAGACCAGCTCGGCCGCGGCGCGCGGCGGCCAGGGACTCCTCCCCGGTCTCGAAGGGGCAGAGGGGAGCTACCGGTCCAAAGATCTCCTCCTCCAGGATCCGCGAATCGGAAGCGACCTCGGCGAGGATCGTCGGCGGGAAGAAGAGGTCGCGGCTCGGGCCTCCCAGGAAAGTTTTGGCTCCGCGGCCGAGGGCGTCTCGGACGAGCTCCCGGACCTTGCCCAGAGCCTGCGAGTTCACGAGCGGACCCACCTGGGTCCGCTCGTCGAGAGGATCTCCCAGCCGAAGGCAAGCGACCCGCTCGACGAAGAGCCGCGTGAACGCGGGCGCGATCTCCTTCTGGAGATAAAACACGTTTGCCGCGACGCAGCTCTGTCCCCCGTTTCGGAACTTCGCGGTGATGGCTCCTTCAGCAGCCTTCTCCAAATCGGCGTCGGCGAATACGAGGAAAGGAGCGCCGCCGCCGAGCTCGAGGCTGACCCGCTTGAGGGTCGAGGCGCTCCGCTCGTAGAGACGCTTACCCACGGGGGTGCTTCCCGTAAAGGTCAGCTTGCGGATTCGCGTGTCCGCCAAAAATGGCGCCGAAAGGCCCTCCGGATCGGAGCTGGGCAGGACCTGGAAGGCGCCAGGCCATCCGCCGCACTCCTCCCAGAGCCTGGCAAGCAGAAGGGAGGTGAGGGGGCTCTCCTCGGCGGGCTTGAGCACGAAGGGGCAGCCCGCCGCAAGGGCCGGAGCCACCTTTCGGGTGACCATCGCGGCGGGGAAGTTCCACGGGGTGATCCCGTACACAGGCCCGACGGGCTGGGAGCGCACCAGGATGCGCTTGTGCGGGTGCTGGCTCGGAACGGTCTCTCCGTAGATCCGCTTGGCCTCCTCGGCATACCATTCGACGAAGCTGGCGGCATAGAGAATCTCGCGCCTGGCTTCGGCAATCGGCTTGCCCATCTCCTGCGTCATCGTGCGGGCGAGCGCTTCGGCATGGGCGAGGATCGAGCCGTGCCACTTCCGGAGCAACTCGGACCGGGCGTAGGGGGTCGCCGATCGCCAGGCGGGGAAGATCTGCGCCGCCGACTCGATCGCGATGCGGGCTTCCGCGGCTCCGCAGTCGGCCACCTCGGCGAGAAGGGAGCCCGTCGCCGGGCTCCTCACAGGAAAGGTGCGCGAGGTTTGGACCCAGGAGCCGGCAAGGAAAGCCTTGGAGAGAAAGGAGGGGGATGCATCCATGGATGTCTCCGAACCGAGAGGAAGCGATCCATCGGCAAGTGTCATACTAGCCTGCCTTGCGCACAAGCTTTCTCCTGCGGCGTGCCAAATGAGCCTGCCTGCTTCTCGGCCGATTCTGCCGAGCCGGCGGTGCGACGGAGGTCGGCGTAGGCGGGCCGCGTCTGCAAGCGGCGATCGACCACTCCTCGGCCAACGGTGAAATGGTAGAGGCTCTGCCACGGGAGTCCGCGAACGCCCACGAGATCGTGGAGGCCGTCGTCGAAGTAGCAGCCGATCCCGGTCCCTTGGAGTCCGGCGGCTTCCGCCCCCAGGTAGAGGAGCTGGCCGACGAGCCCGCATTCCCAAAAGAGGCGGGGATAGAACCAGGGTCGCTCTTGGACGTCGGAGAGGTCGGCGAGCATGGCGAGAGCGAAGCAGCCGCCGGAGGCAATGGTCTGGTAGCAACTGATCTGGGCTGCCAACTCCCGGAAGTCTCCCTCGACGAGGTGGTAGAAGGGGAGAGCCTCCGGTAAGCCGGGAGGGGTTCGCCACGCAAACTCCGGGCGCAGCTCCCGGCGAAGGGAGGCTTCGTGGGCCGGGGAGCGGAGGAGTAAGTAGAGCCCGGCGGAGAGGCCCTGGACCCGATGGACGAAGAAGAGGAGAGAGACCCGAGGCCTCCAGGGGAGAAGGGCGAAGGGGAAGCTGTCCCCCCTGGGCAGGAGTTGAGAGAGAATGCGAAGGAAAGAGTCTCGGGAGATCGACGTCTTGCCGTCCATCGCCATTGCACTCCGCCGTCGGCGGAGGAGAAGGCTCGCTCCTTCCGAGGAGAGGGGGACCACGGGCGGAACGGCGGGGCAAGAGATTGTTTCTTCGCCCGGCCACCCTCCGGAATAGGCGGCGGAGTCGATCGCCTGCTCCAGAAGCGGCCAGGGGAGGTGATCGGAAGAGAGGCGGTTGGGATCTCCCAGGGGACGCTGGTCCCGCAGAGTGGCGAGAAGGGCTGCGGGAAGCTGAAAGCTTCGGGTGGCCGCGTCGAGGCGGTTATCCCGGTCGGGGAAGATGGCCAGCAGGCAGTCGGCCCGCTCCGCTTCGGGCCCCTGCTGGTGTTCTACCGCCAGGATCCGGGCGAGCTCGGGCTCGCCGACCGCTGGCAGGACAAGCGAGCGCCAACCGTGGATCCTTGCGGAGAGCGCCAGGGCGCCGAGGGCGTGACCGAGGTCGTGATGGCAATACCGGAAGGCCCGCTCTCCATATTTCCACGCTTCGCGCCAATAGATCGAGCTCAAGCCGGCGAAGAAGGTTCCCGGAGGCAGCCCGGAGACCATCTCCTCCCACTGGTCGGCGCTGAGAAACCGGCGGGCCTCCAGGCTGTGACGAAGAGGAGAATAGTGAAAGACCCCGGCGCTTCGGCTGCCGGCGAGCGGGGGAAGGAGGAGATAGCCTTCCGTCGGATGGAGGTTCCCGCTCGAAGGATTGACCCGCAGCGACCAGGGAGCGGAGTGGGGAGCTTTCTTCCAAGCCGAAAGGGCGAGGCTCTCGAAGAGGAACCGGCTAAGGGAGCGGAGGGAGAGGGGTGCTGGTTCCGGAGGCCGATCAAAAAGAAGGTCGTAGCAGGGTCCCGCTCCGTCTGAGGGGAGGTCGAGCGGGGTTTCTGGGCTGCCTTCGAACCGGCGGAAGGGGTCCGGCTGGGTCTCCCAGTCGAGGAATCCGGGACTGTCCGCGTAGCCCGAAAAGGAGTGCTTGGAGGCGGCGTGGTAGGCGAGGAGGGTGGAGGCCATCGGATTCCTTCTCAAGCTCGGGAAGAAAGGCCCAAAAAGCAATCCTCTCGACCCCGGACGGATCGTCTTTCGCTCGTCTTGCGCTCGCAGCCGCTGCGGCTGCATCCTGGCCGGTCGGCCCTATCGAGCCACCTGTCGCCAGTGGAGGCGTTCGAGCACCGCAGAGGGCATCCGGCTCTTGATCCAGCTTGAGCGGCGGTGGCGGCGGAGCTCCCGATCGAGAACTTCCTGGCTCGTCAACCAGTTGACCATTAAGACCCGCCTCTTTCCCTCGAAGAGCCGGTGGCCATGAAAGGAGCGGTCCGATCGACGAAAGAGGAGAAGGGTTCCCCAATCGGGAGGCAGTTCGACGGCGACATCCTCGATGTTCCGGCTGCGAAGGAGCCGGAGCCTGCCGCCATCGGCTTCCCAGGGGGAATTGAGATAGAGCAAAAGCGTAAGGATCTTGGTTTCGGAATCGGTGTGGACTTGCCCGTCTCTCGGTCCGCAGCGACCCCGGACTGTGATCAAGACGGGCTTGCCGTCCAAGGAAACGGAAAACTTTTGCGAGATTGCGTCGCGAAAGGAGGGAGCTTGGAGGTTTTCCAAGAGTGCGGCGAAGAGAGGGCCGTAGGGAAGGCCTTCGACGGGAAAGACACCCGGCTTTTCGATTTTCGGGAACTCCTTTTCGAGAGCCGGTGGAAGCTCGGCGGGCAGGAAATCCCGGACGATGACATATTCAAAAGGGTCGTTGACCAAGGGAGAGGAAGACAGTGCTTCGACGCGGAGAAGGTTGGCCATGGATTCCTCCTGTTCCCCTCAGCCCCGAGGGGTGGCGTTTTGGGCTGCGAACCAGGGCTAGCGTAAGCTTCGGCAGGGCGCACGGCTAATGAATTTGCGTTCATTTCTCATTAACGGAGCGGGGAAGGGAGGGTCACCTCAGCCTGCTCCCTCTTGGCCTGCCACGGTTGAGGAACTGGTCGGCCTTCAGGAGAGCCTCGACGAAGCAACCGGAGAGCCTTGGATACCGCCCGAGCGTCCTCTTTTGGTCGCCGGATGCTTCGTCTGCTTTTCCCGAGGAAGAGCGGGTGCCGGCCATGCCGGGGAAGCGGGCTGGGCTGCGGCAGCGCTCCTGCGGTCCGGGAGGCTGGTTAGCGTCGGGCTGGCGCGCGGAGTAGCGGGCGCCGCTTACGAGCCGGGGCTCTTGGCCCTTCGGGAGGGACTTCTCCTGGAGGAGGCGCTCGAAGGGTTGCCGGAGCGGCCGGATCTCCTGCTGGTCAATGCGACCGGCCGCGACCATCCGCGCGGAGCGGGGCTCGCGCTCCACTTAGGGGCCAGGCTCGGACTGCCTTCGGTAGGGGTGACCCGCAACCCGCTCCTAGCTGCGGGAGACCTGCCGGCAGAGCCCCGGGGATCGCTCTCTCCGCTCTTTCTTGCGGGATCCCCCGTCGCCTATTGGGTCCGCACGCAACGAGGCAAGGCAGCCCTGGTGGCGCATGCTGGATGGCGGACGGGGGCGGAGACCGCCGCCGAGCTTGTGCTGGCATTGACCCCGCGTTACCGCACTCCGGAGCCGCTGCGGCAGGCGCGGCGGTTGGCGCGAGAGGCTCGATCTGCGGAGGGCAGCGACGGTTGCGTGATGGCAGGATCTTCCTTCGCGCAAATGCGGGAACAGACGACGCGGAAGCGATCGAGCTTGCGATCCTGCCCCATGTCCCCAACATCGTCGATGCTCCTCGTTTGTATGGCAAATCTCCCAATCGGGCCTCGGCCTGAGCATGCTGCGGGATCTGGTCCGGTGCCGGGTGAAGGGCTTGCCGGAGGAGGAATCCGACGCTAATCTCTTCCTATGAATCATGAGTTCTGCATGAAAGAACTCTTTGGTAGCTTCCTGGCCGACGGCGATCTGGCCAATGCCTTCCGCTTCAACCAGGTCGAAGCCGAGACGGGCTCGGGTGCCTTGGTTGTTTTCGACTTCGAGGGTGTCACGAATATGACCGAGTCGTTCGCCAACGCTCTTTTCGGCAATCTGGCCGAAGACCATCCCTTCGATCTAGTCGATCGGGTGCGCTTCCAGAATTGTTCCCCCCTGATTCGGGGCTTCCTGGTGTCCTCCGTCTCTCACGGAATCGAACGAGGCAAGCGCCTGGCGCGTGCCCAAGGGTAGAAAAGGCGCTGGTCCAGACGCGGTCGTTCTCATCCCGAGGGGAATCGCGTCTTGCGATCGGGGAGCCGGCTGTGGGATTTGAACCCACGACCCGCAGTTTACAAAACTGCCGCTCTGCCACTGAGCTAAGCCGGCGAAGAGGTTAGGAACCGCTTGATCGTAGGTTCGCGGAGCGGCGATGTCAAACGGCTGGGGGCGTTTCGGATACCTCATGGGGATCGGGGAAAGGCGGTATTCAGGAGGGCGAGAAACCCCTACGGGGAAGCGGCGAAAATGCGGCAGCCACTTTTTGACAACGGATGAGAAAGTTGGCTAGGATAGAAAATTCTCGTAATCGCACAATTTCGGGGAAACGATGAAGAAACCGGGAGTACGGCAGAAGAGGGGACAGAAGAAGGAGGCGAAGAACGGCTCTTCGTCCGAGCCGCCCAAGGCCTTGCCAAGGGAACAACCCGGGGATAAGAGCCTGCTCGCGAAATGGCTATCCTTCTTTCCATTGCGTCGGATTCACGAATAGGCGCCGCAGTCTGGTCCTGAGCGGCCGCCGGTTGTTTTTGCCGGTAAAATTGCTTTTCTCATCGCGGAACGCGAATATCCTCTTGCGTCGGATCCCGGATCGGGATTGGGATGCGCTATGATCCGCGCTTCGGCCCCGGACAAGCTGAGCCAGCGTCGTCTGCTTCGGCAGCGTCTCGCCGGACGCAGGGAGGCCGAGCGGATGGCTGCGAGCCGGCGCTTGGCCGAGCGGCTTGTGCTTCTTCCCGAATGGCGAGGCGCCAAGGGGGTTGTGCTCTATGCCTCGCTGCCGAGCGAGCCGGATACCGATCTTCTTTTCTGGCGGGCGCGCACGGAGGGCAAGCGGGCCTTTTATCCCTTTTTTCGCGGCGAAGGTCGAAGCCTTGGTTTTGCCGAGGTCGAGGCGCTCGAGTCGCTGCATCCAGGCCCTCTGGGATTTCGTGAACCCTCACCCGCAGGGAAGGGGCAGACGCTGGAGGCGGATCTGATGTTGATCCCCGGGCTCGGATTCGACCAGGGAGGCATGCGGCTGGGGCGGGGACGCGGATTTTATGATCGGACCTTGGCCGAGATCGGCGCGGGTCTTCTCCGACTCGGTCTCTTCTTTTCCTGGCAGGAGCTGCCTCGGGTTGCCGCCGAGGCGCACGACGAGCGGATGAACCTGTTGGTCACGGAGCGCGAGGTGATCCGGATCGGAAGGCAAAGGTAAGGAGGAAGGCGGATGGTCAACGGTTTCTTGGAAGGCCGGGTTGCGATCGTAACCGGCGGAAATAGCGGCATCGGCAGGGCCGTGACCCTGGCGTTGGCCGGACAGGGAGCCTCGGTGGCGGTC
>JAQTUK010000137.1 GCA_028710285.1 Methylacidiphilaceae bacterium | reverse complement strand
GGAGAAGATCCTCGAGATTATCGAGAAGGAGTCGGCAAGGCTCGAGGAGGTCGACGGCATCGGACCGACGCGGCGGGGCCGGATCAAGGAGGCCTGGAACGAGCAGAAGACGGTGCGGGAGATCATGCTCTTCCTCCACTCCCACGGAGTGGGGACGAGCCGCGCCCTGCGGATCTATAAGACTTATGGTCCGGAGGCCGTGGAAACCGTGCGCGCCCAGCCCTATCGGTTGGCGCGGGACATCCCGGGGATCGGCTTTCAAACCGCCGATCAGATCGCTCAGCGCGTGGGCATTGCCCGAGATTCCCTCGATCGGGCCTGCGCGGGCTTGGCCCACCTGCTCCTGGAGGCGACCGAATCCGGCCACTGTGCGCTGCCTGTGCCGCTCCTGCTCGAGAGAGCGAAAGAGCTCTTGGAGCTCGAGGAGCCCCGGCTGCGGGAGGCGCTGGAGCGATCGGCGGCTCAGGGGGATCTCCTCCTCGAGGGGGAAGAGGAGCCCTGGGCCTTCCTTCCCTACCTGAAGCGGGCGGAGGAGAGGATCGCCGAGCGGGTCGGCTCCCTTCTCTCGGGCCCTCCGCGCTATCCGGAGATCGACTGGGAGAAGGCGCTCGCATGGGCGCAAGGGCGGACCGGGAAGTCTCTCTCGGCGAGCCAGGAGGCGGCTCTGCGGCGCGCCCGGGAGAGCCGGATGCTCGTCGTGACGGGGGGCCCCGGAGTCGGGAAGACGACCTTTTTGCAGACGCTCCTCTTGATCCTGGGAGCCAAGCGAGTGCGCGTGCTTCTCTGCGCTCCGACGGGAAGAGCGGCGAAGCGGCTGGCGGAAGCGACGGGAAGAGAGGCCAAGACCATTCACCGGCTGCTGGAGGTCCAGCCCGGTACGGGACGGTTTGCCCGGGACGAGGCTCGCCCGCTCGAGTGCGATCTGCTCGTCGTCGACGAGTGCTCGATGGTCGATATCCCCCTCTTTTCCCATCTGCTGCGGGCGCTTCGCCCGGAGGCCGGCCTGCTGGTGGTCGGGGATGCCGACCAACTCCCCTCGGTGGGGCCGGGCATGGTGCTCCGGGACCTGATCGGAAGCGGGGTGATCCCCGTCGCCGAGCTCACGGAGATCTTTCGACAGGCGGCGGATAGCCGCATCATCGCGACGGCCCACCGGATGCGGCAGGGCCTTTTGCCGGAGCGGCCGGAGGAGAAGGAGTCGGATTTCTACTTCGTCTCGCGGGAGGAGCCCGAGCGGATCGCCGAGACGGTCTTGGAGATGGTGAAGACGCGCATCCCCAAGAAGTTCGGATTGGATCCCCTGCGCGAGATCCAGGTGCTCTGTCCGATGAACCGGGGGAGCTTGGGAGTCTACGAGCTCAATGCGCGGCTGCAGGCCGAGCTCAATCCGCTGAAGCCGGGGGAGAGCGAGCTCGAGCGATTTGGCTGGCGCTTTCGACTGCGAGACAAGGTGCTGCAGACCAAGAATAACTATCAGAAGGAGGTCTTCAACGGAGATATCGGCGAGGTGGCCGGAATCGATCTGCAGGAGCAGATCGTGAGCATTCGCTTCGAGGGCAGGGAGGTCGCTTATGAGTTTGGCGAGCTCGATGAGCTCTCTCCCGCCTACGCGGTCACCATTCACAAGTCTCAGGGCTCGGAATTTCCCGCCGTGGTCATCCCGCTGGCGATGCAGCATTATCTTCTGCTCCAGCGGAACCTCGTCTACACGGCTCTCACCCGGGCCAAGCAGCTTGCCATCCTCGTCGGCCAATGGCGGGCTCTTGCCGTGGCGATCAAGAACGACCGGATCGAGCGCCGCTTCTCCCGGCTTCTGCCGAGGCTCCGTCGGGTGTGCGGCGTGCCGGAGGCCTCCTCTTTCCTCAGAGAATGAGCATCGCGTCGCCGTAGCTGTAGAAGCGGTAGTCGCGCGCGATGGCTTCCCGGTAGGCTTCCTGGACGAGATCGAGGCCGGCAAAGGCGCAGACCAGCAGGAAGAGGCTCGATCGGGGGAGGTGGAAGTTGGTGAGGAGGGCGCCGGTGCGCTGGAAGGAGCAGGGAGGGCGAAGGAAGAGGTCGGTCGTCCCGCTCCGCTCCCGGAGGTCGGGGGCGCTTTCCAGGACGCGGGCGACGGTCGTTCCGACGGCCACGAGCCGACGGGCGGCTCGCGCCGCTTCCGCCAGGCCCGGTGGGACGGCGAAGCGCTCCGGATGGAGGCGGCCGGCCCGCCACTCCTCGGGGCCGATCGGCCGGAAGGTTCCGGGCCCCACGTGGAGGGTCACGAAGGCGTGGGGAAGACGGGCGAGGAGCTCCGGGGTGAAGTGGAGGCCCGCGGTCGGGGCCGCCACCGATCCCGGCTGGCGGGCGAAGACGGTCTGATAGCGCTCGACATCGAAGGAGTGCGTGGAGGGAGAGCGGCTGCGCCGCTTGCGGATGTAGGGGGGCAGGGGCGGGCTCCCGAAGCGTTCCAGGAGAAACGGACGGGAAAAGCGCAGGAGGCGCTCGCCACGGGAGCGGACCTCGACGACTTCCGCCGTGAGCCGCTCTTCGTCAGGCTCCCCCGGACGGGCGACGAAGAGAAGGGCCCGTCCCGGCGAGGCGCGGCGGGCCGGCTCGGCCAGGGCCTTCCAGAGAAGGGGCTCCTGCTCGTCCAGGAGAAGGAGGGAGAGCCGTGGCTCCTGGCAGGAGAGGAAGGCCGGGATCACCCGGGAGTCGTTGAGCACCAGCAGGTCGCCGGGATCGAGAAGGGCGGGGAGGTCGCGGATCCGATGGTGAGAGATCGAGCGGGTGCGGCGATCGAGGAGCATCAGCCGGGCATCGGACCGGTCGGGAGCAGGGGCCAGGGCGATCCGCTCCTCGGGAAGGACGAAGGAGTAGGGGGCGAGATCGGGAACGGACGGATCGGCGAAAGAAGAAGCGGCTCGTTCCGCAAGCATGGCAAGACCAGCCAGCTTAGGGCACGACGATCGGCTTGTCCGCTTCAAAAGAATAGCGCTCGACTTGGATCCAATGGCCGTCCTCCTTTTCGGGGGCCTTGTGGATCTTCACCTGGTCGACGACGAGCTTGCCGTTCTTTTCAGCCAGCCAGAAGTCGATGTCGTAGATCTTTTCCGGCTCGCCCTTTTCCCGAAAGTCGGTGCAGGCGAAGTAGTCCTTGTCGGGGATGCGGCGGACCGGGTTGTGGATCTCGACGAACTCCAAGGGGATCTCCTGGCCGGTCTTCTCGTCCTTGATTCGGAGAACCCCGCCTCCCTCGCGGATTTTGTCGGCGAGATATTCATGGATGGCGGCCTTGACCTCCCAGGCCCGCTTATACTCGGTGTGGCCGGGATGCTCGCTCACCGGGAGCCACCACCAGGGGACCGGAAGCCGGCTCACCAGGACCCAGCCGGCGCCTTCCTTCCGGGGAACCTTGTGGATGCGGATATCCATGAGGACCAGCTTCTTGGCGCGCGGCTTATACCAGAAGTCGAGCTCATAGGGTTTCGGGGGCTCGAAGCCCTTTTCGTGGAAATCGACGGCGGCGAAGTAGCCGTAGCCGGAGATCGAGCGGACCAGCCGGACTCGATCGAAGAGGAGGGGAATCGTCTGGTTTTCGACCGCATCCAGGAAGGGAAAGACGCCTTGGTTTGCCTGGCTCTTCTCTTCGATGTAGCGCCGGGCTTCCGCTTCGACTTCTTTTTGGGTAAAGAGTTCCTCTTCTTCCTGGGCGGTGGCCTGCCCTCCGAAGGAGAGAAAGGCGGCAAGCAGCGCGGAAGTCAGGGAAAGACCGAGAAGGGAGCGTGGATTTGCTGTAGCGGTCATGACGAAAAATATTGTAATTACATCTTTGCATGTCAAGATGCTCGATCTGGAAAAGAGGATTGGATGAAAACGAAGGGGATTCGTACGACGGGGCGGGAGAGCAAGAAGCGGAGCCGGGGCAAGGCGACCCCGACGCGGCCGTTGCCTCGCCACGAGGAACTGACGATCTGGCTGCGGGATCAGATCGAGTCGCGCTGCTATGCCGAGGGCGACCGGCTCCCCTCGGAAAAAGAGCTCCAGGAGCGGTTCCGGGTGAGCCGGATCACCGTGCGGCGGGCGCTTCAGACGCTCGAGGCCGACGGCCTCATCTCTCGCCGGCAAGGGGTCGGATCCTTTGCGGCGAGCTCCCGGCTGCGGCAGGGGCTCGTGCGCCTGACCGATTTTGCCGAGGACATGGCGAACGCCGGGGTGGAGCCGAGCTCCCGCCTCCTCTTTCAAGGCCCAGAGCAAGCCAGCGCCAAGATCGCCTCCTGCCTTCGGCTGAAGGAAGGAGCGTCCTGCCTCCGTCTGGATCGGTTGCGGCTGGGCAATGGGCAGCCGATCGCGCTTGACCAGACCTGGCTCCCGAGCGAATACGGCAAGATGCTCGAGGGACGGGACCTGACGAGGGAGACGATCTACCGGATCCTCGGAGCGGTCCATGGCATCCCGATCCTGCGCGGTCACTACCGGATCGAGGCGGTCGAAGCCGAGCCGGAGGTGGCCAAGGCCTTGGGGGTCGGGCAGCGGCGGCCTCTGCTCCGGATCTCCCGTCTTTCCTACACGTCAGGCGATCAGCCCATCTACTTCCAGAGGCGTTACTACCGCCCGGACCGGGTCGTCTACGAGGTGGAGCTCGAACGAGCGAGCCGGCACGAAGGAGGCACGGTGCCGGCGGGCATGCCGCTGCGGAGCTTCGCTCCGGTCTTCTGCCAAGTTCGGGACAAGACCAACGGCAAGGGCCGGGCGAAGGAGGCTCTGGGGAGCGGCGAATGAGGGTTGCGGACCGCTGGCTTGCGGTATTGCGAATCGTGATGGGGCTGCTTTTTGTGGAAAGCGGAGTCCACAAGCTGAGTTGGGCAGGGGCGAGGGGCGGGCTACCGATCCCGGCCGTCTCCCAGCGGTGGCAGCAAGCTTTGCCGAAGCGGCTCTTGGAGTTTGCCGAGAAGAATCCGATCGGCTGGTATCGTGCTTTCCTCTACCACGCGGCGATTCCCAATAGCCGTCTCTTCGCCGCACTGGTGGCTTGGGGGGAGCTTCTGCTCGGGCTCGCGCTGGCTCTCGGGCTCTTGGCTCGCCTTGCTTCGTTTGCAGGCGTCTTCCTGGCGGGCAACTACTTTTTGGCCGACTTCTGGATGGGTCCCTGCCAGAGGAACCTGGGGCTTCTCCTCCTGGTGATTTTTCTGATCCTCGGCTGCGCGGACGCGGGCCGGCGCTGGGGCCTGGACGGACGACTCTTCCGGTCCGGGAAGCAGGGCGAGCCCGTGTGAGCCGGACGGCGCGGATCAGGCCGCTGTCACCGCCTTGGCCGTCGCCGCTTCCTCGTGGAACTGGTCGGGAGAGGGAAGCGGTCCTCGTGGGCGGGTCCGAGCCCAATATTGGCTGAAGCTCTCCTCGGGAAGCCGTTCGCGGGCGAAGGCTTCCAGGTAGCCGCGAACGAGGTCGGGAATCTCCTCCAAGCCCACGCTCCGCCTTTCCAAGCCAGCAAGGCGGTCTCCGGCAAGGCTTCCGCCCGCAAAGAAGGCGTACTTGCCCGGAGCTCGGCCGACGAAGGACAAATCGGCATTGTAGGGACGGGAGCAGCCGTTGGGGCAACCGCTCATCCGGATCAGGATGGGCTCCTCCCGAAGACCGAGCTCTTCGAGGATCCGGTCGATCTTTTCCATCACGGCGGGGAAGACGCGTTCGCTTTCCGCCAGGGAAAGTCCACAGGTGGGGAGAGCAACGCAGGCATGGGCGGTGCTCCGGGCCGCGCTCTTCGGGGGTGCGGCGGAGACCCCATGCTTGGCCAAGAGCTCGTCCAGCTGGGCTCTTCGTTCGCGCGAGATACCGGCCAAAAAGAGGTTCCCGTTGGCTGTGAGCCGAATGGGCAAGCCGAAGTCGGTCGCGACCTGCCGGAGCGCCTGGCGGAGCCGAATACCCGGCCGGTCGAGGATGCGGCCGTTTTCCACGAAGAGGCCGAGGAAGAGCTTCCCATCGCCCTGCTCATGCCAACCCAAGGGATCGGCGACCGTGGTAAAGGTGAACGCGCGAGGTGGCTCCGG
>JAQTUK010000136.1 GCA_028710285.1 Methylacidiphilaceae bacterium | reverse complement strand
GATCTCCTTCGGCAAGCCAACGGCGCATCTGGTCCAACCACCGGGCGTAGTCGGCGCGAGTCCGCGCAAAGGAGTGGGATTCGTCATCCGCAAGGGAAGCGGGAAGAGGTGCTGCCCGGGGAGCGGCAACCGGAGCCGCGGGCCGCCCCTGCTCCTTCCACCAGGAGAGGAGAGCGAGAGTGAAGACGGCCCAAAGGGAGAGGGCCACGGCGAAGGCGGGTAGTGCTGCCTCGATTGGGCTGGCGGGCGCTGCCGGGCCGTTGGCCGGGTGGCTGTTCGATCGTTGAGAAAGCTCCCTCTCTCTCCTCTCTGGCGAAAGGACCGCCCGCATGACTCCCTCCCTGGTTCTTGTTGTTCTCCTTGGTTCCCCCGGCCCGCGCCCGCATCGGCAGGCAAACGGACGCTTACGGGAAAGGAGATTACCCGAGCCAAGGAGCGCTCCGGCAAGCGGTTTCTCTGTTACATTTTTGTGACAAAAGGACCGTGCTTTACGCTAAGAAATCTTAAGCGATTCGGCAGGCGAGGCGGACTCTCCGGGAGCTGCCTGCCCCCTCTGGGTCTGCCGCCTTCTGCCTCACCTGACCCGCGCTCGTCGGAAGGCGCTGGATGGTTTGCGCGCCAACATTCCGCACGCCGAACAGCGAAGCGCGCACCAAAGGGCGAGCCGCGCACGCGAGCCAACGCTCCGTCGCTCCCTCTGCGCCTCTCCGAGACCTTAACGGTCCGACCCTAATCGAGGCCGAAAACGACGAGTTCGCCTCCCGGGGTGGTCGATTGGGGCAGCCGAGAGTCATCGGCCGCGCCGTTGGCACCCATGGCCGCGCGAGGATCGTCCTTCGGCAAATCGACGGCGGCAGGCAGCCCGAACCACCCCCCGACCCCGGAATAGACCGCCACATACTCTTTGTGATCCGGACCGAGGAAGGCAATGGGATTGCCGACGATGCCCGAGCCGAGCTTCTGCTGCCAGAGCAGCACCCCGGTGCGGGCGTCGACCGCCTTGAGCCAGCCGTCCAGCGTTCCGTAGAAGACCAGGCCGCCGGCGGTCGCCAGCGCCCCGCTCCAAACCGGGAATCTCTCCTGGATTTCCCAAGCCCGCCTTCCCTTCACCGGATCCCAGGCGATGAATTCTCCGTAATACTTATCCCTTCCTTCGTGCCCGGAGTAGATGAGCAGATCGGCGCCGACATAGGGGCTTCCCGGGTTGTACCGGGCCTCCATGGCCTGAATATCCATGCAGAGGTTGTTCGTCCCGACATAGAATAGATGAGTCTGCGGATCGTAGGCCGCCGGCTGCTGGTTTTTCCCACCCATCGACGAGGGGCAGACCCCCTTCACATCGATCCCGAGCTTGGCTCGCTTCTCCGGGATTTCGATCGGTCGATCGTCCCCGCGGTTGATCCCTTTGGCCCAGTTCAGGTAGACGAAGGGCGTGGACGAGAGCACCTCTCCGGTTCCACGATCGAGCGTGTAGGCGAAGCCGTTCTTGTCGAAGTGGACGGCGCATTTCCGCGTCACCTTGCCAATCGGAAGATCGACCAGGATCATCTCATTGGTGCCGTCGTATCCCCACGAATCCCAGGGAGTCATCTGAAAGGCCCAGCGCGCCTTTCCGGTACCCGGCCGACGCCCCCAGAGAGTGCATGCCCATTTGTTGTCCCCGCCCTTTCTCTCCTCGGCATTCCAGGACCCCGGGTTGCCGGTTCCGTAATAGAAAAGATCCAGAT
Source organism: Methylacidiphilaceae bacterium (assembly GCA_028710285.1). Lineage (GTDB taxonomy): Bacteria > Verrucomicrobiota > Verrucomicrobiia > Methylacidiphilales > Methylacidiphilaceae > Methylacidimicrobium. The sequence continues at coordinate 4,381 of JAQTUK010000136.1, read as the reverse complement.
CCGGGTCGTAGCTGAACCAACCCCAGGTCGTTCCGCCACCCAGCTTCCACTGCTCTCCCGGCCACGAACGCGTGCCCTCCCCATCCCCTCCGTGACGCGGGCACTCCTTGTTGAAGTCGCCCTCGAGTAAAATGTCATCATCCGGCCCTTGGCTGTAGGCCACCCAGCGCGGCTTGCCGGTATTGATGTCGTAGGCGTTGACCCGACCGCGAACGCCAAACTCGCCCCCGGAGATTCCGACGATGACCATGTCCTTGAACACGATGGGGGCGCCGGTGATCGTCTCCCCGCGGGCGATCTCTCCCTGCTTCACCTTCCAGACTTCGCCGCCGGTATGGGCGTCCAAGGCGATCAACTGCCCATCGAGCGTTCCCAGAAAGATCTTGCCCATCCCGTAGGCTACGCCTCGGCTGACCGTGTCATAGCAGGCCGCCGTGATCGCCGTCGGCTTCTGCTCCGGCGTATACTTCCACAGGATCGCGTAAGGCTTTTGTCCCAGGTCGAGAGCATAGACCGTGTTCGGAAAGGGAGAGTGAACGTACATGGTGCTGCCGATGACGAGCGGCCCCCCTTCATGGCCGCGAAGGGCTCCCGTGGAAAAGCTCCAAACGACATGCAGCCTTTCGATGGTTCTCGCGCTAATCTGGTCAAGCTCGCTGTACCGCGTCGCCGCGTAGTTCTTCGCCTGCATCGGCCATTGACCGGGATCCGCTCCCAGGCGAAGCAGCTCCTCGTTGGCTTGCAACGGGAACGGAATTATCAAAAGGATGGTCAGCAAATAGATCCATCTCATCCGAGATCCGTGCCCATGGCTTCTCTTCTCCCCCCCTTTTCCCTGTTCCATCCGCATCCTTCCTCCTCTTCCCCAGATCGTTCCTCTTCCCCGCGTTCGCGCAGCCCGAGCGCCTCTCTCCGCTCCTGTCCCCCTTCTCTCCGAGCCACGTGCCCTTTCCCCGAACGAAACTGAGCGCATTTTATCGAGCGCTAGGCGCATGCCCATGAAGATTTTTCCGCATTTGAGACCTTTTCGCTCCCCTCCCTTCCGGGCTCTTTTTCTTGGACAGGCCTTCTCCTTCCTCGGCAGCTGGGTCCAAAACGTGGGGCAAGGCTGGCTCGTCTACCAGATGACCGGCTCTCCGTTCTGGCTCGGCCTCTTCGGCTTTGCCGGCTCTCTTCCCCTTCTCCTCTTCTCGGTCCCCGCCGGAGCCGTCGCCGATCGAATCGCCCGACGGCGGATCGTGATCCTTGCCCAACTGGCCGCGCTGCTGCTCGCTCTCTTGCTTGGACTGCTCGCCTTCTTCCATCTCCTCTCTCTCCTTGCTTTTGGACTCCTGATCTTTGCGATCGGTATTGCCGGCTCATTCGAGCTGCCCGCGCGCCAGGCCCTTTTCCTCGACGCCGCGCCGACGGACGAGATTCGCGCCGCCGTCGCCTGGAACTCCGTCCTTTTCAACGGAGCTCGGTGGATCGGCCCCGTCGTCGCCGCCTTTCTCATCCCTGCGCTGGGCGTCGCCGCCTGCTTCTGGGCCAACGCGCTTTCCTATGCCGTCTCGCTCGGCTGCCTCCTCCGGATTTCCCCTCCCTCCCGGCGGGCTTCGGCAAAGCCCATGCTCCACTCCCTTCGAGAAGGAGTTCGCTATATCGCGACAAGGCGGGCTCTCCTGGGTCAGGCCGCCATGATCGGATGCGTCACGATCTTTGCGTGGCCCTACACCGTGCTGCTCCCTTTCTTTGCCGAGAGCGTTCTGCACAGCGGCCCAAAAGGGCTGGGGCTGCTGATTTCCGCCAACGGAGCAGGATCCCTCCTGGGCAGCCTGACGGCGGCCGCGATTGTACGGACCACCCCGCTTCCCCGCATCGTCTTCGGCGGCATCGGCCTTTTTCTTCTCTCGGCGGCAGGCTTCGCCCTCTGCCGCTCGTTCCCTTTCTCGGCATTGCTGCTCGGGATGGCGGGATTTGGCTTGGTCCTCTTTCTTTCGGCGGCGAACGCCTTCCTCCAGGAAAACGCGCCCGAAGAGCTGCGAGGACGCGTGGTGGGCATTTCGACCCTCCTCTTCCAGGGACTATTTCCGGTCGGCAGCCTTTTTGCGGCGTTCCTCTCCCGCTTCTGGGGAGCCTCGGCCACCGTCCTGCTTGGCACCGGCCTCTGCGCCTTGGGCGCCTTTGGGATCGCCGCCTGGATGTCCTCCGGCACTGGCCAAGTCGACGCCTCCGGGAATCGCCGCTAGCGCCGCTTCCCGCTTGCCATCGGTCGGCAAACAGGAAAGAGTGGCGCGAATTCCTATGAGCAGCTCTGCCATCACGACGCTTTTCTTGGATCTCGGGGGAGTCCTGCTTTCCAACGGTTGGGATACGGCCTGTCGGCAGAAGGCTGCCGAAGCCTTCCATTTGGATCCCCGCGAAATGGAAGATCGGCATCACCTCACCTTCGATACCTACGAAGCCGGCAAGCTTACGCTCGACGCATACTTGGAACGCATCGTCTTTTACGAAAACCGGCCTTTCACGATGCAGGAGTTTCGGCAGTTCATGTTCGCCCAGTCTCGCCCCTTCCCGGACATGATCGATCTGGTGCGCAAGCTCAAGGAGAAGTACGGAATCAAGGTGGCCGTGTTGAGCAACGAGGGCCGGGAGCTGCAGGTCCATCGCATTCAAGCCTTCGACCTCGCTTCGTTCATCGACTACTTCATTGTCTCGTCCTTCGTCCATTTGCGGAAACCCGACGAGGATATCTTCCGGCTTGCGCTCGACGTTTCCCAGACCCCTCCCGCCCGCTGCGCCTATATCGAAGACCGCCCGATGTTTGTCGATATCGCGCGCAAGCTCGGGATCGAAGCAGTCTGTCACCGCGGCTATGCAACCACGAAGGCTGCCCTGGCCGGCCTCTCCCTCACCCTGGATGAGGCGGGCGATGGCGGTTGACACCGACGCCGGAGACCGATTAGGTATCTTCGGCGCTGGAAGAGGCTATCGCTCCGCATTCGTGCGGAGAGGAAAGTCCGGACGCCACCAGGGAAGCGGGCCGTGGGAAACCGCGGGACCGAGAGGGCGAAAGCCGCTCGGGACGGAAAGTGTCACAGAGAACAGACCGCCGCGCCGAAAAAAGGTGCGGCAAGGGTGAAACGGCGGGGTAAGAGCCCACCGCTCGAGCCAGCAATGGCCGAGGCACGATAAACCCTCCGCGGCGCAAGGCCAAACAGAGGTGCCGGCTCCCTGGCCGCTCCAACGCTCGAGCGTCACGACGCCGAGCGTTCGGGCACACCTCGGGTTAGGCCGCACTGCGGCGGCTTGCCGTCGCGGACCGATCGCCAACGTGCGACCGGTAGAGAAATGATGGCCACCGGGAAGGGCTGCCTTCCCGGAACAGAATCCGGCTTATCTTCCAGCGCCGGTTCTTCCCGAGGCTCCGTTCCGGCTGTCCGGGGGAAGGCAGCCCCGCTTAGCGAGGGACGAGGTGGATCGAATGCGCCTTGATCCAGCAGAAAAGAGGCTTGCCAACGGCGAGCCCAAGCTCTTGGCTTGCTCCGCGAGTGACCCGGGCGACTAGAGGAAACCCACAGTCGAGGAGGACGCGGACGGCGTGCCCCTCGGCTTCCTGCGCCACCACGCACCCGCGGAGCCGGTTCCGAACGCTCACCGGGCCGCCGCCTTCTTCGGTGGAAAGAATCACGTCCTCCGCGCGCACCATCGCGTAGACAAGGCCGGGGAGAGCCTCGCCTCGGTCGACCACGAAGAGCGTCCCGCCGGGAACCTCCACCTCGACGAGCCCATCTCGGATGGAGAGGAATCGGCCCGGAACCACGGTCTCTACCCCGAGGATATTCCCTGCCTCGCGATTCACCGGCCTTGCCATGACCTCCGCGATCGGGCCGATCTGGAGCACTCGCCCCGACCCTATGATCGCTAGTTCTCTCCCCAGGAGCACCGCTTCCCTCTCCTCGTGGGTGACGAGAATCGCGGGAAGCGATCGCTCCGGAACTGTCCTTCGCATCAGTCGCACCAGATCCCCGCGCCCGCTAGGATCCAGGCCCGCAAAAGGTTCGTCTAGCAGAAGCAGCCGAGGTTGGCACGCCAGGGCCCGGGCGAGAGCCACCCTTCTGCGCTCACCTCCCGAAAGAGCGGCCGGGGAGCGCCCCGCCAGTGGAAGCAGCCCGCAACTCTCCATGCACTCCTCCGCCTGGCACCTCTTTGCCTTTCGCGAGAGGCCGCGCAACCCGAAAGCCACGTTCTCCTCCACATTCAAGTGGGGAAAGAGCCCGTCGTGCTGGTCGACATACCCGATCTTCCGGCCCTGCGGGCCGATCCAGAGGTTCCGCTCGACGTCCACCCAGACCTCATCCCGGAATTGAATCCTCCCGGCAGACGGCCGCTCGAGCCCGGC
>JAQTUK010000015.1 GCA_028710285.1 Methylacidiphilaceae bacterium | reverse complement strand
CAAGGAAGGAGAGAAGGGCTTCCACTCCCGCCGGCTCGTCTCCATGAATCCCCGCCGAGAGAAAAATGTGGGGTCTTCTCTTCCCGGAACGCGGCTTCGGGGAGCAGAGAACCTCGACGGGATCGTTTTGGATGCGCAGGAGGATGACCCGCCTCCATCCCAGCAGCCGGCCCAGCGCGATCGCACGCCGGTGGACGCTCGACGGGTCGTGGACGGCGTGGATCATGCTACAGAGGAAAAGGGAGAGAGCGGCCCAAAGAAGTCAAGAGGGAACGGACCTCTGTGGGGCCCTCTCGTTCTCAGGCGCGCTCTTTGCTCCGCTCCCAGAGGACTTCCAATTCGGCAGGCTCCGGAGGCGTTCCCGGAGGGCGGCCGCGCAGCTCCTCCTCGATGAACTGCACCCGTGAGCGGAAGCGCCCGGCGGCCCCGCTCAGCGCACATTCGGCGTTGACGCGCAAATGGCGGGCCAAATTGACGACGGCGAAGAGAAGGTCTCCGATCTCCTCCTCGATTCGCTTCGGATCTCCTTGTGCCGCTGCTTCCTCCACTTCGACCAGCTCCTCGGCAATCTTCGCCTTGGGTCCATCGGGATTGTTCCAGTCGAGACCGAGCTTTGCTGCCTTGCCCTGGTACTTTTGGGCGCGAAGGAGAGCGGGAAGGTCTTGCGGAATGCCGTCGAAGAGGCTCTTCCGCTCGGGTTTTTCTTCCCGCTTGCTTCGCTCCCAGTGGACGGTGACCTCTTCCGCGTTCCGGGCACTCGCTTGCCCGAAGACATGGGGATGGCGTCGAATGAGCTTTGCGGAGAGCCCTTCGGCTACGTCCGTGAAGGAGAAGGTGCCCTGTTCTCGCGCGATCTGGGAATGAAAGAGCACATGGAGCAGGAGATCGCCCAGCTCTTCCTTGAGGTCTTGCGGCGAGTTCCGGTCGATGGCTTCCAGGACTTCGTAGCATTCTTCCAGGAGCTGGCCTTTGAGGGTATGATGGGTCTGCTCCCGGTCCCAAGGGCAGCCGTCGGGAGCGCGGAGCCGGGACAGGATGGCGTTGAGCCGGTCGATCGCGGGATCGGGGGCGGATGAGTTCACGGCAGGGGGATCAGCAGGATGTTCTTGGGATCGGAGGTGCCCAGGCCATATTCGACGGCGGTCTGCATGTAGTGAATCATGGACTGCAAGCTAGGAATGTGAGCGCCGATGCGCCAAGAGTCAACGCGGCTCACGAGAAGGGAGTCGATGGCGACGGGATCTTTGCTTAGGTAGATCGCTCCGAGAGGATAGGTATATTCCGGGGAAAATTCGGGCCCCCCGGCATACTGGACAATGAGCGCATCCATGACGTGGAGCACGACCTTGCTGCGCACGAAGGGCCGATCCAAGATCTCCGCTATGGCGGGATCGCCCCAGTTCCCCTCTCCCTCGAAACGGCGGGTGTTGTCGACCATCCCGAAGGCAAGGGACGCGAGGCTTCCGTTGAAGCCGACTCCGCTGTTGTCGATGCAGACCGGCACATTGATGATCTTGGTGCAGATTTGGGTCAGCAGCCGGGCATAGTAAGACTTGTTGCTGACCTGGTTCTCCAGGCTTCCCGCCGACACCCCTTGACCATACATCTGCGCCACGCTCTGCTTCTCGCCGTGCTTTTGCGCTTGTTGTGCTTGGCCGCGGCCGGGCTTGATTCCCTGAAAGGCGAGATCCCCCCAAATCAGGCGACCCAGGACTTCGTTTACGTAGAAGACATGCTCATCGAACCCCGTTTCCGGGATCACGGAGCGGACTCGGTAGGGCGCTCCTTCCGGACGAGGAAAATATTCGGCTTCCCGCAGGTCATCTTCCAATTTGTCCCAGACGACAATCTGGTACGCGGGCACGCCCGCCTCTGCCAGGCTTTCGGCGATGGCCGCGACGAGCGGCTTGCGGCTCGACATGACGGGACCACCCGATGCGGAAACCTTGATCCCGACGATGTCTTGGGGCGTGATGCCGAGCCCCTTGGTCCAGGCGGTTTTCATCGATGTTTGCCTCGTGTATTGCAGGAGGGCGTCACGAAACATGGTCCGAACGGATGCGCCATCGACGGTGAAATTGTGGACGACCCCGGGCCTCTCGACGATGACGACCGGCGAGCCGGCGGCCGGCGCTTCGCGCGGTGCCGCAAGAAGCAGCATCAGGGTGAGCAGGCGGAGAAGTTGCCCCATGGGGTTCGGGTAAGCCTTGCGTTTTCCCACGACAGCCGATTTATTCCACCGGAATGGGGACGCCGGCGTTCCGGGAGTTCGTGGAAGCGATTCGCGCCGCCAGCGATATTGTTGAGGTCATCGGCAATTATGTTCCTCTAAAGCGGGCCGGCTCCAAATACAAGGCTCTCTCCCCATTCAACTCGGAGCGGACTCCTTCTTTCTTTGTCGATCCTCAGAAGCAGGTTTTCAAGTGTTTCAGCAGCGGCCACGGAGGAACGGTGTTCGACTTCGTGATGCAATACGAACGGCTCGATTTTCTGGGGGCCTTGCGCCTGTTGGCCGACCGGGCCGGAATGGAGATGCCTCCCAGCTTTCGGAAGGAGGCGGGTGCTCCATCGGCTCGCGAGCGTCTCTTCTCCCTCCAGAAAGACGTCGCGGAGTGGTGGCGCGAGCTCTTGTGGACCGCGCCGGAAGCCGAGCCGTGCCGCCACTATCTGGAATCCCGCGCCCTCTCGAGGGAGATCGCGGAGACATTCGAGATGGGGTATGCCCCGAATCGATGGGATGGCGTCCTCCGCTGGGGCGCCTCGCGTGGCTACCCGGTAGAGCTGCTGACCGAGGCCGGCCTTGTGGTTCTCGGAGAAAACGCTCGACCGTATGACCGTTTCCGCGACCGGCTGATCCTCCCGATCGCCGATGAAGCCGGGAGGATCGTCGGCTTCAGCGGCCGGAGGATAGGCGCCGATGAATCCTCTCCCAAGTACCTCAATTCTCCCGAGACGCCAATTTTTTCGAAGGGAAGGATTCTCTTAGGAATGGATCGAGCCAAGCGGGCGATCGCCCACGAGGGCAGAGGCGTTCTTTGCGAAGGGCCGATGGATCTGATCCGCTGCCATGCCTCCGGTTTTCGCAACGTCGTTGCCGTGCAGGGGACGGCGCTCACCGAGCATCACGCGCGGCTTTTGCGAAGGTTTGCCGAGGAGATCATCGTCTGTTTCGACGCTGACCGGGCGGGGGAGAGCGCCGCGGTACGGGGTTTGGCCATCCTGACGGAAGCGGGACTCGATGTCCGTGTGGCCTCTCTTCCGGCCGGGGAAGATCCGGACAGCTTCCTCCGAGGAGGCGAGGCGGCGGTCGCGAGCTTTCAGGAGACATTGCGGCGGGCTCCCGCTCATCTTTCCTATCTTCTGGATCAGGCTGCTCGTCAAAATGACCTGACTCTTCCCAGGGGACGGAGCCAAGCCGTCCAATCGATGGCCGCATGGATCGCCAAGATCCCGGACCCGATCCGCCGGGAAGGCGTCGTCCTGGAGGTGGCGGCGCGCTTGGGAGTCTCTCGTGGCGCATTAGAGGAGGCGACCCGGAAAACGGGGGCGGGAGGCCAGGAACCCGGGGTGTTGCCAAACGCCCTGCCGGCGCAGCGGGATGTCGTTTTGACGGAGCTCATCTGGCTACTCTGCGAGGTGCCGGCCATCTTGGAGCGGGCGCGCGCGGAGCTCGATCTCCGTTGGCTGGAGGAAAGCGAGGAGGGAGAGCTGGTGCGGAAGATCCTGGCGTCGGGTTCGGATCCGGAGACTCTCTTTCCGATCCTATCGGAGGAAGAACGGGGTTATGTAACCGGGTTGCTGCTCCGTCCCCCGCCCGTCGATCTTTCGATTGTTTTGGAAGAGCGGTGGACAACGCTCTGCCGCCGCCTCGAATTTCTCTGGAAGCGGAGGCGCATCCGTCTTCTCGAGGAGCGGGTCCGGGCCGGAGGTGGACCCCTGGAGGCGCAGGCCGCGCTGAGGGAACTCGTTGACTTGCGGAAGACCCTCGATTAACCTTTCTCACTTTGTCTTTCCTTGGCCGTCCGTAGTCTTCGAAACCCCGCAACGAGTCGAGCATGACCATGTCGCGCAATCCAAGAACCAAAAGAACCACCACCTCGCGTACCCCATCCTCTTCGTCTCTCTCTCGTCGTTCCACGGAGTCCTCTTCCCCTCCTTCCGCGCTGAGCAAGGTTCACGCCTCCGAGGAAAACGGTCGTCACGCCGTAGCCGCCGCCGTCGCCCCGGCCCCCATCGTGGCCGAGGAGCAGCAGTTGGCCGCAAAGCTCGCGAAGATCTGGTCCGAGGAGCCTCTGCGGCAAGAAAAGCTGCGGACGCTCGTTAAGCTCGCCAAGGAGCAGGGTTATCTCACCTTCGACGACATCAACGAGGCGTTGCCCGACTGCGCACCTCAACCCGACGAGATCGAGGCCATCATCGCATTTTTACGAAGCCTCGAGATCGACGTCATCGAGAGCTCGGAGGTCGATCGCCAGAAGAGCGCTACCCCGGCGGACACGGTGGTGGTGCAAGAGGAAAAGGAGACCAAGCTCGACATCCTCGACGACCCGGTGCGGATGTACCTCCGGCAGATGGGGCAGGTGCCTCTGTTGACGAGGGAAGAGGAAGTCGAGATTTCCAAGCGGATTGAGAATGCCGAGCTCATGGTGCAGAAGTGCCTCCATAGCTTTGGGTTCATTGCTCGGGAATATCTGCATCTGGCCCGGAAGCTCGAGCAGGGAAGGGAACGATTCGACCGGCTCATTCAGGATAAGCATATCGAAGGCCGCGAAGCCTACATGAAGGTTTTGCCCGCGCTCATGAGCAAGCTCGAGGAGAAGATCGAGGAGACCGATGAACTTTACTCTCGGTTGAGCGCATTGCCGGAGAGTGCGAAGGAGAAGCCAAAGTTAGCCAAGGAGCTCGAGAAGCAGCATCTAGCCCTGGAGAAGATCTTTCGTCGCTTCTACTTCAAGCAGAAGGTCGTCGAAGACCTAGTTCAAGTAAGCGAGGAGCGCTTTCAGGAAGTCTGCCGGTGGGAGAGCGAGAGGAAGCGGCTTCGTGCCCAGGGACGTGGGGGCAAGGCGTCCGAGGCACTCTCGGCGGTGGAAGAGCAGTTGAAGCAGTTTCAGAAGCAGGCCCATGCCGGCGTGGAGGAGTTCAAGAAAAGGCATAGCGAGCTCAAGAAGTGGCTTCATCAAGCCATGCGGGCCAAGACGGAAATGGTCGAGGCCAACCTCCGCCTCGTGATCTCGATCGCCAAAAAATATACCAATCGCGGGCTCTCCTTCCTCGATCTCATTCAGGAAGGAAACATGGGCCTGATGAAGGCCGTGGAGAAGTTCGAGTATCGACGCGGCTATAAGTTCTCGACCTACGCGACCTGGTGGATTCGCCAGGCGATTACGCGGAGCATCGCCGATCAAGCCCGCACCATCCGGATCCCGGTGCATATGATCGAGACGATCAACAAGCTCATGCGGGTGCAAAAGCAGCTGATTCAGGAGCTGGGCCGCGAGCCGAATCCGGAAGAGATCGCCGACGAGATCCAGCTGAGCGTCGATCGCATCCGGGCGATTCTCAAGATGGCCCAGCAGCCGATCTCTCTCCAAAGCCAGGTTGGGGAGAGCGATGACACCACGTTTGGAGATTTTATCGAGGACAAGTCGGCGGAAAATCCCTCCGAAATGACCGCCTATTCCTTGTTAAAGGAAAAGATCCGGGACGTCCTTCACACGCTGACGGAGCGGGAACGAACGGTGATCGAGCAGCGATTCGGGCTGCTCGACGGATATCCCCGCACGCTGGAGGAGGTCGGCCGTCAGTTTCGCGTCACGCGAGAGCGAATCCGGCAGATCGAGGCAAAAGCGCTTCGGAAGATGCGCCATCCGACGCGGCTGCGGCATCTCGAAGGCTTCCTCGAGGCCGATCGAGGCTTTTAGAAGTTCCGGGAATTTGATGCGGAACATTCTTTCTTGGCAAGGGACTCGCTGAGGGAAGAAGGTGTTTTGTGGAATCCGAAAAGATGGATGCAAAGGCGCGGCGGCAGGATAAGAATCTCGATCTGGCTCTCCAGACGATCTCGAAGGAATATGGCGAAGGAGCCATTCTGCGGCTGGGCGACGATCAGGCCCGTCTGCAAATCGAGGTCATTCCCACCGGCTGCCTGGTGATCGATCGAGCACTCGGGGCAGGAGGATTCCCGCGAGGTCGCATCGTCGAAATTTTTGGTCCGGAGTCGTCCGGAAAGACAACCCTCGCTCTCACCGTCGTGGCTCGAGCGCAGAAGCTGGGCGGAGTCGGGGTCATCATTGACGTGGAGCACGCGCTCGATCCCCAGTATGCCCAGCGCCTGGGAGTCAACATGTCCGATCTGTTGATCTCCCAGCCCGACTGCGGAGAAGAAGCGTTGACCATTGCGGAGACCTTGATCCGCTCCAACGCGGTGGATGTCATCGTGGTCGACTCGGTGGCCGCCCTCGCTACGCGAGCCGAGCTCGAAGGGCAGATCGGAGACGCAACAGTCGGCGCTCAGGCGAGATTGATGAGTAGCGCTTTGCGGAAGCTGACCGCACTCATCAGCAGGGCGAAGACGATCTGCATCTTCACCAATCAGCTTCGCGAGAAGATCGGGGTGATGTTCGGAAATCCGGAGACCACTCCGGGAGGAAAGGCGCTCAAATTCTATTCGTCGGTTCGCGTCGACGTGCGTCGGATCGGACAACTGAAGAGCGGCGACGGGACGGTCTACGGAAACCGAACGAAGATGAAGGTGGTCAAGAACAAGATCGCTCCGCCCTTTACCGAATGCGAGTTCGACATCCTTTATAACGAGGGGATCTCCCGGGAAGGGTCGCTCATCGACGTGGGCATCGACCAGAGGATCCTGGACAAGCGTGGCGCCTGGATCTACTTCGAGGGGACGCAGATCGGTCAGGGGAGGGAAGCGGCCGTTCAAGCAATCAAGACCAATCCCGAGCTCGCGGCTCGCATCGATGCGGCTGCGCGCGCGAAGGTTTTTGGCACCGGTAGCGCAGAGGCGGTCGTCAAGCCGGCGGAAAAGTCCGCGGCCTCGTAAGCCGGATGCCAGCGGGCAATCCGCCTCGCCGCCTATTGCGAGAGTTCGCTTAACTGATCCTCGAGGCGCCGCACCGCCGTTTCGAGCTGCATCGCCTGCTCTCTCCAAGCTTCGAGCTTTTGCGCGGGGACCCGAGCGGAGACCTCGGGATTCTCGAGCCGTTCCTGGATCGTTTTCCAGTTGCGGGCGAGCTTCTCTTTCTCGCTCGTCAGCCGCCTCCGTTCCACCTCAAGATCGAGAATGCCCTCCAAAGGCAGGTAGAGCTCCCCCAAGGCGGTCAATACCATGGGGGCCTTGGGAGGCGGGCCGTCGACATCGGCGATGTCGCTTGCGTTCGCCAGCGCGGCAAGCACGTTCCTTTCGGCCCGCGCCAGGGGCTCTTCGGCGCGGAGGAGAAAGGGCACCTTCTGATTGGAAGGGATGCCGTAGGTCGAACGGAGATGACGGCCGCGCTCGGCCGCCTGGTAGATTGCCCGCGCCTGGGAAGCGGCCTCCTTCCGATCCCCCAGCCGTTCGTCGAGCCTCCCCGCCTCGGCTGCATCGAGCCAGCCGGCGAACTGAATGGTGGAAGGGCCGAGATCAAGACGATTCCACAGCTCCTCGGTCACGAAGGGGCAAAAAGGATGGAGCAGCCGAAGGATCCAGGAGAGGGCGTAATCGAAGGCGGCGAGTGTTCCTATGGCGGTCGAGCTCCCTTCCTGGGCAAGGTCGACCTTGGCCGCTTCGAGGAAGCAGGCGCAAAAGTCGTTCCAGACAAAACTGTAGAGCAGTCCGGCGGCTTCGCTGAATTGGTACGCCGCGAAGGCCGTCTCCAGCCGGCTCCCCGTCTGGCTCAAACCGAAGAGCATCTCGACGGCGAACGGAGAGAGCCGATGTTCCCAGGGCCGCGCGTCGGCGGAAAGCGGACCGAAGCGGACTCGGAAGCGGCAGGCATTCCAGAGCTTGTTGCAAAAGTTTCGGCCTTCTTCGATCTGCTTCTCGTCGAAGCGAATGTCTTGGCCCTGAGGGGCGATTCGTAAAAGCCCGAAGCGGAGCCCGTCCGCTCCATATTTCTCGATCAGCGCCAGGGGGTCGGGGGAATTGCCCAAGGACTTGGACATCTTCCTTCCCAGTCGATCACGAATCAGCCCGGTGAAGTAGACGGCGCGAAAGGGAATGTTTTCCTCGGAGCTCGGGCCGCGGCCGGGTCGAAATTCCAAGCCCGCGATGATCATGCGGGCCACCCAAAGGAAGATGATATCGGGACCCGTCACCAGGACCGAAGTGGGATAGAACTTCCGGCGGGTAGCAGGATCCATCGTCTCGAACGCCCAGAGCCAGGACGAGAACCAGGTGTCGAGCGTATCGGGATCCTGGACCCAGTCGGGACCGGGCGATTCCACCTGGCAGCAATGCGAGCCCTCTTTCCACCAGACAGGAATGCGGTGTCCCCACCAGACTTGGCGGGAGATGCACCAGTCCTGAATGTTCTCGATCCAATGTTCGTACACCTTTTCCCAATGTTCGGGAAAGAATCGGATCCGGCGTTCCCGAACGACGCGGAGCGCCTCCTCGACTTTCGGATAGCGGAGAAACCATTGCTCGGAGAGGCGCGGCTCGACCGGCACGTTCGCGCGTTCGCTCACCCCCACCGTATGGAGGTAGGGCTCGACTTTGGCGAGCAGGCCTTCTTCCTCCAGCAGGGCGACCGCCTTTTTCCGCGCCTCGAAGCGGTCGAGGCCGTCGAGCTCGGGGAGGGCGGGGCAGTGGATCCGGCCGTCCGGGTGGAGGATGTCGACGATGGGCAAGTCGTGACGTTGCCCGATTTCAAAATCGAGCTTGTCATGGGCCGGAGTGATCTTGAGGGCCCCGGTGCCGAAGGCGGGATCGACCGCCGAATCCGCCAGAATCGGAATCGAGCCGAGGGGGAATGGCCGGATGGCCCGCCGGCCGATCCATTTTCGATATCGGTCATCTTCGGGGTGCACCGCAATGCCGGTGTCTCCGGGAATCGTCTCCGGGCGGGTGGTGGCGACGGTAAGGAAGGAGCCTGGCTCCCCCTCGATCGGATAGCGGATGAAGTAGAGGCTCGACTGCTCTTCCCGCGGAAGGACTTCCTCGTCGGATAGAGCCGTCAGGGAGGCGGGGCACCAGTTGACCATGCGCCGGCCTCGGTAGATGAGCCCCTTCTGGTAGAGCTGGACGAAGACCCTTTGGACCGCCCGCGAATAGTCCGTATCCATCGTGAAGCGTTCCCGCGACCAGTCGGCCGAACTCCCCAGCTTCTTGAGCTGTTCGACAATGATCCGACCATGGGTTTCCCGCCACTCCCGCACAAGCTGGAGGAATTTCTCTCGACCCAGCTCCTTGCGGCCGATTCCCCTCTGCTTGCGCAGCGAGCGTTCGACGACCATCTCCGTTGCCAAGCCAGCGTGATCCGTCCCTGGGAGCCAGAGAACCTCGCACCCTTCCAGGCGGGCCTTGCGGGAGAGGACGTCCTGAATCGCGTTATTCAGGACATGGCCCAGAGTCAGCACGCCCGTGATGTTGGGAGGCGGCATGACGATCGAAAACGCAGGCTTGGATGAGGAAGGGTCCGCGCGATAGTTCTCATCCTTTAGCCAGCGAGCGTAGAGCGATTCGGCGATGACTTGCGGCTCGTAAGCTTTCGGAAGATCGGACATCTTTTTCCTATATCGTCCGTTGGCCGGTTTGACCAGCGAGGACGAACTCCCGGTTCGGTTAAAAGTTGCGCGGCTTCCAGTCAGGAGCGGCGAGCTTGCCCGAGCCATGATATTCGAAAAGTTTGCTGATCGGGAACAAAAGGGTCCCCATGGGGCCGCGAACGTTGACCCGCACATCGGCTTCCAGGTTGTCGTGCAGGAAGTTGTAGCTCCCCTTTCCGATGAGCGTGAAGGCAACGCTGGCGATAGTGAACTGCTCGGTGGAGACTGCGCCGTTTCCTACGGTGTAATGGGCGTGCGCCTGGTCCGCCTTGGCCATGGCGAAATCCGGAATGACCGCGCTCATGCTGGTGGAGAGGCCGCCTAGGAACGGGATCGAGAGGATGTAGCCGTCCTGAACGTCAAAATCGCCATCGCCGGTCAGCGAGGGGAGATTGCCTACAATGCCGGACAAACTGAGGTGGAATTGCAGGGGGCCCGAGCATTTGTCGACCTGATACAGGTCCAACATGACCTTGTGGAAGTCGCCGTGGTCCAGGTCAAAAACGCAGTGAAAGGGAGAGCCTGCGGGAGGCGGTCGAAGCGTCACCTGAAAGGTTCCATGCAGGCGGCCGTCAAAAAGGGAGGATTGGTCGATCTGCACGGTGAGATCGTTGCGACGGAGAAGGATGTGGCCTCTGGGCGAAACGACGGGAAAATTTCGCTGGAAGAGGACGTAGTTGAGCACGGAATCGGACTGGACATCGACCCGGAGATCGCTGACCGGATTCTTGCTGCCTTCGTTCAGGTCGACGACCCCGCTCACCTCGAGTCGCGGCGGCTTTTGGAAACGGTAGGGCTGCACATAGCCCGGAAACTTGTCTCCCAGAGTCGGCGCGCAGGCGATTACGTCAACTGCGGACGATAGATTGTGAACGGTCACGATCTTATGGCCGAAGTCGTTCTCGAAGTTCCCCGTGATCGTTCCCTCGGGCCGGGTGGCCGTGAAATGCGAGAAATGGAGGGTCAGGTTTTGGAATTCAATGTCGGATTGCACGGAGCGGATGGCCACTCCTTTGTAGGAGCAGTTCTTGGCCGAAAAGCTGCCCTGCACCGACCAGCTCTGCGGAGAAAACAGGTTTTGGCCTGTGATCTCTCCCCGCGCCCAGGGAGGCTCTTTGGGAAAGGAAAGAGATTCGAGAAAACGGTCGGCGGCGGGCCCGGCCACTCCGAGGAAAAGAGTCGGATCCATGGTGGATTCGGCCTTGATGCGCAGCTTCGCCGGGGAACTCTCGTAGAGAAATTCCGCATCGATCTTTCCCGTGGGGGACCGGAGCTTTGCCTCTGGAACGAAGAGCCGCGCGCCGTCGAAGGCGACAGGAATCGAAAGCTCGTCGAAAGGATGGCCCCGGTAGCGGAAGTGATGCCAATGGAGATCGGCGGAGAGACGGAGGAAGCGCTCGGTCGATCCCCATTTGCCGGTCAGCCGCCCGCTCAGGCTGGGGAGATCCAGAAAATGGAGTTCTTGGAGGGTGGCGGCGACCTTCTCCGGCAGCGAAGGGCCGAGTACGGTGGGGTCGGCGTTGCTTAAAAATTCGACGAAGCCGGTCTGTTTGGGCAGATCGGCCTCTCCCCAAAGAGAGACTTCGCCCCTGGGAAATCCCAGATGCAGTTCTTCCAGGTGGAGGACGCGTCCAGCCAAGCGCAGATCTCCGGCCAGGCGTCCCAGGGGAATCTGCCGCCAGGAAAGCGGAGAAGAGAGAATCCGGCAGTGGATGCTGGCCTCCCAAGGATCCTTGGTGGCCATCGAGAGATCGACCTCCACCGGGATCGGCCGCTGGGTCTCGATCTCATCGACCGTGGCGAGGATGCGATGCCAAAGGAGGTCTGTCGCCTCCTGTTCTTGGGGAGAGGGGGCGGGGAAGGAGGGGTAGCCATTGAGCAGGATGCGCCCCTTGAGCAGAAGCTCGAGATTGAGGACGCGGGCGGTTGCCTGCAGGACCTCGAGAGCGCCCGGGACAAAGTTGACCCGCGCGGAAACCTGGGAAAGCTCGACTTCGCTACGCGGGGTGATCGGAAGGTGGATCGTGGCGTTGTGAACGGAGGCATTCTTGATCCAAGGCTTGCCTTTCCACCAGGCGAGCCAGGCGACGGAGAGGCGAACGCGATCGATCTGCAGCCAGACCTCCTGCCGATCCCGGTTGCGGAAGACGGCGACCCGGCTGGCGATGAGATGGCCTAGCGGATCGAGCGAGAGGCGGCCGACGGAGATCGTGATGTCGCGCGCCTCCAGCTCAGCCAGAAGGACGTTTTTGATTTGCGCGGGAACTCCGTAGAACCGTAATAGGAGGAATGCGGCGACGAGGATCGCCGAAAGCAGTCCAATCGTGGAGAGAACAAAGTGGCTGGCGACTCGGGCGGCGAAACCGGAAAGGATCCGCAGGACGGATTTTCTAGAGGGAGGGTGCTCTTTCCTTGTCTTCGGCCTTCGTGACATGGACTCGTAAACGCTCTTGTGGCTGCGCGATGGGTCGGCCGCGCGTCCGTTCGGCTTTCTTATGACAGAAGAACCCTTAATGGAAAAGCTTGTTGCGCTCTGTAAGCGTCGCGGCTTTGTCTACCCCTCCTCCGAAATTTACGGGGGGCTGAACGGTCTTTGGGACTTTGGCCCTCTGGGAGTGGAGCTCAAGAGAAATATCAAGGAGCTTTGGTGGCGATCGATGACCCAGTTGCGAGACGACATCGTGGGTCTCGATGGTTCGATTCTCATGAACCGGGCGGTCTGGAAAGCGAGCACGCATGAGGAGCAGTTCGTCGATTGGCTGGTCGATTGCAAGATCTGCAAGGCGCGCTTTCGCGTCGATCAGCTCGCCGACGCCCGCTGCCCCCAAAAACCCTCCAAGCATCCCGGGGAGTGCGGCGGGGAGATGACGGAGCCGAGGAGATTCAATCTCCTTTTCCGGACCTATGTGGGCCCCTTGGAAGAAGAGAGTGCTCTGACCTACCTTCGTCCAGAGACGGCGCAAGCGATGTTCGTTCAGTTCCGTAACGTGCTCGAGACGTCGCGTAAGAAGATCCCCTTCGGCATTGCGCAAATCGGAAAATCGTTTCGCAACGAGGTCAATCCGCGGAATTTCCTCTTCCGCTCTCGGGAGTTCGAGCAGATGGAGGTGGAGTATTTCGTTCGGCCCGGGACTGGGCTCGAGGAGTTGGAAAAGTGGAAGGAGGCTCGGCTCTCCTGGTACGAATCGATCGGCTTGCCGCGTCACCACATCCATGTGCGGGACGTGCCCGAGGGCGAGAGAGCCTTCTACTCGGAAAAGACCTATGATCTGGAGTACGCTTTCCCATTTGGACGCCAGGAGCTGGAAGGGATCGCCTACCGGACCGATTTCGACCTGCGTCAGCATGCAGTCGCCAGCGGCAAGCCACTCGAATACTTCGACGAGGAGACCGGGCAGAAATATATCCCGCATGTGATCGAGCCAAGCGGAGGGGTCGATCGAACATTCCTGGCGATTCTCTGCGAGGCTTACGACGAGGAGGATGTGGTTGCCGAAGGCGGGAAGGTCGAAAAGCGGGTCGTCCTCCACTTTGCCCCCCGCGTGGCGCCGATCAAGGCTGGCGTTTTCCCCCTCCTCAAAAACAACGAGGAGCTGGTTCGGAAGGCCCGCGAGGTCGCCGACCTCCTGCGGATGCAGTTGCGGATTTTCTACGATGAGAGCGGCGCCATCGGTCGTCGCTATCGCCGCATGGACGAGGTGGGAACCCCCTTTGGCGTGACGATCGACTTTGAAACCTTGGAAGGGGTGAGGAGCGGAGCGCTCGCCGGAGAAAAGGAGACGGTCACCGTCCGCGAGCGCGACAGCATGCGCCAGGAGCGCGTCCGCATCGCGGAGCTTCTCGACTATTTGCGGTTGCGCGTCTCTTGATCGAAGGCGGTGGATGCGCCACGGTCGCACCCACCGCAGTGGCGGCAGCAACCGTTCGGGCAAGTCCTATTTACTAGGAGCGTGACGAACGAGCAGAAGCGGCCGCCCGTGTCGCGCTCGTCTCCGCAAGCCAGCCAGACGCCCGATCCGGCTTGCCTCTTCGATCGATCCGGACGCCCCGCCCATGCTCGCAGACGGGTCGGCCATGACGCTCGATTCTACCCGCCGGATAAAAAAAATGGCTGTAAATGCAAGAGATGATGGGCTATGTTTTACATAGAGGGGTTTTTCTCTTCGGATCGGAACTACATCTTGGTAAGCGCATCTATGTCACAGGAAGGCGGCCCATTCTCTCTTCTTCTGCCGAATTCCGTCTCCTTGCCGTGGTGTGCCGTCAGGAAAACTGCAGGTTAAACATATGAATTGGCCGACGACCATTTTTTTAATCTCCACCCTGATTCTCGCTTTAACAGCGACTCCGGCTTACGCCTTCTTCTACGGCATCGACTGGTACCAATGGACGGTGTTTTTCGGTCTATTCCTGGCGACCGGATTGAGCATCACCCTCGGATATCATCGCCTCTTTTCCCATCGGTCCTTTCAGGCAAAATGGCCGGTGCGTCTCTTCGTGCTGCTCTTCGGGGCGGCCTCCTTTGAAGGGTCGGCGATCGCCTGGGTTTCCGACCATCGGTATCACCACAAGCACGTGGATCACGATGAGGACCCCTATGACATTCGCAAGGGGTTTTTCCATGCGCATATCGGGTGGCTTCTCGTCAAGCTGCAACCGCAGCGCTCGTTGGACAATGTCAAGGATCTCCTTTCCGATCCTCTCTGCCGGTGGCAGAACAAGTATGGAGTCCCGCTGGCATTCCTGATGGGCTTCGGCCTGCCGACCGCCCTAGGAGCTCTGCACGGAGGATGGATCGGCGCCTTGGGAGGGTTCCTGGTCGGAGGGGTGACCCGAGTGGTCGCCGTGCAGCAGATGACGTTCTTTATCAATTCGCTCTGTCACATGGTGGGCGATCAGCCCTATTCGTTTCGATGCACCGCCCGGGACAGTTGGATCATGGCGCTTTTTACGTTCGGCGAGGGTTACCACAATTTCCATCACGAGTTTCAGCACGACTATCGGAACGGAGTCAAACCGTGGCAGTGGGACCCGACGAAATGGACGATCTGGCTGCTGCACCGGATCGGCCTGGCCAGCAACCTGAAGCGGGTTCCCTCGGAGAAGATCCTCTTGGCCGAGCTCGTGGCGGCCCAGCAGAGGATTCATTCTCATCTTTCTCGCATGCAGACCGGCGATTCGATGTGTCGCATTGCCGCCGCTTGGCACGAGTGTCTGCATAAGATCGCCGCTTCCCTCACCGCCTACCGGGAAGAACTGAGCCTGGCGATCGAGGAGAAGAAACGTCTCTCGCAGGAAGCGCTTCTGATGATGCGGAGGGAACTGCGGCTTGCGCTAGCCCAGTTGAAGTTGGGGTCGAGCATCCTGGCTTCCTAGCAGCAAACACACCTCACCAGCTTGCTCCTGCGGTCGGCAAAGCGGCTGGTCCGCTCCGTTGGGATTGGGCTTTCGTGAGACCTGTCGGTTTTCCGACCGCTTGGGGAGCGAGCGGCGCCGAGAGGAGGTGCAGGAGTTCGCTCTCCCGTGGTGAGCGCTTCCACCGGGTAACAAAATCGGCAATGGGGAGGCGCAGCGCCTCGGCTTCCGAGAGCGTGAGATCGATGCCCAGTCTCCGATAGCTCCATTGGATCGCCCGAGGGCCCGAATGCTTGCCCACAACAAGCTCATGGGAGCGGCCCAGTTCCTTGGGATCGAAAGCTTGATAATTCCATGGATCCTTGAGGAGCCCGTCGATGTGGATTCCCGATTCGTGGGTGAAGACGGCTCTGCCGACGATGCTTTTTGCCTGGGGAACCGGACGCCCTGAAATCTCGGCCACCAGCTCCGAAAGGGAGAGAAGGGCATCGCTCCGTACGCCGCAGTCGATTTGGTTGCCGTAGCGGAGGGCCGCCACGACTTCCTCCAGCGGAGCGTTGCCCGCCCGCTCGCCCAGTCCATTTACGGTGACGCTGATGTGCGTCGCCCCCGCCCGGTAGGCCGCCAGGGAGTTCGCAGTCGCCATTCCCAGGTCGTCATGGGCATGGATCTCGAGGTCGATGTCTACGGCGCGACGGAGTCGGCGGATCGAACGGAAGGTCGAGAAGGGGTCGAGGATGCCGAGGGTGTCCGCAAACCGGTAGCGCGAGGCTCCGGCGGCTTGAGCGGCCTCCGCGACTCGGAGGAGGAAATCCAAGTCGGCGCGAGAGGAGTCTTCTCCCCCGACCGCCACCTCCAGGCCAAGGTCACTGGCTTCCCGGACGAACCGGCGAACCGTTTCGAGGACCCAGCCGCGTGATCTTTGCAGCTTCCTCTCGATCTGGAGATCGGAGACCGGGATGGAAAGGTTGGCGAAACGGATGGGCAGAGTCTGGATCGCTTCCAAATCGGCCGGATGCATTCTCCCCCAGGAGATGAGCCGGCAGCTGCGGTTGGCATAGGCCGCCATCGCCCGGAGGGTCTCTCGCTCCGCCATGCCCATAACGGGAATGCCCGCTTCGATCTCGGGTACTCCGGCGGCAATGAGGGCTTGGACCAAGCGGAGCTTTTCCTCCTGCGAGAAGGCGACCCCGGGAGCCTGCTCTCCATCGCGAAGGGTAGTGTCAACCAACCTCGGGGCCATTCGCACCTTTGGGGGAGGCGCCATGTTTCTTTGGCGAGCAGGAAGCATGCCACCGAGGGGACCGCACGGAAGGCAACGATGGTTCGCCGCGACCCTGTTCTCTTTCCGACATTGGATCCCCGTTTGTTACCTTTCCCACGTAGCCGACCCGGGCCACGGGGAGAGGCGGGGACCGATCCTCTTCCGTAGTCCAAGGCATCCACTCTTCTCGCGATCGGAATGTTGCGCAGGATGAGCGGCGAAACCAGAGGAGCATCGTCCACCGGTCGGGAGAGCGCCGACACGGGGCAAGGATATTGGCACGCCAGTTGCTCGCAAAGGTGTCAAGCGCCGAAGGGTGAGAGCAGAACGATCGCCCTCGGGAAAAAACGACAAAGAAAACAAGGGAGATCCACAATGAGCGAGCTGCGACAAATTGCCTTCTATGGAAAGGGAGGGATCGGGAAGTCGACCACTTCTCAGAATACTCTTGCCGCTTTGGCGGAAATGGGACAGCGGATCCTGATCGTCGGTTGCGATCCGAAAGCCGACTCCACCCGATTGATCCTGCATGCCAAGAATCAGGACACGATTCTCCATCTGGCCGCGGCGGCTGGAAGCGTGGAGGACCTCGAGATCGAGGATGTGATGAAGGTCGGCTACCGGGATATCCGCTGCGTCGAGTCGGGCGGGCCCGAGCCCGGGGTCGGATGTGCCGGCCGAGGGGTGATCACCTCGATCAACTTCCTCGAGGAAAACGGCGCCTACGAGGGAAGAGACTACGTCTCCTACGATGTCCTTGGCGACGTGGTCTGCGGTGGATTCGCGATGCCGATTCGCGAGAACAAGGCGCAGGAGATCTACATCGTCATGTCAGGCGAGATGATGGCGATGTACGCCGCCAACAACATCTCCAAGGGAATTCTCAAGTATGCGAATTCCGGCGGGGTGCGGCTCGGCGGACTGATCTGCAACGAGCGGCAGACCGATCGAGAGCTGGAGCTGGCGGAAGCTCTGGCCGCCAAGCTCGGCACGACCCTCATTCACTTCGTGCCTCGGGATAACGTGGTGCAGCATGCCGAGCTCCGGCGGATGACGGTGATCGAATATGCGCCCGAGTCGAAGCAGGCCGAGGAGTATCGGAGCTTGGCGAGGAAGATCCATGCGAACAAGGGGAACGGAGTGATTCCGACGCCCATCACCATGGATGATCTCGAAGACCTGCTCATGCAGTTCGGCATCATGAAGCGGGAGGACGAATCGCTAGTGGGAAAGACCGCGGGAGAAGCGGTCCTTTGCGCCTAAGGTAGAACGAGGGATTGGCCGGCTGGGTGGGCGGTTTCCCAGCCGGCAGTCCCCCACCGCGTGTGGGAGCAACGACCAAAACCGCGGAGGAAAAGAAAGATGAGCCTGACAAAGCCAGCGGCAGAGGAGAGTCAAGAATTAAGCGCCCGGAACCGCCAACTGATCGAGGAGGTTCTCCAAGCTTATCCGGAAAAGTCCGCGAAGAAGCGTGACAAGCATTTGGGAGTCTTCGAGGAAGGAAAGCCGGATTGCGGGGTCAAGTCCAACATCAAGTCCCTGCCGGGCGTGATGACGATCCGGGGCTGTGCGTATGCGGGCTCCAAGGGAGTGGTGTGGGGTCCGATCAAGGACATGATCCACATCAGCCACGGTCCGGTCGGCTGCGGTCAATACTCCTGGGCTTCCCGAAGGAACTACTACATCGGGACGACTGGAGTGGACACCTTCGTCACGATGCAGTTCACCACCGATTTTCAAGAGCGCGACATCGTCTTCGGGGGCGATAAGAAGCTCGCGAAAGCCCTTGAGGAGCTGCAGGAGCTCTTTCCCTTGAACAAGGGCATCACCATTCAATCCGAGTGCCCGATCGGTCTGATCGGCGACGACATCGAAGCGGTCGCGAAGGCAAAGACCAAGGAATTCAACGGGAAGACAATCGTTCCCGTGCGTTG
Source organism: Methylacidiphilaceae bacterium (assembly GCA_028710285.1). Classification (GTDB taxonomy): domain Bacteria; phylum Verrucomicrobiota; class Verrucomicrobiia; order Methylacidiphilales; family Methylacidiphilaceae; genus Methylacidimicrobium. The sequence continues at coordinate 8,388 of JAQTUK010000015.1, read as the reverse complement.
CGAAGGATTTCGCGGCGTGTCGCAGTCCTTGGGCCATCACATTGCCAACGACAGCGTCCGCGACTGGGTGCTCGACAAGGCGGCCGGGAAGGAGCCGGAATGGGTCTCGACTCCCTATGACGTCGCGATCATCGGGGATTATAACATCGGGGGGGATGCCTGGTCTTCCCGGATCCTGCTCGAGGAGATGGGCCTGCGAGTGGTTGCGCAATGGTCCGGAGATGGAACGCTCAAGGAGCTCGAGAGGACTCCGAAGGTGAAGCTCAATATCCTCCACTGCTACCGTTCGATGAATTACATCTCCCGTCACATGGAGGAGAAGTTCGGAATTCCCTGGGTGGAGTACAACTTCTTCGGTCCGACGAAGATCGAGGAGTCTCTTCGCAAGATCGCGAGCCACTTCGACGAGAAGATCAAGGAAGGAGCGGAGCGCGTCATTGCCAAGTATCGGCCCGCGGCGGATGCCGTGATCCAGAAGTTCCAGCCGCGGCTCCAAGGCAAGAAGGTCATGCTCTTTGTCGGCGGCCTTCGCCCTCGGCATGTGATCGGAGCTTACGAAGATCTGGGCATGGAGGTGATCGGCACCGGCTACGAGTTCGGCCACAACGACGACTATCAGCGGACGACGCACTACGTGAAGGACGGCACCTTGATCTACGACGATGTGACCGGCTACGAGTTCGAGAAGTTCGTGGAGAAGCTGGAGCCCGATCTCGTGGGATCTGGCATCAAGGAGAAATATGTCTTCCAGAAGATGGGAGTACCCTTCCGCCAGATGCACTCCTGGGACTATTCGGGTCCCTACCACGGTTATGATGGATTCGCGATTTTCGCGCGGGACATGGACATGGCGATCAACAGCCCCGTGTGGGGATTGACGAAAGCGCCTTGGAAGAAGGAGTAAGCGGCGCCAGTGCGGGTTCAAGGAGCAATTCAGCAACGAAGGAAGGGAAGACCATATGGAGACCAACGGAGAGAGCAAAAGTCAGAACGCGGAACATGTTCTCGACCACTTTCATCTCTTTCGGCAGCCGCAATACCTGGAGATGTTTGAGCGGAAGAAGCGGGAGTTCGAGGACCCGGCCTGCGCCGACGAGGTCGAGCGGATCCGCGAGTGGACGAAGACCAAGGAATATCGCGACAAGAACTTCGCCCGGGAGGCGATCACGATCAATCCCGCCAAGGCCTGCCAGCCTCTGGGTGCGATCTTCGCGGCGGTGGGCTTCGAGGGAACATTGCCCTTCGTTCACGGGTCCCAAGGGTGCGTCGCCTATTTCCGGAGTCATTTCAGCCGGCACTTCAAGGAGCCGAGCGGCTGTGTCTCCTCGTCGATGACCGAGGATGCCGCGGTCTTCGGAGGACTCAGCAACATGATCGACGGGCTGGCCAACAGCTACGCTCTCTACAAGCCAAAGATGATCGCGGTCTCCACGACCTGTATGGCGGAGGTGATCGGCGACGATCTCAACGCCTTCATCAAGAACGCGAGAGAGAAGGGCAGCGTTCCGCAGGACTTCGACGTTCCGTTTGCCCATACCCCCTCCTTCGTGGGGAGTCATATCACGGGATATGACAATATGATGAAGGGGATTCTGGAATACTTCTGGGACGGGAAGGCCAAGACGGTGCCGCCGCTCGAACGGCAGCCGAACGGGAAGATCAACCTGATCGTCGGTTTCGACGGCAACGTGGTCGGCAACATCCGGGAGATCCGGCGGATCCTCGACCTCATGGGCGTGGAGTATCTGATCGTCTCTGACAACAGCGACGTCTGGGATACTCCAACCGATGGAACCTTCCGCATGTACGACGGTGGTACGAAGCTCTCCGAGATTTCCGAGGCGTTGCATTCCAAGGCGACGATCTCGATGCAGAGCTTCTGCACACCCAAGACGTTGCCCTACATCCAAGGGAAAGGGCAGGAGACGGTCGGCTTGCATTATCCGATCGGTGTCGCGGCGACGGACCGCTTCCTCCAGGAAGTCTCACGCCTCTCGGGGCAGCCGATTCCGGAGGCGCTCGAAAAGGAGAGAGGCAGACTCGTCGACGCGATCGCCGATTCGAGCCCGCACATCCACGGAAAACGGTTCGCGGTCTACGCCGATCCCGACGTGGCGCTTGGGATCGCGGGCTTCCTGCTCGAGCTTGGGGCGGAGCCGGCGCACATCCTGGCCACGAATGCCGACACGGCGTGGGAGCAGAAGGTGCGCGAGCTTTTGGCCAGCTCTCCCTTTGGAGCGGGCTGCCAGGTTTACCCGGGCAAGGATCTGTGGCACCTGCGTTCGCTACTCTTCACCGAGCCGGTCGATTTCGTGATTGGCAACACCTACGCCAAGTATCTCGAGCGGGATACGGGGACGCCGCTGATCCGGCTTGGATTCCCGATCTTCGATCGGCACCACCACCACAGGTACCCGGTGTGGGGATATCAGGGCGCGCTGAACGTGCTCGTCTGGATCTTGGACAAGATCTTCGACGAGATGGATCGGAATACGAACGTTCCGGCGAAGTCGGATTATAGCTTCGACATCATTCGGTAGGGAAAAGGGCGCCGAAAGGAGTTCTGGATGAGCAACCTCTCGGAAAAGGTCCAGGCGGTCTTCCAGGAGCCCGGTTGCGCCAAGAACCAGGCGAAGTCGGAGAAGGAGCGGAAGAAGGGCTGCACCAAGCAGCTCCAACCAGGGGCTGCTGCCGGAGGCTGCGCCTTCGATGGGGCCAAGATCGCCCTCCAGCCGATCACCGACGTGGTTCACCTGGTGCATGGTCCGATCGCCTGCGAAGGCAACTCGTGGGATAATCGGGGGTCCAAGTCCTCCGATTCCCTTCTCTACCGGATGGGCTTCACGACCGACATCCAGGAGATGGACGTGGTCTACGGCGGGGAGAAGCGCCTCTTCCGCGCGATCAAGGAGGCGATCGACCGCTACGATCCTCCCGCGGTCTTTGTCTACCAGACTTGCGTGCCCGCCCTGATTGGCGATGATGTCGAAGCCGTCTGCCAGGCGGCGCGGAAGCAGCTTGGGCGGCCGGTCGTCCCGGTACTCTCCCCCGGCTTTGCCGGGAGCAAGAATCTGGGCAACAAGCTTGCCGGCGAAGCGCTGCTCGATCACGTCATCGGGACCGAGGAGCCGTCTTATACGACGCCCTACGATGTGAACATCATCGGGGAGTACAATCTGGCCGGCGAGCTCTGGCAGGTGCAGCCGCTTTTGGACCAGCTCGGCATTCGGATCCTGGCCTGCATCTCCGGGAACGCCAAGTATCGCGAGATCGCCTCTTGCCACCGGGCAAAGGCGGCCATGCTGGTCTGCTCGAAGGCGATGATCAACATCGCCCGAAAGATGGAGGAGCAGTACGGAATCCCCTTCTTCGAGGGATCCTTCTATGGGATCTCCGACATGAGCGAAGCCCTGCGGAACCTGGCCGGGCTGCTGGTTCGCCGGGGAGCGCCCGAGGATCTGCTATCCAAGACAGAGCTGCTGATCCGGCGGGAGGAGCAGAAGGCCTGGGAGAAGCTGAAGGTCTACCAGAAGCGGCTTGCCGGGAAGCGGGTGCTTTTGATCACCGGAGGCGTCAAGTCCTGGTCGGTCGTCTCCGCCCTGCAAGAGGTGGGGATGGAGATCGTGGGAACGAGTGTCAAGAAGTCGACCGAGGAGGACAAGCAGCGGATCAAGAAGCTCATGGGCGAAGAGGCGCACATGATCGAGGAGATGACGCCCCGCGAGATGTACGGGATGCTCAAGGAAGCTCGGGCGGACATCATGCTCTCCGGCGGGCGCTCGCAGTTCGTCGCGTTGAAGGCGAAGATGCCGTGGCTCGACATCAACCAGGAGCGCCATCATGCCTACGCCGGCTACGAAGGAATGGTCGCCTTGGTCGGGGAGATCGACCGGGCGCTGCATAATCCGGTCTGGCAGGAGGTACGGCTTCCGGCTCCATGGGCGGAGGAGTAGGGAACAAACCGGAAAAAGAGGGACCGTGGCCGACGTCATTACTTCCAGGAAAGCCTGCAGCGTAAGTCCGCTCAAGATGAGCCAGCCGATCGGCGGGGCTCTCGCCTTCCTGGGCATCCAGGGCTGCATGCCGGTCCTGCATGGCTCGCAAGGATGTACCGCGTTCGGACTGGTCCTCTTCGTTCGCCACTTTCGCGAGATGATCCCGCTGCAAACCACGGCCATGAACGAGGTCACGACCATTCTCGGGGGGATGGAGAACATCGAGCAGGCCCTTTTGAACCTTGCGCAGCGCGCCAAGCCGCAGGTCGTCGGGATCTGCTCGACCGGCCTGACGGAGACCAAGGGCGACGACATCGAAGGCTACCTGAAGCTGATTCGCCAGAGGCGTCCCGAGTTGGCGGACCTTCCGGTGGTCTATGTCTCCACCCCCGACTTCAAAGGGGCCTTCCAGGACGGCTGGGCGAAGACGGTTGCCCAAATGATCGAAGAGCTGGCCGAGCCCGCGACGGTGCGAAACGAAGATCAGGTCAACCTTTTGGCGGGAAGCCACCTGTCTCCCGGGGACCTGGAAGAGATCCGGGAGATCGTAGAGTCCTTTGGCCTCCGCCCCATCCTCTTGCCCGACCTGTCGGGATCCCTGGACGGTCACATTCCCGAAGATTTCACGCCGACGACTCTCGGGGGCACCCGGCTCGAGGAGATCCGCGCCATGGGCTCATCCCGGGCAACGATCGCCCTCGGCGAACAGATGCGGGGTGCGGCCCTGGCGCTCGAGATGAAGACGGGAGTTCCTCATGTCCTGGTGGATCGGCTCATGGGACTGCGGGCGGTCGATCGCTTCCTCCATCTGCTTGCCGAGCTTTCCGGCCGGCCGGTGCCCCGAAGCTATCGCCGGCAGCGGTCACAGCTCGTCGACGCGATGCTCGACAGCCATTTCTTTCTTGGCGGGGTGAAGGTGGCGATCGGTGCGGAGCCCGATCTCCTGCAGAACGTGGGCCACTGGCTCGCCGAGCTCGGCTGCGAGCTCCGGGCGGCGGTTTCGACGACCGAATCGATCGTCTTCTCCGATTTGCCGGTCGAGCGGGTGCGCATCGGAGACTTGGAGGATCTCGAGCGGGAGGCGCTTGGCTGCCAGCTTCTGCTGACTCATTCCCACGGGCGACAGATGGCTGCGCGCCTTCGGATTCCCTTTTATCGAATCGGTCTGCCCGTCTTTGACCGGTTGGGCGCCGCCCACCAAGTGCTGGTCGGGTATCGGGGAAGCCGGAACTTCCTGTTCGAGGTCGCCAATCTGCTGATCGCAGCGCGTGAAGAGGAAGAAGGATGTCATCGCCTGCCCGTGCGCGGCGCTCCTGTGGAGGACGCTCGGGCATGCCAATGCCAAGGGGAGGAGCGGAGCGCGGGATGAAAGTCGCCTTTGCCACACAGGACGGAATTCGAGTGAACGCCCACTTCGGCTGGGCGAAGACGATCGCGATCTACGAGGTGGACGAGATCGAGGCACGCCATTGGAAGACGGTCGAGTTCTCCGGGGATCTCGAGGAAGACGGAAACGAGGACAAACTCGAACCGAAGCTGGCCGCGATCCAGGATTGCGCGATTCTCTACGTTGCGGCGATCGGGGCTTCCGGTGCCGCTCGGGTGGTGGCGCGGAAGATCCATCCGGTGAAGGCAAAGGATCTGGAGCCAATCCGAGAGATCCTCGAGAAGCTCCAGGAGGTGCTCCGGGGCACTCCGCCGCCTTGGCTGAGAAAAGCCCTGGCGAAAGGAAAGGAGAGAACATGGGATTTCGAGGAGGAAATGGAGTGAAGACGACAAGCAATCCAGAGAGCGGAACGAGTGAGGTGCGAGAAGCGTTTCTTCGCGAGCTCGTGAAGCAGCAGCGAGCACAGGATACCTACGGAGTCTGGGATGGGAAGAAGGACGAGGAGTTGCTGGAGCCCTTCCTCCTCGACGCCGAAAAGCGAAAGCGGATTCCGATCGTGGGCGATCCCGATCCGGAGACGCTCGAGCGGGTCGAGATGTTCTTTAATGCTGTGGGACTCACCATCGAGAGGAAGACCGGGATCATGGTGATGCCGATGATGACCATGCACCATGAGGGCTTTGGGAAAATGGTGCTTTTGGCGGGTCGGCTGGCGGTCGTCAACAAGGTGCTGCGCGATGTCCACCGCTTCGGCTTCCCTAACCAGGAGAAGCTTGCGGAAGCAGGGGAAAAATATGTCACCGCCGCTCTCGAAATGATCGAAAAGTTTCCGGAGGTCGCCCGCTTTGGAGGGTAAAGCGTCATGACCGCCTGCCCCGTTGCGCCTTCTTTCCGGCCCGTTTCCAGCCCGGCTCTCCCGCTCGGCTGCGCGACGGAGTGCCAGGAGGAGAGGGCGCTTCTCCACCAGGCGATCCGTTACGTCGTAAAGCGTTTTGCCTCGGCGGGCAGCTTCCCTTGCCTCCCTCGGCTCGGTCTGGACCAGGATTCGTTCGGACGGCTGCTTGCTGCCTGTCAGCTCGAGTCGGCTCCTCCTCGCCAAGCGGGTGGGATCCCCGAGGATTTTTGGGAGTTGACTTCTCTCCTGATCGAGGCTGGGAATGGTTCGGAGGAAGCCCGGTGGGCCGCTCATGCCGTGGCTACAGCCTGCCTGGCCGACGATCATCTCTGGCAGGACCTCGGGCTTCCGGACCGGAAGGCGCTCACTCGGCTCCTGGAACGCTATTTTCGGCCTCTTCGCGAGCAGAACGTCGGGGATATGCGTTGGAAGAAATTTTTTTACAAGCAACTCTGCGAGCGGGCAGGATTTCAGGCTTGCAAGGCGCCGAGTTGTCGGGAATGCAGCGATTACGCCACCTGTTTTGGGAAGGAATAGGAAAAACGAAAAGGAGAGAATGATGACGACGATTGCCTACGCTCACCCAGAGAAGCTGGTCGAAACCGAATGGCTGGAAGAGCACCGGAACGACCCCGGAATCCGGATCGTGGAGAGCAATGAAGACGTGCTTCTTTACGACACAGGGCATATCCCGGGGGCGGTTCATATCGACTGGCGGAGCGACCTGCAGGATCAGATGGTTCGGGACTATATCGCGCCGGAAGCCTTCGCCGCTCTCTGCCGACGAAACGGCATCAGCCCGGAGACGACCTGCGTCTTTTACGGAGACAAATCGAACTGGTGGGCCTGCTACGCGCTTTGGGCCTTCGAGCTTTACGGTCACCGGAACGCCAAGATCCTCAACGGGGGGCGGGACAAGTGGATCCGCGAAGGAAGACCTCTGACTCGGGAAAAGCCCTCCTATCCCGAGGCGGCCTATCCGACGCCGGCTACCCGGCGGGATGGAGAGATCCGGGCCTTTTACGAGCAGACTCTCGCCCACCAGCGAGCGGGATTGCCCCTCATCGATGTGCGGAGCCCTGGAGAATATACGGGTGAGCTGCTCCACATGCCCGAGTATCCGCAGGAAGGAGCCCTGCGCGGCGGCCACATTCCCGGAGCCAAGGGCGTGCCCTGGAAGACCGCGGTCAAGGAGGACGGCACCTTCAAGTCGGCGGAGGAGCTCCGGAAGATCTACGAGGGAGATTGCGGCCTCACTCCGGAAAGCGACACGATCGTCTACTGCCGGATCGGCGAGCGCTCGAGCCATACCTGGTTCGTACTTACCTATCTGCTTGGCCACAAGAAGGTGCGCAATTACGACGGATCGTGGACCGAGTGGGGCAACAAGGTCGGCGCTCCCATTACGCGTCCCTAGCGGGTGGGGAAAGGAGCCCGCACCTCCCCCGCTCAGCCGGAGGGAGGTGCGGGGCGCGCCGGCGGGTGGGAAAACGATCCGCTCGTTTGCTCAGGATCTCCTCGCCCGGTATTCCAGACTTAGCCGACCCTCTCCATCATTTTGTGGATTGCTTTGATACAGGAGGCCCTTACGCAGAACGGTGTAGGATCGCAACTGGCCAGTTCTCGTAGGCGACCTATGCCGACGGGCTCGTGCGCCAAGAGCGGAACCAGGGCGAAACACAAGTCCTCGGATCCACAGGGGAAATCCGGCGGCATCGCGGTAAGCGCCTCTGGTTTCCCAGACGGGTCTGCGGTAGCGCGTGGCTTCCTCCTGCGGGTCGATCCCATTCCCGTCTGCTCATACCCCGCTACGTGACTCGGATCGGGGGAACCGGGAGCCCTTCCCCATTCCTACGTGGCAACCGATCACGACGCTACTCACGGAAGATCAAGGGAATGCGCTCTTCGCCAATCGTCACACAAATGTAACAAATAAGTCGCTTGCCCGCCACGTTCTAGCATGAGGTAAGCTCCTTACACCTAACTGCCATTTCTCACCATTGCGAGGTTTCGGGCGAGAGAGGTGTGGATGAGGCGTTTCCGAGCGTTTTCGACCGAGGGATGTCCCTTTCGAGAAGGGATCGGGGTCGGGAAACGGTTCCGTTTGTCCT
>JAQTUK010000135.1 GCA_028710285.1 Methylacidiphilaceae bacterium | reverse complement strand
CCAGGGGACCACCTCCCCAAGCGCCCTCCTCGACTCCGCCAACGGCCCCATCTTCCTCGGCGCCCTCGAATTCGTCTACAGCTACTAGCCGAGAAACGAGCCTCCGGGATGGCATCCAGGGCGGAACACGGTCGAGCTTGTCGAGGAGTGCCTTGATTTCGGCGGGGCTCCTCGCAAAGAGCCCGATCAAAGGCCGTCCCTTGGGAGCAAGCTCCGACTAAGCAGATTGCTGGAACGCACCGAAGCACCCTGGGCACCTCTTCGGTGAACCCTTTGGCCACCCATTCGGCTCCGAGGCCAGCCGTTAACCAGAAAGCCAAGAGGCGAATCCGGATGGGGCGAGCCCACCTGCTCCGGCCAGCAGTGGTGGACGGGACGGACTTCGAGATCACTTTGTTGCGAGGGAGTTGGCGGCCCCGACTTCGGCAAGTCGCTTGTCGTGGGTGAGGACCTCTTGGGGAGAAGCCTTGGGCCGCGGGAGGTTGGTCTCCAAAAGAGACCAGCCCCGGGTTCCTCCTTCGGATCCGACCCGATTCGGATGCTCCCGTGCTCGGGGTAAAAAGGGCAATCGCGCCCGCCGCGCGCTCCCTGTTGACGCGGAAGCCATCCGGCAGCATCCGCAAGGGCGGCAGAGCAAGCCCGGAATGCAACAGGCCTAGAACGAAAAGGAGACGCTACAAAACTCAAGTTTTCTTAGCGTAAAGCACGCTTCTTTCGTCGCGGAACCGTCACACAATTGTCACAAAAATGTAACAGAGAAACCGCTTGTCCGAACTCTCTCCGGCTTCGGTAATCTCCTTTGTTGTAAGAGCCAGAGCGCACGCCGATGCGGGCGCGGGCCGGGGGAACCAAGGAGAAAAACAACAACCAGGGAGGGAGTCATGCGTGCGGTCCTGTTGCCAGAGAGGAGGGAAAGATCCAAGAGCCAGCTGGCCAAAGCGGAGGAGGCTTCCAGGGGGCTTCACCCGCCGGAAAGACCAATGCAGGCCGCGCTGCCCGCCCCCGCCGTCGCCATCTTCCTTCTGGCCATCTTCTCTCTCGCCGGCCTCTCCTGGTGGAAGGAGCATGGGCGGCCCGCAGCTCCGGTTGCCGCTCCCCGGAGTGCACCCCTTACCGCTTCCCTTGCCGACGACGAGCCCCACTCCTTTGCGCGGACCCGCAGCGACTATGCCTGGTGGGTGAACCAGATGCGCCGGTGGCTTGCCAAAGGAGATCCGGAGATCCAGAAAGCCAAGCGGCTCGACCCCGAGGTCGAGCGCAAGGAGTTGCCGCCGATCGAAGCCGCACGGGCCTGCTTGCAGCGGCATCTCCAGCGGCTGGTGACGATCGATTCTCTTGAGCCCATTGGCTACCAGCGGGTGGGCGAGGCGGTGGCCATCGACTACCGGGCGGTCGTCCGCTGCCGGATCGACCTCTACGTGGTCTCGGCCTGGCACATCATTGCTTCCGAAGAGGATCCCGAGGTGATCCAGCGGGTTTGGCCCAATCTCCTCCTCGATGCCCAGCTGCCCCCGGGCTGCGCCCACGATGTCCAAAACAAGGTTCTGCTTCTCAAGGCAAACGAGCCCTTTGTCTTTCGCTGGCGGGTCGAGCGGGCGCAAGTCGTCGATGGCCAATGGAAGATCCTCTTAGCCACTCCCTCCCTCCTGGAATGGAACTGCGCTTTCGTGGCCGCCGAGCTCATGGCCCTCCGGGAGGGCAAATCCCATGTCTTTCGCATCGCCGGCAACCGCTGCCTGGAACCTTTTCCCATGGCCTTTTGGGCAACGATGGACCAGCTGGTCTTTGATTACTACGCCACCTGGGGATTTCCCGGAGCCGAACCGCCGGGTCTTGCCGCCCGAGCCCAAGGGTGGCTTCGGGCAACCCAGCCTCAAGTCTTTGCTTCCCCGGGACCGATCCTCCAGTTCGAGACGGCTCCGCGTCTTGTGACCCACACCCTCACGCTCCAGGGCTATGGCGCGGAGATCGACTGGGCCAAGCCCATCCTTGCCCCCATCCGCCAGCTCCGGCCGCAAGACGCCGAGTCCCGCTTCCTCCAGCGCTACCGGGACCTGGCCGAAGGACGCAACCGGTGGATTGACGCCTTTGTCCTCCAAAGAGCGCAGATCGAGAACCAGAGAGGCAAGGCCCGCCTGCCCCGATAGGAGGGATCGACAACCAGGCTTAACCCCACTCTCGCGGCAAAGGAATCCGCCATGAACCGGAGCCGTCTTCGCCACTCCTGGCTCGCGTGTTTGCTCACCCTTCTCCTGGGACTCCAAGGGACTCTCCGCAGCCAGGCACAAATTGCCTTTCTGCCTCCCCAGGAGGCCCCTGCCTCCCAAAGTGGTTCGGAGGCGCAGTCTTCCTCCGAATCCTCCACTCCCAATCCCGACCAAGCAGCGGCCAGCCTACCGCAATCGGCAGCCGGCGCTGAAGCTTCCCAGGGCGCCACCTCCCCCGCGTCTGATTCTTCTGGCAGCGCCGGGCTGGTCAATAACGCCGCTCAGCCGGACGCGGTTTCCGCGCCGGCTCCCACCGCCGCCGCCGATCCAAGCGCGACTCCCGCTCCCGGCGACGCTTCGGGCTCGGGAGCAGCCAATGGGGCAGCCCAGGATGGGTCGACCGCCCCAGCCACGACCAAGGACTGCTGTCCTCCGCTCCCCGGACAGCAGCAGGCCGCCGCAGCCGCTGCAGCCGCCGCTGCTCAATCAGCGGCATCCGCCGCCGCCATTGCGACTGCGGAAGCAGCGGCTCAGGCAGCCGCGCAAACCGCTGCCCAAAGCTCTCTGCGAGGCCCTGGGCTCACCCCGGTTCCCGCCAATCGGCGAATGCAGCCTCCTGCCCCGCCGTCGCCGACCGCGATCGCCGACAAAAAGAATTGGGAGGCGATAGACCAAGGGAAAGTTCAGATCATCGCCGTAGGAGAAGACCATTTAGATCCCGGCATGATGGAAGCGGAAAAGAATCTCCTCCAAGCAGCCTACACGCATGGGTTCCGGAACCTGGTCATCGAATACCCTGCCGCGAAGCAGAAGGACCTCGATCAGTTCCTCAAGGATCCGACCTACCAGAACATGGCCCAACTCGATCTTGGCTATGAGCCGGACATTCAGGATCCGGTGAGGGCGTTCCATAAATGGGACCGAAGAACACAGAACTTCCAAGACATCGACACAATGACCGACGGGGCGCTGAGAAAGATGGGCTATACTCCGGACCAGATTGCTGCCGACAAAGCAAGAATGGAAATGTACTACCTCTGGCGCAAGGCCCACCGGATGGGATGCAAGGTCGTCGCGGCAGACCTCGACCGGAATACGGGAATCGACCAGAATGGAAAACTGGTGGTGAACTCCCCGGGCCGACAACTCACCCCAGCGGAATCGATGCGCTTTCTGCTAAGCGCAGAGGGAATGAAGAAGCGAAACATCAACATTGCCGCGATTGCTGCCGCCGTGACGGGTAAGAGCGGGCGAACGATCTCCATCGGAGGAGCCTCCCATACCGGGTTCCTGCCGAATGAGCGGCTTTGGACAACAACCCCGCCGAGCGAGACCTATCCCGGACTCAACTATCTCTGGGAGACTCAGTACCACATTCCTTCGATTGCGCTGGCACAGAGTAAGCTCACGCGCCAGGGCTTTTTGGCGCAACTGGGTGCAGGCGTTTTTGGGCCGCCGTCCAATTTGACTCCGCAGCAGCGGCGAGCATGGCGGGCGCAGCACGCCCAGGACCTACCCGCGACGATTGCACAAGACCCTGGTCGCGCCCCGATCAACAACTTCGGAAAACCCATCCAGGACTATATTCCCGATGCGGTCAACCGCAGACAAATGGCGGTGCCGCAGGGACCATAGGGGCACAATCAAGAAGGAGAAAAGGAGAAGACACATGAGCAGCATTTTCCACCACCCAGGGCTTGGCGGGCTCATTTTCCTCTGGTTGACTGCCACGGTGGCCCTTGCGGAGGAGAGTTCCTCCCCTCCGCCTCCGTCCCCCGAGGTCCAAGCGCTAATTGAAAAGCTGAGCACTCTTCGCATTCCGGAAACCATCACTTTCTTGAAGACTGTCGACCCGAAGGTCTTTGCGGAAGCACTCAAGATCCCTGAGGGACAGGACGCTATGGATCTCGCCTGCCGCTGGTCGACCCAGCGTCCCGATAGTCGCACCCTAGAGGGCAACGGCGTTCCGGCCAAGCCTACCCAACCGCTCGCGCGTCAGTTCGCCACCCTGCCCCATTCTGTCTTGCTGCCGCTGATAATCTGGAAAAGCACGGTAGGGGGCCCGCATTTTCAGAACTTGCCCGACAACGAACAGAACCAGATTCTGGACACCGAAGATGCCTTGACAGCGGGTTTCTTCCTGGAACGCCTCACTCCGGAACAGCGGGAAGCCATCTACGAACTGCAGGATTTGGAGGATCAGCAAACGATTTGGGCAAAGAAGCTACCCAAAAGCGAGTATCCCAACGGTGCTGCCAGGGAACTCAAGGAGTGTTACGAGCTGTTCACCCGTTGGGGTCCAGAAAAGTTCCGTCACATGCTGGAAGGCGCATGGTCAGCGAAAGTATTCCTGCAGAGCTTCGAGATGATATTCACATTGGAAGGAGGGAGAATACGGCGTTCGCCAAAAACTACTTATTGGAAGCTTTCGAAGATGCCCAGCTGGTTTTGGGAAGAGATCGCCGAATTTGCCAAAGGACCCAACTTTAAGCTCGCGATTTCCCTCTTTCCGCCCGTCCGGCCAATCCTGATCGGCGCATCAAGTCAGGCCGATACCCTCATAGCGCTGAAAGATCTCGCCCGGGGCTTGCACGATCAAAAGATGATGGCTGCCGTGCGCACCGTCGAAAAGCAGATGTACGCCGAAGCCGGCTTTTCGGGCAATGACTAGAAAGAGGTCGGCAAGCGCTGGAGCCGTTTCCGGTCATCCGCTCCGTGTCGGAGAAGACCCCGGGACCATGAACACCATTTTCCACCACCCAGGGCTTGGCGGACTCATCTTCCTCTGGTTGACTGCCACGGTGGCCCTTGCGGAGGAGAGTCCCTCCACCCCGCCTCCGTCCCCCGAGGTCCAAGCCCTGATCGAAAAGCTGAGCACTCTTCGCATTCCGGAAACCATCACTTTTTTGAAGACTGTCGACCCGAAGGTCTTTGCGGAAGCCCTTCAGACTCCCGAGGGACAGGACGCTATGGATCTCGCTTGCCGCTGGTCGACTCGGCGTCCCGATAGTCGCACCCTGGAGGGCAACGAGGTTCCGGCCGAGCCTCCCCAACCGCTCGCGCGTCAGTTCGCCACCCTACCCCATTCTGTCTTGCAGCCGCTGATAATCTGGAAAAGCACGGTAGCGGCCCCGCATTTTCAGAACTTGCCCGACAACGAACAGAACCAGATTCTGGACACCCAAGATGCCTTGACAGCGGGTTTCTTCCTGGAACGCCTCACTCCGGAACAGCGGGAAGCCATCTACAAACTGCAGGATTTGGAGGATCAGCAAACGATTTGGGCAAAGAAGCTACCCAAAAGCGAGTATCTCAACGGTGCTGCCAGGGAACTCAAGGAGTGTTACGAGCTGTTCACCCGTTGGGGTCCAGAAAAGTTCCGTCACGTCCTGGAAGGCGCCTGGTCAGCGAAGGTATTCCTGCAGAGCTTCGAGATGATCTTCACGTTGGAAGGAGGGAGAATACGGCGTTCGCCAAAAACTACTTATTGGACGCTTTCGAAGATGCCCAGCTGGTTTTGGGAAGAGATCGCCGAATTTGCCAAAGGACCCAACCTTAAGCTCGCGATTTCCCTCTTTCCGCCCGTCCGGCCAATCCTGATCGGCGCATCAAGTCAGGCCGATACCCTCATAGCGCTGAAAGATCTCGCCCGGGGCTTGCACGATCAAAAGATGGCGCATGCCGTGAAGGCGGTTAGAGAGCAGACGTACACTGGACCCTAATTCTCGGGGCCATCGCTAGAACGAGGTTGGCAAGCGCTGAAGCCCTTTGAAGCCGCTCCGTGTCGGAGAAGAGCCCCTAGCCGCCATTTCTCACCATTGCGAGGTTTCGGGCGAGAGAGGTGTGGAGGAGGCCGTTTCCGAGCGTTTTCGACCGAGGGATGTCTCTTTCGAGAAGGGATCGGGTCGGGATACGGTTCCGT
>JAQTUK010000014.1 GCA_028710285.1 Methylacidiphilaceae bacterium | reverse complement strand
GCGGGCGGATGGCTACGGCTACCACTACAGACATTTCATAGCGCAACCAGCGAAAGGAGCAAGAACAGGGGCGGCTTGCGCCGCCGCGCTATCCCTCCCCGGCCTGAACGCCGGGGTCTCTCGCGCAAACTGATGAAGGGGAAGAGGGAGCGGAGGTCGGACGAAGAGAAGCTGGAGGTTCTTCTGGCCGTGCCCGACGGGAAGCTGGCGGCGACGATCGGAACGGAGTTGCAGAGCAAGGGGCTGGCTTGGCGGCGGGCTGCGACCACCGACGAAGCGTTCCTTGCTCTGAATTTCGGGGAGTTTGCCGCCGTCCTGGTCGATTCGGAGACGCCCGGGCGTCCGGTTCTCGAAGTGATCGAGATGCTCCGGCGGCGCAACATCTCAACCCCGATCCTGCTCTTGAGCGGGGATGCGGATTCCCAGTCGCGGATCCGGGCCTATGAAATGGGGGTCGACAACGTCGTGCCGAAGCCCTGCTCGCCGGAGGAACTTTCCGCTCATCTCAAGGCGTTGCTGCGGCGAAGGACGGGCTCCACTCCTTGGGTGCGTGCGGTCGAAGACCTGGAAATCGACCTTTCCGGCCGGAGGGTCTTTCGTGGGGGACAAGAAATCGCGCTCACGCCCCGCGAGTTCGGCATTCTCGAGTATCTCCTTCGCAATCAAGGGAGAGCCGTGAGCTTCGAAGCTCTAGCCCAGGAAGTCTGGCATCAGCCCGAGCGCGCCAAGACCATCTGCAACGTGGTGCGCGTCCACATGGCAAGCCTGCGCAAGAAAGTCGACCGTGGACGTCTCGTGAAGCTCCTGCACACGATGCGAGGCTACGGCTTTGTCCTGCGCAGCGACGGCCATTAGCCGGTCGGCTTCGGCTTTGCCACGGCCGGAGGCGTGGGGCGGGGCTCGGCTTCCGACAGGCGTTTGGACTCGATCGGATTCCGGTAGCTCCACGCGACCGTTTCGCGGGTTTCCGCTTCTGCCAGAGCCTCCTCGATCCGGTGGTGATGGGGCGATAGGATGCAAGCCGGGTCGGTTGCGCCCGCATCTTGCGTAAGAAGGAAGGCCTGACAGCGGCAGCCTCCGAAGTCGATATCCCGGCGCGGGCAGCTGCGGCAGGGCTCGGGCAGCCAGCCGACTCCTCGGAACCGGTTAAAGGCTTCGGAATCAAACCAGATGTCCCGGAGGCTCTTTTCCCGGACGTTCGGGAAGGAGAGGCTGGTGATCTCCCGGGCGGCCTGGCACGGCAGGGCCTGGCCATCCGCCGACACCGTGAGGAAAGCGCGACCCCAGCCATGGAGGCAGGCTTTCGGATAGGTGGCGTAATAATCCGGAATGACGAAGAGGAGATCCATCTTGCCTTTCAGCCGCGCTTGGGCTGCGGCCGCAACGTTCGAGGCCTGCTCGACCTGGGCCCGCGTCGGCAGCAGCCATCGGCGGTTTTCGAGCGCCCACCCGTTGTACTGGGCGTTCGCCAGCTCGAGCCGCTCTGCTCCCCACTCTTCGGCGAGTGCAATGATCTCCTCGATCCGATCGAGATTCTGACGATGGAGAACGGCGTTGATCCCCAGTGCGAAGCCCGCCTCGCGCGCAACCCGCGCCGCCTCTGCCTTCTTGACAAAGCTTCCCCGCATTCCGGCAATCCATTCCGCACTTTCCGGCCGGCTGTCCTGGATGCTGAGCTGAAAGCCGGCAAGGCCTGCTTCCTTGAGCTTTCCGGCGAGCTCGGAGGTCAGCAGGGTGCCTCCCGTGCTGAGATTGGTATAGAGCCCAAGCGCATGGGCAGCCCCGATCAACTCGGGCAGATCCTTGCGCAGAAGCGGCTCTCCACCGGAAAAGTTGGCTTGCAGCACGCCGAGGCCGGCGGCCTCCTCCAGGACCCGGATCCATTCCTTGGTCTCGAGTTCGTCGCGCAGCGAGCGGGCAAAGGCGAGCGGGTTGCTGCAATAGGGGCATTGCAGCGGGCAGCGAAAGGTAACCTCGCAAAGCAGGGAGAAGGGATAGCCCAAATCCAGGATCTTGGTCTGTTCTCCGGCAACTCCTGCCGTCGCGGACGAAGTGGGTCTCGTCGGTGGCATTTATTCCTCCATGGCATCCGGGAAGTGAAGCAACCCGCGCTCTACCAGTTCCCCCAAAAAGTTCCATACGTCGGCTTCGAGGGCAACCGCTTCCGCTCCGTAGCGGTCCGCTAATTCGGTGACGATCTCGCCGACCGAGCGACGGCCGTCGCATAGGGAAAGGATCGCCTCCGCCGACGGGTTGAGGATGAGCACTCCTTCGGGATAGAGAAGAACCGACTTTTGCCGAAGGGCATCCCACCGCAGGCGGGCCTTGGCGGCGAGGCGAGGAGCTCCCTTTCTATTTTCCATCCGGGGAGGGCATTTGGATCCGCAAGACATAGGCCATGTACATCGAGTCGAGCATCGACCAGAGTAGTTCGCACTTGAAGCGGAGGGCGGACAAGGCCGCCTCCTGCGCCGCCCGGGTCTTGCAGCGGTCGATCACGAGGCGGAGCGTGAAGCCGACGTCCTTGGGAGCTTGGGTAAGCCGCTTGCGAAAGTAGCGGAGCCCCTCTTCCTGGATCCACGGGTAGAATTGCGGGAAGGCATCGATCCGTTTCTGATGAATCGATGGGGCGAAGAGCTCGGTCAGAGAGGAGGCCATGGCTTCCAGCCAGGAGTGGCTGCGGCAGAAGTGGACGTAGGCGTCGACGGCGAAACGCACGCCCGGGAGGAGCCGCCTCTGCTCCAAGAGTTCTTGCCGGGTAAGGCCGACGGCTTCTCCGAGCAGGAGCCAGCGCTCGATCCCCCCGGGATCGTCCTGAGTGCCGTCGTGGTCGTGGATCCGACGGATCCATTCCCGTCTGAGCTCCCGGTCCGGGCAGATCGAGAGGATCGCCGCATCCTTGATTGGGATCTGGACCTGGTAATAGAAACGGTTGGCAACCCAGCCGCGTAGCTGCTCCGCATCGAGCTTCCCTTCGTTCATCAGGACATGGAAGGGATGCTTGTCGTGATAGCTGCTCGCCCCAATCGCCCGGAGTCTCTGCTCGAACTCGCTCGGAGAGAGAGGGGGTTCGGTGTCGAGTTGGAAATAAAAGGGTAAGCTCATGATCGGAGAGGATATAGCCGGAGCGCCATCCCATCATAGGCGATTTGTACCCCAGCTTCACTCACTTGTTTTGCCGGAGAAGATCCCGGATCGAGGATGGGGTTGGTGTTATTGATATGGATGTAGAATTTCTCCCGGATCGGCAGCCCCGAAAGCCACGCGAGCGTTCCCCCCGGCCCCGAGACGGGCAGGTGGCTGCGCAGAATCGACCGCCGACGCTCGGGGCTCATCGGGGCGAGCTCCTCCTCCGACCAGAATGTCCCGTCGACGAAGAGCGCGTCGCATCCCGCGACGAAATCCGTGAACTCCGGGGAAATTCCGGGTAGACCCGGCGCGTAGACGACCCGCCGCCCGCTCTTTTTTCCAAGGATGCGGAGTGCGACGAGATGGCCGCTCTCGTTGGTGGGGGCCTCGTAGGGGGCGGGACCGGCCGGAAGCGGGAGAGCCTCCACGATCAGGGAGTCGAGCTCGGCCGGATAGGCGAGCCTCCGGACCGGAAGAAAGTGGCGCAGAACGGGGACGATCGGGAAAGTGGAGCCGAGGCTCTTCCAAACGGGATCGGTGCAGATGAGATTCAACTCCGCTCCTTCCCGCAAGAAGAGGAGCCCGGTCGCGTGGTCGATTTGGCCGTCGGTCAGCGCCACGGCCCCGAGGGGTGAGCCGCGGAGCGAACCTTCCGGCGGGGAGAGCTCCGCCCGCTCGGCGAATTGGGAACAGAGGTCAGGCGATGCGTTGACCAGGAGCCAAGGCTCCTCCGTTTCCGCGATCGCAATCGAAGCTTGCGTGTGGCGGAATACCTTTTTGGAGGGCGGAAGATCGCGCTCCTCTCGGGCTTGCGTGCAATAGGAACAGCGGCAGTTCCACTGCGGCACTCCCCCGCCCGCCCCGGAGCCAAGCACGAGCAGTCGCATCTTGCGTAGGAACCGAACGGACAGCGCAAACGTTTAGCGACCGCGAGAAGAAACAGGGTGAGCCTTCTGGCTCACCCCGTCCTGCGAACGCACGAGGGATTATTTGCCCGCCACGTTGACGTAAGCGGTGACCTCCATGCAGAGGCTGATGTCCTCGAATTCTGGCTTTACCCATTTCATAATTCTTTTGCCTCCCCGTTTGGCCGGCTTTCTCTCGGTCGGAAGCCGCACCACGGATGCAAGGCAAGCTACTGATCCCACCATGGACCCACAAGCACTTTTTACGATTGCCGAGGATTTCCCTTCGCTGGTGGGCGCCATGGTTGACCAGGAGAATCTTCCCCACCCCCTCTCTCCTTTTTCGCAGAGCGGGAAGGAAACAAGCCCCTGCCTCGGGACGCTCGCGGATGGCGACCGAGTAGAGGCGAACGCTCCGGTCGCGGATCGCGGAGAGAGAATCATCCAAAGATGCAATTTGCCTATTGCCGATCGCTCTCCGAATGGTAGTAGTTGTGGATGGAGGCGAGGGTCGGCCCCTAACCGACCTCGGGGACTCCCCTACCTATCGGAGATGGAATGGAAAACGGCAAGGTCGAGAGGAAAGACGAGTTGGAGAGCATCTTGCAGAACTTCGCTCGCCTGGCAAACGGGTTGATTCCCGCCTTTCATGCAATTCAGAACAGTTATGGATATATTCCCAAGGAGCGGCTTCCGGAGATCGCCCGCGCCTTTAACCTTTCCCAGGCGGACGTCTACGGCGTTTTGACCTTCTACCACGATTTTCGGCTCGAGCCGGTCGGAAGGCATGTCGTCTCGGTCTGCCGGGCGGAGGCCTGCCAGGCCAATGGATCGGCTGCCGTCATCGATCACCTTCGACGGAAACTGGGAGTCGACTTTGGAAAGACGACGGCCGATGGCGAGGTGACGCTTCTGCCGACCTACTGCTTCGGCAATTGCGCCTGTGGCCCTTCGGTTGCGGTCGACGGAAAGCTTTACGGTCGGATGAGCGCGCAAAGACTGGAGCGGATTCTTCGCGGAATGGGGGCATCGGCATGAAGGTCTACGTACCTCGCGATTTCTCGGCTTGCGCCCTGGGAGCCGACGAAGTGGCCCGGGCGATCGAGCGAGAGGCAAAACGAAGAGGCATCGCCCTGGACGTGGTTCGGAACGGCTCCCGGGGGCTCTACTGGCTCGAACCGCTGGTGGAGGTGGAGAGGAATGGAGAACGGGTCGCCTACGGACCGGTTGCCGAAGAGGGGGTAGAAGGCCTTTTCGATGCGGAGTTCCTGGAAGGAAAGGAGCATCCTGTCCGACTGGGAAATCCCGAGGAGATCCCCTATCTGCGCCGACAGAAGCGGCTCGTCTTTCGACGGATCGGGAAGAACGACCCTCTTTCCCTCGACCAGTATCGGAAGGAGGGCGGCTTTGCCGGGCTCGCTCGAGCCTTGACCCTTTCGCCACAACAGATCGTCGAAGAGGTGACTAAGTCAGGGTTGCGTGGCAGGGGCGGGGCGGGATTTCCCACGGGAATCAAGTGGAAGACGACCCTCCAGGCCGTGGACGATCAGAAGTACATTGTCTGCAACGCCGACGAGGGTGACTCGGGAACTTTTTCGGATCGGATGGTGATCGAGGGGGACCCCTTTCTTTTGATCGAAGGGATGATCATCGCTGGTTTGGCGGTGGGTGCCACCGAGGGCTATGTCTATCTCCGGTCGGAATATCCTCTGGCTCGCCAGATTTTTGAGGAGGCCCTGGAAAGAGCCAGGGCGGGCGGGTACTTGGGAAAGGATATCCTGGGAAGCGGGAAGTCCTTTGTCCTCAATCTTTTCGTCGGGGCGGGCGCCTATGTGTGCGGCGAGGAGACTTCCCTCTTGGAAAGCCTGGAAGGGAAGAGGGGGATGATCCGGCCGCGGCCCCCGCTGCCGGCCATCCACGGCCTCTGGCAAAAACCGACCGTGGTCAACAACGTGATCACGCTCGCCTCGGTTCCCGTGATTTTGGCCGATGGGGCGGAAGCTTACGCACGGCTCGGGGTAGGGCGCTCGAAGGGGACCTTGCCGGTGCAGCTCTCGGGAAACCTCAGGAACCCTGGCCTCGTGGAAGTGCCCTTTGGGGTCACGCTGGAGGAGTTGCTCTTCGAGTATGGCGGCGGCACGGCGAGCGGCCGCCCGCTCAAGGCGATTCAGATCGGCGGCCCATTGGGACCCTATCTCCCGCCATCGCTTTTTCACGTCACCCTGGATTACGAAGAGCTCGCCAAGGTCCGTGGGATTGTGGGCCACGGAGGAATCGTCGCTTTCGACGACACCGTGAACCTGGGCGAGATGGCCCGGTATGCGATGGAGTTCTGCGCCGAGGAGTCCTGCGGGAAGTGCACGCCCTGCCGGATCGGCTCGACGCGCGGCATGGAGTTGATGGACAGGATCCTTTCGGGGAAAAAGTCTCCGGGCTCAATCGAGCTGCTCGTCGATCTTTGCGATGTCATGATCAATGCCTCGCTCTGCGGCTTGGGGGGCATGACTCCCTTTCCCGTATTGAGCGGACTGAGGCATTTCCCGGAAGATTTCGGATATGCGAAGGAGGAAGTGGAACCATTGCTCCAGAAGATGTAAGAAAAGGGGCGCGAGTAACAAAGAAGGCTGAGATCGGAGGAACGCGATATGGGGATGGAGAGGCACGCAGATTTAGGAACGCCGAGCAGGGGATGTGAATGCGGGCGCAGCGACCGCAATGGTCACGCCGTGGAACAGCCGGCGCGGGAAGTCACGGTCTCGATCGACGGGAAGGAAGTCGCCGTCCCCGAGGGGACATCGGTTCTGCGCGCGGCGGCTCTTGCCGGAGTGGGTGTGCCCAAGCTCTGCGCGACCGATACGCTCGAGGCGTTCGGATCCTGCCGGCTCTGCCTCGTCGAGATCGAGGGGAAGAGAGGCTTTCCCGCTTCCTGCACGACGCTCGTTGAGCCGGGGATGAAGGTGAAGACCTTTTCCGAGCGGTTGGCCTCGCTCCGGCGGGGAGTGATGGAGTTGTATATCTCCGACCATCCGCTCGACTGCCTGACCTGCCCGGCCGACGGGGATTGCGAGCTCCAGGACATGGCCGGCGACGTGGGATTGCGTGAGGTCCGCTATGGTTTTGCGGGGAAGAATCACCTTCAAGCCGAGAAGGATACGAGCAATCCCTACTTCACCTTCGATCCCGCCAAGTGCATCGTCTGCTCGCGCTGTGTGCGGGCCTGCGACGAAATTCAAGGGACTTTCGCGCTCACGGTCGAGGGGCGCGGATTCGACTCGCTGATTCAGCCGGGACCCACGGGGGACTTTTTGAGCTCGGAGTGTGTCTCCTGCGGCGCCTGTGTCCTGGCCTGCCCGACTTCCGCCCTGATGGAGAAGGCGGTGATCGATCTCGGCCTGCCCAGCGAATCGACCGATACGACCTGCGCCTATTGCGGGGTGGGCTGCTCCTTCCATGCGGAGACCAAGGGGACGACCGTCGTGCGGATGACGCCCAACAAGGAGAGCCTGTCGAACCACGGTCACTCCTGCGTCAAGGGGCGCTTTGCCTGGTCGTATGCCAACTCGCGCGATCGAATCACCAAGCCGATGATTCGAAAGAGGATCGAGGATCCGTGGAAGGAAGTGAGCTGGCAGGAGGCGATCCAATACGTGGCTTCGGAATTTCTGCGGATTCGCGAGAAGTATGGCCGCTATTCGATCGGAGCGGTGAGCTCCTCCCGTTGCACCAACGAGGAGGATTACATCGTCCAGAAGATGGTGCGCGCCGTCTTCCGCAACAACAATATCGATACCTGCGCGCGAGTCTGTCACTCCCCCACCGGCTACGGGCTCCGGAAGGCCTTCGGA
The DNA here is from genome assembly GCA_028710285.1 of Methylacidiphilaceae bacterium. Classification (GTDB taxonomy): domain Bacteria; phylum Verrucomicrobiota; class Verrucomicrobiia; order Methylacidiphilales; family Methylacidiphilaceae; genus Methylacidimicrobium. The sequence goes on along the minus strand of JAQTUK010000014.1, from coordinate 18,968 downwards.
GAATCGGCTGGGACCAACCCGTTCGACTCAGTCGACCGGGCGAACCTGATCTTCGTCGTGGGAGCGAACCCGACCGACGGGCATCCCGTTTTCGGTTCCCGAATGAAGCAGAGGCTGCGGGCGGGCGCGAAGCTGATCGTCGCCGACCCGCGCCAGATCGACCTGGTGCGCAACCCGCATATCCAGGCGGACATCTATCTGCCGCTGCGGCCGGGAACTAACGTTGCCCTTCTCAACGCCGTTGCTCATGCCATCCTCGCGGAGAAGCTCGAGGACCGGGAGTACATCGAGGCCCGGTGCGACCTGTCGACCTATGAGAAGTGGCGTGAGTTCATCCTGCGGCCGGAAAATTCACCGGAGGCGATGGCTCCGATTACGGGAGTCCCCGCCGAGACGATTCGGGCGGCGGCGCGTCTCTACGCGACGACCAAGCCGGCGGCGATCTACTACGGACTCGGGGTGACGGAGCATTCGCAGGGGTCGACGGGCGTCATGTCGCTGGCCAATCTGGCGATGTTGACCGGTAATGTCGGCGTGGACGGAGCGGGGGTCAATCCGCTGAGGGGACAAAACAATGTCCAGGGTGCCTGCGACATGGGTTCGTTCCCGCACGAGTTCGCGGGCTACCGGCATGTCTCCGACGAGAAGGCCAGGATGAGCTTCGAGCAGGCGTGGGGGGTTGAGATCGATCCCGAGCCCGGGTACCGGATCACCAACATGCTTTCGGCCGCGACGATCGGGGAGTTCAAGGGGCTCTACATGCACGGTGAGGATCTGGTGCAATCGGATCCCGATGCCTCCCATGTCATCGAGGGGTTGCGGAACATGGAGCTCGTCGTTCTCCACGACATCTTCCTCAACGAGAGCGCGCAGTATGCCCATGTCTTCCTCCCCGGCTGCTCCTTCCTGGAAAAGGATGGGACCTTCACCAATGCGGAGAGGCGAATCCAGCTGGTGCGCCAGGTAATGCCTCCCCTCTGCGGCAAGCAGGAGTGGGCGGTGGTGCAGGAGATTGCCCAGGCGATGGGCTATCCGATGCACTATCACCACGCTTCGGAAATCATGGACGAGGTGGCCCGATTGACTCCGACCTTCCATGGAGTGAGCTTCGAGAAGCTCGCGCGGCTGGGCTCGATCCAGTGGCCGTGCAACGAGAAGGCTCCTGAGGGGACCCCGGTCATGCACCGGGAAGAGTTCGTCCGCGGCAAAGGATTCTTTGCGCTGACCGGTTACGTGCCGACCCAGGAACGGGTTTCCGAGCGATTTCCCTTGCTGCTCACGACGGGTCGGATCCTCTTCCACTACAATGTGGGAACGCAGACCCGCCGGACGGCGAACTCGACCTGGCGGAAGGAGGATCTGCTGGAGATCCATCCGAGCGACGCGGAGGAGCGCGGCATTCGCGACGGAGACAAGACCGAGCTGCGGAGCCGCAAGGGGAGTGCGCTCATGCACTGTGTCGTGACCGAGCGGGTCGCGCCCGGAACCGTCTACGCCACCTTCCATTTTCCGGAAAACCGGACGAATGTCCTGACGACCGAGAATTCCGACTGGGCGACCAACTGCCCCGAATACAAGGTGACGGCGGTGCAGGTGAGCCGGGTCTTCGAGCCGGTGCGCGGCGAGGAGCGGGAGAACGGGAAAGTGGCAAAGCGGCGGGAGATTGTGCCCGCCGCAGGAGAATAGTAAAAGGGGCCGGAATGATCGAAGACCTGGTGCGGATGGCCAATCAGATCGGCGACTTCTTCGGCAGCTATCCTTCCCAGGAAGAGGCGGCGGCCGGAATCGCCGAGCATCTAAAGAAGTTCTGGACGCCTTCGATGCGCGACAAGTTGATCGAGTATGCTCAGGCGGACGGGAAGGACCTCTCGGAGCCGGTGCGGGCGGCGTTGTCTCGAATTTCCTCTTCTGCCGCGAGGTCGTAAGTCATGACGCGTCCTTGCCTCGCAGCGTGGCGTTTGCGCCACGAGTGAGCGGGCTTGAGCTTGCTTCTTGAAAAAGAGCGAAGCTCTCCGACCAGGGTTGCCCGGATCGGTGGCATCCTTCTGTGCGGCGGGCGGGGTCGCCGCCTCGGAGGTGTCGAGAAAGGACTGCTTCGCTTGGCGGGGAAGCCGCTGTTTCAGCATGCCGCCGAGCGCCTGCAGCCTCAGGTGAGTTGGCTTGCGATCAGCGCCAATCGGGAAAGGGAGCAGTACGCGGCTCTCGGTTTTCCGGTTCTTCCCGATCTCCGCTCCGGCTTTCTGGGGCCATTGGCTGGCGTGGAAGCGGCGCTGGCCGCTCTGCCACCGTCTCTCTCCCTTCTTTTGACCGTTCCGGGGGATGCGCCATTCCTGCCCGAGGATCTTGCGAAGCGTCTCTACCACGGCATGGCTCTCGACCGGAGAAAGAGCACCTATGCCCATGACGGGGTGCGGGGACAGTTCCTCTGCGCGCTGATCGAACGCGGGTGCGAGGATCTCCTGCGCGGATTTCTGGATCGGGGAGGGAGGAGGGTAGAGGAGTTTCTGCGGGAGATCGGTGCGCAGAGCGTTGATTTTTCGGACCGGGCCGCCGATTTTTGGAACGTGAATGACGCGGAGGATTGGGACCGGATTCGCCAAAGAGCCACAAAGGGGCGGGGAGGGTCGTGAGCGGCCGGAGCGCGGTTCCCGTCGTGGCGTTCGTGGGCAGGAGCGGCTCGGGCAAGACGACCCTGCTCTGTTCTGTCGTGCGCATCCTTGTGGCCAAGGGGATCCGCGTCGCGGCGGTCAAGCATGCCCACAAGGGCTTCGAGATCGATTATCCCGGGAAGGACAGCATGCGCCTGCGGGAAGCGGGGGCGAATCCGGTCCTGCTCCTTTCGCCGACGCGGCGCGCTTGGATCGAGGAGGCGGCCTCTCCTGCGGAGCCCGATCTTCGAGAAGCGATCGCCTCCTTGGCGCGGAGCCCGATCGACTTGCTCCTGGTAGAAGGGTTCCGGGCGGAGGGGGTGCCGAAGATCGAGCTTTTCCTTCCATCTTTAGGACAGCTTTTTTGCGGAAGAGATCCCGACCTTCTGGCCGTGGCCTCCGAAGGAGGGGTTTCCCTGCCGGATGTTCCGCTCTCCTTCGATCGGAACGACGCCGAAGGGGTCGCTGCTCTGATTCTCCAGGCGTGTGGCCTCATCGCTCGCTCCAAGGACCGCGGGGCAGGATCGCCGCCTCGTGCGAAAGGCCCGCTCTCGCTCAAGGAAGCGCGGAGAATGCTTGGGGAGGCGATGGCTCCGGATCGGGTGGAGGCTGTGGAGGAGGTGAGCCTGTCGCAAAGCGTGGGACGCATCCTGGCAACCGATCTCATTTCTCCCGTCGATCTTCCCTCCGCCCCGACGGCGGCGATGGATGGATATGCGACTCGAGCCGCTCCCCTGGGGGAGGAGGGGAGGGAGTTTTCCGTCGCCGGCACTTCCGCCGCGGGGTCTCCCTTTTTCGGCACTCTGCCGGAAGGGAGCTGCGTGCGCATCTTCACCGGTGCCCTTCTTCCGGAGGGGACGGACCTGGTGATTCCACAGGAGGAGGTTGTCCTCCAGGGCAAGAAGGTGCTTTTGCCTGGAGCCCGCTGTGCAGGCGAGAATGTTCGGCTCAAAGGGGAGAGCTTCGCTCGGGGCCAGGGGCTTTTGTCCGCGGGAACGAGGATTGGGGCCAGGACGCTGGCGCTGCTCGCCGCCATCGGCAGGGAGAAGATCCCGGTGCGCCGCAGGCTCCGTCTCGGGCTGCTCTGCACGGGAAAGGAGCTCCGAGCGGTCGGAGAGTCGCTGGGTCACGGCGACGTCTATGACAGCAATCGGGTCTTTCTTTCGGCCGCTCTTTCGGATCTCGGGGTCGACCTGACCGACGGTGGTATCGTCGACGACGATCCGGAAATCCTGGAGGAGAGACTCGATCGGCTCGCGGAGCAGGTCGATCTGCTGGTGACTACCGGTGGCGTCTCCGTGGGCGAAGGCGACTACGTTGGCAAGCTACTGGCGGAACGAAATGCCGTCGTCTTCCGGCAGATCGCGGTCAAGCCGGGTCGACCTTTTCTCTTCGCCCGCTGGCGGGGGAGACCGCTCTTTGGGCTTCCAGGGACACCGGCCGCAGTCTTCGTGCTCTTCTATGACTTGATTCGGCCCCTGCTCGGACAATGCATGGGGGAATCCCCTTTGCGAGAGCGCATGCGACTCCCGGTCCTTTCCCGGCTCCATAAGCGCGCGGGCCGAACGGAGTATTGGGCGGGCCGCCTGGTCGCCGGATCGTGGGGAGAGCCCGCCTTTTGTCCGGTAAGCCGCGCGGATGGAGCGGGGCTGCTTCCGGCCGCATCCGCCGATCTCTTGGCGCTCCTGCCCGAGGAATCGGAGTGGGTCGAGGTCGGAGAGCGGGTCGAGACGATCTTTCTGCCGCAATAGCAAGGCGGAACCGAGAGGGCCATCGATGCCGGCCGACTTGCGCCGGGTGCGGAACCCGGGCTCCGGCGATCAAGCGCGAGTGCGGATTGCTTGGTCGGCCGGAACTCCAAGAACCGGCTATCGGGTCTCGGGTCGATTGGAAAGGATGCGGACTCCCCGATGGGCATCCGCGTAGGGCTCAGGGGAGCCGGAGAGCCTGCGGTCGCCTTCCTCCCGAGGTGGCGTCCCTGCCTCTGCCCTGGGATAGGTTGCCGCGAACTCGAGGAAGTCCCCCACCACGTGACGGAAATCGGGCGCAAACGTTCGCTCCTCGTGGGAGGCGTGGGGAATCACCCACCACTTTTTCGGCTCGGAGGCGGCGTCGTAGATCTTCTGCACGACGTTCACCGGCATTCGCCGATCCTCCTCGGCCGCGATGACGAGGAGCGGCACATGGATCTTCCCCGCCGCCTTCACGCAGTCAATCTTTCTCGGATCGAGCGAGTAGAGGCGCTCGAGCTCCCAGGAGACGAGATCGACGAAGGGAAAGGCGGGAAGGCCGAAGAAGAGCCGGGCATGGACAGCCATCGAGTTGCGCAGGTTGTCGAAGGGGGCGTCCGCGATGACCCCGCCGGCCCGTGGGTCTTCGGAAACAAAGCGCAAAGCCGTTACGGCACCAAGGGAAGTGCCCCACACGAAGGGGGAGGAGTAGCCCTTGCTCTCCAGCTTGTCCGTCCAAGCCTTGAGGTCGAGGGGTTCCTTCCACCCGAGGGTGGTCATGGTCTTCTCGCTCTTCCCGTGGCCTCGGAGGTCGATCGCCAGCACCGGGAAGCCGAGTCGGTGGCCTAATATGATGTAATGGATCTGGAACTCCTTGCTCGCTCCGAGGCCGTGGACCACGATGAGGGGGGGCTTGCGCGAATCTCCTTCCGCGGGAACAAACCACGCCGCGAGGCTGACCCCATCCTCGCTCGTCGTCGTCCAGTCCTCGTAGGGGATGCCGGCCAGGGCGGGGGTGATACTCAAGAAGCTATGGGGAGGAACGGTGACCGCAACCCGGGCGAGGGAGTCGATATACCATTTGAGCCCGGCGAGAAGAGAGACGACCAGGCCGAGCATCGCCGTCCCAGCGAGGAGCATCTTTCTCTTGCCGAGGAAGGAACGGAGAGCGCCGGCAGGGGGGGCTTTCTCCGCAGAGCGGGATTCGACCGATCCGATCCTCCTCTCCGGTTCGCGACAGGGTTCGCCCTCAAGCACGGAAAGATTGTCGCCGAAGGGGAAAACAAGCGCAAGCGATGCGTTCGGAACCGAACGGATCGCCTCCCGAGGTGGAGCAGAGATCAGGGAAGGGGGCGGACCCGAAAGAGGGGGCGATCGAAATCAACGGCTTTGCCATTCTCGGCGAGCACTTCGGTGATGATCCCATGGAGTTCGGCCTTGATCTCGTTCATGACCTTCATGGCCTCGATGATGCAGACGACCGTGTTTTCGTGTACCTCCTGGCCGACTTCCACGTAGGAGGCCGAGTCGGGCGAGGGGGCCCGGTAGAAGACCCCGACCATGGGGGAACGAATTTCGCGGAAAGCCTCGGCGGAGGGAGCGGCCAGCTCTCTGGGTCTCTCCGGCGCGACGATCGAGGTTGGGGAGGCGTAGACCATGTGCGGATGGGCGGGCGCCGCGGGAGGCTCTTTGCGGAGCCGCAAGCGAAAGCCTTCCCTCTCCACCTCGATCTCCGAGAGGTTTCCCTTGGCCATCAACTCGATCAGTTCGGCAATTTCTTTGGTTTCCATGAAGATTCCTTCGTGTCAGCTTCGTTCATCTTCGTCGACTCCGCGATCTCGAGGCAAGCTCGGGCATAGGCAAGCGACGGATCGAGGCCGCCCCGAAGATCCCGCAAGAGCTCCTCGAGGATGCGGATTTCCCGTCCGGGGATTCCTCCCGGACCCGGGCCGGCTTCGCGGAGGCGGGTCTCTTGCGCATACGCTTCTTCCAGCCTAGCCAAAAGACGCTCGCGCCGAAGGTCGACCGCCGACTCAACGAGGGCGGTTCGGATTTCTTCGGGTTCGCTCTCGTCCGTATCGCTCATTTCCGTTTCGATCTCTTTGCGGATCTCCAGCACGGCGGTTTCCAGACCGGCGGCTCGCCGGAAGGCCCGCAGCAGGGGAGCCTCGCCGGCCGCAAACCAGTCGGCGAGAAACTTGGCTTCCCGTGGGTCTGCCGGTTCCTGCGCCGCCCGATCGGCTCGAACGTTCAGCGGGATGCACCGGGAGGAGATCGTGGGGAGAAGCATCTGAGGCTGCGTGCTCGTGAGTAAGATGAGCACGTCTGGAGGCGGCTCTTCCAGCGTTTTCAAAAATGAGTTCGCCGCTTCTCCTCCTCCGAGGCACATGCGTTCGGCATCGCAGACCAGCGCGACCCGAAAGCGGCCGCGATAGGGCTTGAGGGCAAGCATTTCCATGAGTGCCCGCATCCGCTCGATGGGAATGCGGCGCAGTCGCGACTCGGCCCTGGCCAAGTGGAAGTCCGGATGGATCTCGGGACGGGGTCCGAGCACGAGCTCGGCGATGCGCATCGCGAGGGCTTCGAGTCGGGAAGGGTTCATCCCCAGCAGAAGATAGGCATGGGCGAGGCGGTCCGACGCCAAGGCGTGCCGCAAGCGCAAGAGAATCGTCTCAGAGTCCAAAGACACGGCTCACGATCTCCCAAATGCCGGCGGCAACCTCGTCCTCCGGCCGGCTGGCGTCGATCAGCCGGACCCGCTCGGGCTCGAGACGGGCCAGATCGCGATAGGTGTCGCGAACCCGTTCGAAGAACTCCGGTGGCTCCTCCTCGATCCGGTCTCCTTGCCCGCTCCCCGCCTTGCGCCGGGTGAGCCGATGCCCCGCCTCCGACAAGGGAAGGTCGAGCACAAAAGTAAGGCTGGGAGAGAGTCCCGCGCAGGTGATGCGGTTGAGGGAGCGGAGAAGGTCCGGGGAAAAGCCGCGGCCCCCGCCCTGATAGGCGAGGGTGGAGTCGCTGAAGCGATCCGAAAGAACCCATGAATTTTTGGCCAGGGCAGGCTGGATCGCCTGGCGGACGACTTGCGCCCGGCTTGCCAAAAAGAGGAAGAGCTCGGATTCCGGGGAGATGGCAAGCTCCGGGGACGACTCTTTGAGGAGTCGGCGCAACCGTTCTCCCAGGGGGGTGCCTCCTGGCTCCCGTACGGTGAGGACCGGCTCCCCCAAGGAAAGCAGCCGGGCTTCGAGCCGGTGGATCTGGGTCGATTTTCCGGCACCTTCCGATCCCTCGAAAGTGACGAACCGAAGGGGCTCCGCTCGCATCATCTCCTCCGGACCTCTTGTCCTTCCGCGGTGTCCCGGACGGTCCAGCCCTCTTTCTCGATCGCCTCGCGCAGGGAGTCGCTCTCTTTCCAGTCCCGCCGGCTCCTTGCGGCTGCTCTCCGAGCGACCAGCTCCTGCACTCGTGGGGATGGGATGTCCGTCGGCTCCCCCAGGCCAAGGACAGAGTCGATGGCTTGCCAGAGCGCCGGCAGGTCCGGCAGGGTGGCGCCCAGATCCATCGCGCGATTGGTCGCGCGGAGAAATTCAAAGAAGTGGCCGAGCGCGTCGGAAATGTTGAGATCGTCGGCCAGCGAGGCGCAGAAAGAGGCTAAGAATGCTTCTCCTTCCGGTGTGGCCGCGGCAAATCTTTCGGCGGGGAGCGGCCGCCAGCGAGCCAACCAATCGTCGATTCGGCCGACCGCGGCCTTGGCCGCGGCGAGCGCATCCCATGTGAAGTTCAAGGTTTGGCGATAGTGGGCGGCTGTCAACAGCAGGAAACGAAGATGCCGGCCGGTGTATCCCTTCGCCAGGACATCGGCAACGGAATAGACATTGCCGAGGGACTTCGACATCTTTTCTCCGTCTACGAGCACGTGGCTGCAGTGGAGCCATAGGTGAGCAAACTTCTTCCCCGTGGCGCAGCGGCTCTGGGCGATCTCGTTTTCATGATGAGGAAAGATGAGATCGCTGCCTCCGCAGTGGATGTCAAACTCCTCCCCGAGATAGTGCATGCTCATCGCGGAGCACTCGATATGCCAGCCGGGCCGTCCCTTCCCCCAGGGCGAGTCCCATCCGACTTCCCCATCCTCCGGCTTCCAGGCCTTCCAGAGCACGAAGTCGCCGACGCTTTCCTTGACGTATTCGTCCTGGGCAATCCGCGCTCCCGGCTGAAGTCCCTGGCGATCGAGGTGAGCGAGCTTCCCGTAATCCGGGAAGGAGCCGATCCGGAAGTAGACGGAGCGGTCTTCTCCCAGGTAGGCGTGCCCGTTGTAGAGCAGTTCCTCGACCAAGGCGATCATGAGCCCGATATGATCGGTTGCCTTTGGCCGGCGATCCGGGAGCAGGATGTGGAGCGCCCTTAGATCGTTCTCGAAAAGGTCGATATATCGGCCCGTGAGCTCCCGCAGAGGCAGGGAAGCCGCCTGCGCGGCGGCAATGGTCTTGTCGTCCACGTCGGTGTAGTTCATGACCTGCTCGGGCTCGAATCCGAAGAGGACGAGCACCCGGCGGAGCAGGTCGACGAAGAGAAAGGTCCGAAAGTTCCCGATGTGGGCTCGTCCGTAGACCGTCGGTCCGCAGGCGTAGAGACGAACCTTGGGAGGGGCGATCGGCCGAAACTCTTCGAGGGTCCTCGAAAAGGTGTTGAAGAGATGAAGGGGGGTGCGGCAGTGCGTCATGGGATGAATTGCCGCGGGTGCGGCGACGGCGAGGGGATCTGCTCAGCGGCGGCTACGCGCCGGGCGATCTCCTCGGCCGGATAGGTCAGGATCTCGGAAAGCGTCGGATGGTAGTGGGGCAGTCGGGCCAGGTCCTCTGCGGTGGCATGGACGGAAAGCAGGGCGACGAGCTCGTGAATGAGTTCGGAGGCCTCCGGCCCCACGATTCCGGCGCCTAGGAGTTCCCCCCTCTTCGGCTCCGCGAGCAGCTTGACGAAGCCCCGTGTGGCTCCCTTGAGAAGTGCCTTTCCATGATCGGCAAAGGGATAGCGAGCCACCAAGAGAGGCTGGCCGGACTGGTGCGCCCCGGCCTCGCTCAGCCCGAGGCGGGCCACCTCGGGCTCGGTGAAGACGACTTCCATCGTGAGCCGGTAGTCCATCCGCCGAAGCGGCTCGCCTCTTCCCAGGGCCAGGCGAGCGGCGTTCTCTCCGGCCACCTCGCCTTGGAGCACGGCGATATGAACGACCTCTTCGATTCCGGCAAAATCGCCTGCGGCAAAGAGGTGGGGTACGCTTGACCTCATGTGGCAGTCGACGACGGGAGATCTCCCGTGAAGCTCGATCCCGGCGGCGGGGAGGTGCAATCCTTCCAGGGCAGGAGTCCGTCCCGTCGCCAGGAAGATCTCCTCCGCCACCAGCTCGTGGACCGCCCCGTGCTGGACGAGACGGATCCGCTTCTCCTCTCCGCACCGGCCAGCGGAAACCAAGGAAGCGTTCGTGAAGAGCTCGATTCCCTCATCCCGAAAGGCTTCTTCTAAGACGACCGCAAGATCGGAATCAAACCGTTTCAGGAGGTGGGGTCCTCGTTGAACGAGGCGGACGACAACCCCGAGCCTCCCGAAGAACTGCGCGTATTCGACGGCGACGGGTCCACCACCGAGGACGATCAGGCTCTTCGGAAGCTCCGCCTGCCGGAGCACGGTATTGCTGTCCCAAAATCCGATCTCCGAAAACTCCGGCAGCGGGGGATGGCTGATCCGGGATCCCGCGGCGATCACGAACGCCTTGGCGCGCAAGATGCTCTTTTGACCATCGGGATAGGCCAGCGCGACTTGGTGGGGATCGAGAAACGAAGCGTGGGCGCGGATGAGCTGGAAGTCCCCTTGGGTGAGCTCCTTTTGCCGATCGGCCGCAAACTCTGAGACCAGGCGGTGCATCCGCGCCATGATCGCCGAAAAGTCGGCTCGGATCGGCTGCGCCTGCAGGCCAAATTGTTCCGCCTCTCGAATCGCGTGCCATCTCCGGCTGGCTTCCAGCAGGGCCTTCGTCGGCATGCAGCCGGCGAGGATGCAGAGACCGCCCAGCCGCTCGGCACTCTCCACGAGAGCCGTGCGGGCGCCCGAAGCCGCCGCCATCCTCGCAGCGGCAAATCCGGCACTTCCCCCGCCGATCACGGCTACGTCAAAGAGGGGATCCATCTGTGTCTATCCTCGTTTTTCCTGTCCGGCCAAGGATCTCGTCCGGGCGCCGATTCCCTCGCTCCTTCCCCAAAGCAGGCGACGGCTACGAGTGGCCCTTCACCAGAGCGAGAAGCGGTTCGAATTGCTCTAGATCCGGCAAGAGCATCGTGGGACGGCAGCCGGCGAGCTCCGACAGGCAGTAGCCTCCCGTGGCCACGGCGATAGAATAGGCGCCGATCGCCTGCGCGCAAAGCACATCGTGCGGGGTGTCGCCGATCAGGAAGACCTGCTTGGCCGTGACCGACTCTCCCCACCGCTGCCGCAGAAGCTCCATCGCGGATCGCGCGAGCTCGTTCCGGCACTCCGAGCGGTCGCCGAAGGCGCCGAAGGAGAAGAAGCGCCCCAATCCAAAGTGATCGAGCTTGATCCTGGCTCCATGCTCGAAATTCCCGGTGAGGAGGCCCTGGCGCCATCCGGTTCTCTCCTGGATGGCGGAAAGCAGCCGCTCCACGCCGGGAAGAACGCGACCCGGAGAGCGTGAGATCTCTCCCCCCAGATGCTGAAGATAGCAGTTGCGAAACCGGGCGACGTTTTCCTCATTCCACGGGATGTGGAACCGGGAGAAGATCTGCCGGACGATCAAGGAGTCGGTCCGTCCCCGGTAGTCGAGCTCCTGCAGGGAGAGCTCCTGTCCATAGAGTTCGCGTGCCGCGCGCGCAATGGCCGTTTCCCCCGCTCCTCCACTGTGAAGGAGCGTGCCGTCGATATCCCAAAGAATGATCCGGAGGGTTGTCATCTTTCGTGGCGGGCCGGGATCGACCGGCTACGCGCCCAGAATCGAATAGCCACAATCCAGGTAGATCGTCTGCCCGGTGATCGCTCCCGCCCCCTCGCCGGCGAGGAAGAGGGCGGTGGCGCCAACTTCCGCCGGGTCGACGGGCTTCCGCAAGGGCGCTTTCTCCTGATGATGCTTGAGCATCTGGGTGAAGCCCGAGATTCCGCGAGCGGCGAGCGTGTTGACCGGCCCCGGGCTCAGGGCATTGACCCGGATCCCCAGAGGACCCAGCTCGTAAGCCAGATACCGCACCGAGGCCTCCAAGGCCGCCTTGGCAGTACCCATGATGTGATATTGGGGGGTCACCTTCTCGGAGCCGTAATAGGTGAGGGTGAGAAGAAGGCCTCCTTGCGTCATCAGTCGCTTGGCCCGCCCGGCGATCGCCAGGAGGGAATAGACGCTGATGTCGAAGGTCGTCCGGAAGTCGTCGCGCTTGACCTCCGAAAGCTCGTGCTCGAGCGCCTCCTTGGGCGAAAAAGCGACGCTGTGAAGGATTAGGTCGACGGTGGGGGATTGACGGGAGACTTCGGCAAAAAAGGATTCCAGCTGCCCGTCGTCGGCGACGTCGCAGCAGAAGACCTTCCCCGGCTTCGGGAGGGATTCGGCCAGTTCTTGGACATTCTCACGCAGCCGTTCACCCTGGCAGCCAAGGAAGAGCGAGGCCCCCGCGGCACTCCACGCCTGGGCAATCGCCCAGGCAAGGCTCCGCTTGTTGGCGATGCCGAAAACCAGGGCGGTTTTTCCTTCCAGGAATCCCTTGTTCATGATCTTCCAAAGAAGCCCGCGCCTTCCCAAAAGTCACGATCTTTTCTCAGGAGAGCGGAGTCACCCGACTCCGTTCTGCAGGGAACGGGAGGAGAGGACCGAGCTAAATCCCTTCCTCCCGGAGGAAGGGGTTGGTCTCGCGCTCGGCGCCGATGGTCGTCGGCCGGCCATGGCCGGGGTAGACCTTGGTTTGCGGCGGAAGCGGAAGGAGGTAGCGGCGAATTCCCTCCAGGAGATCTTGCCGCGAGCCGCCGGGAATGTCCCAGCGGCCGACGCCTCCCGCGAAGAGGACGTCGCCGCTGAAGAGGCGGGCGCAGCGAGGCTCGTGGTAGGCGACGCTGCCGGCGCAGTGGCCCGGAATATGATAGAGGACGAATTCATGGCCGCTGCAGCCCCAGCGGACGAGGCCGTGCGGAGGAAGGGGGAGCGGGGTCACCTGCTCGAGCGGGGCGCATTTCCCCGGAATGCCGTACATCTGGTAGCCAATGGGATGGCGCAGGATGGGAAGGTCGGCCGGATGGGCGTAGGCGACGGCCTGGTGTTCGGAGACGAGTTGTGCCGCGTCCCAGATGTGGTCGAAATGGCCGTGGGTGAGAAGGAGGGTTTCGACGCGCATCTTCCTTTCCCGCAGAAAGGCGGCGATCCCTTGCGGGGCGTCGATGCAGACCCAGCCATCCTCTCCCGGAAAGAGGTAGGCGTTGGTCTGAAGAGGGCCGCCGACGAAGGTTTGCAGATCGTGGTTCATGCGGGTTTTTCTCCGTTCATTCGCTGCCGGGCGCGCGCCACCTCTTCGGCGTAGGTTTGCGCGGGGTTTTCCCCCTCGAGCCCGCTTTCCTTTCTCTCCCAAGAGTTCGGTGCGCCCATGGAGTAGAGGCCGAAGCGGGGAGCATAGCTGCCCCATTCGTAGTTGTCGACGAGCGACCAATAGAGGTATCCGAAGAGAGGCGCCCCCTCTTCCCAGAGTTGGGTCACCATCCGGACATGCGCGCGGATGTAGTCGGTCCGACGGACGGCGTCTTCCCGGTCTTCCAAGCTGCCAGCGGAATTCCCCCGGTAGGCGATCCCGTTTTCCGCGATCAGGAGCGGAAGCCCAAACCGGCGAAGCTGCTGGATGATGAAGGCGAGCCCCTCGGGAAGCATGTGCCAGTCCCACCACTTGCTCGTGAAGCCTTCCACGATCCATTCGTGGAAGGCTTTGTTGCGACGCGGGAGCTCGTCTCGCCAATGGGGCCAGCGAAACGCATGCTCGACGAAGGGGTCGTAGTAGTCGAAGGCCACGTAGTCCAAGGGGCGGGTCGGGGAGGAGTAGATGACTTCCACGAGCCGGTCCCAGGTGTCTCCGAGAGAGGAGGCGTAGGCCAGGAAGTGTTGCAAGGTCCGGATGGCGCTGCCCACCACTCTCCGAAGGAAGGAGAGCGTGGGAAGCTGGGCTCGCCGAAAATCCCGATCGCACCGACGAGCATTTTCCCAGAGGTGAGAAAAGATCTTCTGCCTGGGAATCCCCCGGTAGGGGCAATGGAGGAGGTCGAGCCAGGCCTGGTCGAGCCAGTAGAGATTGTTGGCGTAGTTGTTGAATCCGACGAGCGGCCGCACGGGGGTGTTTTCGTAGCATTCATGGATGACCCGGTAGGCGCGGACGTGGCCTTCCAGGAGGTGCATCAGGGCCTTGGCGACGGCATGGACTCCACGCCCCGGACCCGTGGGAAAATAGCCGTAGAGATAGTGGCAGGCCGCCAACATGTTGGGTTCGTTGGTCGTGAGGTAGACGCGGGGCGGGAGCACGCCATGCTTTTGGGAGAGGAGCTGGAGAAGGGATTGGACGGCGTGACGGACGTAGGTGACGAAATGATCGATCGTTTCGGTATGCAACCACGCGTCGAGTCCCAGCCAAGCCGGATGGGTGAAATGGTGAAGGGTGACGATCGGCTCGAGTCCAAGACGCCGGCAGTGGGCCAGGATCGCGGCATAGCGCTCGAGTGCCGTGGAATCGAAGGGAGGGGGAGGGACCCCCAGCTCGGCATCCGGAAGGGTGCAGATCGGCTGGATCCGGCTCCAGGACAGCTCCAGGCGAAAGGCGTTGAGGCCCAGCCGTGCCGCCCGCTCCAGGTCAGCTTCGGCGAGCTCCCAGAAGTTGCTTGCCTGGCCCGAGGACTCCACCAATCGTTCCTGTTCGGCCCAAGCCCAATTGTTCCGGGGCTCTCCGGGCCCATTGATCCCTCCTTCGTGCTGATAGCCAGAGGTGGCGACCCCCCAGAGGAAATGAGGGAGATGGGCCTCCGCGGGCGGGAGAGCGGGCCGAAGAGGGATCGCTGGCAGGCCGAGACTCTTCGCTAGAGCCTCACCGCCTTGGCGACCTGAGCGATCTGCTGCTTTTGCTTGCGATTGATCCAAACGGGTTCGGGCTCCTGGGCTTCGTCATCCAATAGACGGCGGACGATGATCTGGGCCGCATTCGGGTGGGCGGCCTCCAGAGCGGCCCGCCGCATCGCCTGCAAGCGGACGGGATCGGAAAGGATGGTGTCGACCTTGAAGGCGAGCGTGGTGAATTCGTGGCATTTGACGGCCGCCCCCTGTTCCAGGAGATAGTCGCTGTTCAATTCTTCCTGACCTGGGATCGGAGCCACGACGACCATGGGAAGCCCTCTGGCCATCGCTTCGGAGGCGGTGAGACCTCCGGGTTTGCCGATCAAGAGGTCGGCGGCCGCCATCCACCGGTGCATCTCGTGGGTAAAGCCGAGTACTCTGAGGGGGAAAGAGTTCGTCCAGTTGGCCTGCGTTTGCAGAAGCTGGTCGCGAAGGAGGGGATTCTTGCCGCAGATGACGACGATCTGCACGGGGGTGCTCAGGCTTCGCAGCGATTCGACGACGACTTCCGCCGGGCCGACGCCGAGCGCGCCGGCGGAGACCAGGAGGAGGGGAAGGCCGGGATCGAGCCCTAAGGCTCGGCGAGCCTCGGAGCGATCCAGCGGCAGCGCAAACACGGGATCGATGGGGATCCCGCTGACCGTGATCCGCTCTTCGGGAAGCCCCAGGCGACTCAGGTGGACGCGCGTCTCTTGGGTGGCGACGAAATAGCGGTGGAAGAGCCGGCAGAGCCACATGGCGTGGAAGTGAAAGTCGGTGACGACGATCGAAAGACGCGTGCGCAATCCCGCTTGAGAGATCAAGTGGGAGATCAACTCCGCGGGAAGGAAGTGGGTGCAGACGGTGATGTCCGGAGCGTAGCTTTCGATGAATTCCACCAATGGACCCGTATTGAGCCGATCGAGCATCAAGCGCATCCGGTCGGTCTTCCACGGCTCGTCGGTCATCTTGTACCACCAGCCGAGGAAGGCGGGCGCCTTTTCCACGAGTTGAATATAGAGGCTCGAATAAAAGTCGCGAAAGATCTTGTTGGTGAACTTGAGGGCGTCGACGGTCAGGACTTCGTCGGTTTCCGGCTGATGGCGGAAGACCTTGTCCAGCGCCTCGGCGGCGCGCACATGGCCGGTGCCGGCGCTCGTGGAAAGGATGAGAACTCTTCGAGGAAACATGGCGTGGGCGCTCTTCTATCTTTTTTGCGCGGGCTGCTGTGGCTGCGACGGATTCTCCGCTTGGTAGAGGACGACCTTGCTGTGACCGTCGACCTGCATCTGATCGGTATCCCGAAAGAGGGTGATGACGGTTCCGGTGACATGGTTCTGGTCGTCGATCACCTCGGGGTTGCCGGTCATGATGAGCTTGTTCTCGGCGACAATGTACTCCATCTGGCTCGATTTCCCCGTCCGCTTGGGCTGCTCGAGAACGGCATCGCCCCGGGCGATCATTCGCTTCACCTGGCTGCCGGTCTCGTCGAAGAAGACGGTCATTTCGTTGGACCTCAACCGCAAGCTGTTGGTGACCATGATCACGTTGCCGTTAAAAAAACCCTGATGGATGTTCATGTCCAATCGGAAAGTGTTGGAGGTGACGACCGTGGCGTCCGGATGGCTTTGCAGCTCCGGGGGCTTTCCTTCGGGAAACTGTGCCCGAAGCTCGGTCGCCGATGAGACGACGAGGATCAGGCAGGCAAAGAACGGAAGGAGGGGTTTCATTGGGAGGATTCGAGGGGTTTCAAGGCGGGAGCTCCGCCTTGTCGCAAGACGGGAGCGCTCTTTTCGGCCTTCGGCTGGCCGGGGGGCTTGGCCAGCGGGAGATGAAAAAGGACGACGCGGACGTTCTGCCGGAAGACACCGCGGTGCTCCGCAACCTCCCAATCCATGATCTGGCTCGTGAGCCGCAGATCCGGCCGCTCGACGACCGCCCCGGATTGCGTGCTCAGCCGGTCCTCGAGCTTCCAGAGGTCGCAGCGCGGGGAGAGGATAGTGGTTCCGATCTTGCCTTGGTCGTAGAGCTCGATCTTCATGTCCATGATTTCCGTCCGGTTGACGCTGATCGCGTGAGCTTCCCGACCGGTGACGATCGCATCGACCCCTCCTTGGGCATTTCTTTGCGGAAGACGGAACTCCTTGACCACCGAGCCCAGCGGGATCGAGGCGGAATCCGCCCATGCCGTCGCGGGAACAAAGGCAAACGCCCAAGCGCAGAGGACGATGGCGGATAGAAGAAACAGGGGGCCTTTCTTTTCCCATGCTGTCCAATGGCCGGCGGGGAGGGCCCCGCAAGGGGAGAGGGCTCTACGAGGACTTACTGTCTTTGGCCGCTGCATGGATCTCCAAAAGCTTTTCGAGAAGGGAGGAAACTTGAGCGAGGGGGATCATGGTCGCTCCGTCGGAGGGGGATCGATCGGGAGAGGGATGGGTTTCCAGGAAAAGCCCGTCGATTCCCACGGCGACGGCCGCCCTCGCCAGCGGAAAGGCCAGATCGCGATCTCCGCCGGAAGCGGTGCCGAGGGCACTCGGACGCTGGACGGAGTGGGTGGCATCAAAGACGACGTGGTATCCCCGCCTTCTCATCTGTACCAGGTTCCGCATGTCGACGACAAGATCGTGATAGCCGAAAGAGGTGCCTCGCTCGGTAAAGAAGAAGCTCCGGCAGCCGACCGACTGGAGCTTTTCGGCAACGCGATCCATGTCCGAAGCCGCGAGGAACTGCCCCTTTTTGACGTTGATCGCTCTTCCGGTCGCGGCGGCGGCCAGCAGGAGATCGGTCTGCCGCGAGAGAAAGGCCGGAATCTGCAGAAGATCGACGACCCGCGCCACGAGCGCCGCTTGGCCGCTTTCGTGGACGTCGGTCGTGACGGGAACTCCCAGCTTCTGCCGAATCCGTCCCAAGATTTCCAGGCCCTCGTCCAATCCCGGCCCGCGGTAGGAGCCAAGGGAAGAGCGGTTGGCCTTGTCGAACGAGGCCTTGAAGCAGAAGGAAATCCCGAGGCGCGAGGTGATCTCTTGAAGGGTTGAAGCGATCCGGACGGCCAGATCTTCGGATTCCAGCACGCAGGGTCCGGCAATCAGGAAAAAGGATGAACTCTCCAGAAACATGGCTAACGGGTGCCGACGTGTAAAGCTTCCCGCAGGAAGCCAGCAAAGAGGGGATGGGGAGCGTTGGGACGCGAATGAAACTCGGGGTGGAATTGACAGCCTACGAACCAGGGATGATCGGCCAATTCCATGAGCTCCACGAGCTTGGTGTCCTCGGACGTGCCTGCAACCAGGAATCCGGCCCGCTCGAAGGCTTCCCGGTAGGCGTTGTTGAACTCGTAGCGGTGGCGGTGGCGTTCTCGAGCCGAAAGGGCCTGATAGGCCGCTTGACACTTGGTGCCCGGAACGAGATGGCAAAGGGAAGCGCCCAGCCGCATCGAGGCTCCTTTTTGGAGCGTGTGCCGCTGCTCTTCGAGCAGGCAGATCACCGGATCGGGGGTTGTCGGGCAGAACTCCGTGCTGTGGGCCTCAGGCATGTCGAGGACGTTCCGGGCGAACTCGACCACGGCGATCTGCATGCCCAGGCAGAGACCCAGATAGGGGATCTTCCGCTCCCGCGCGAAACGGGCGGCCGCGATCTTTCCCTGAACGCCCCGATGGCCGAAGCCTCCCGGCACGACAATCCCTTGTGCCTTGCCGAGCAGCTCCTCGGGGCCCCGCTTTTCGACCTCTTCCGCATCGACCGGAAGGAGCTCGATCCCGGCCTGTACGGCGGCGCCGGCATGCACCAGGGCCTCGGAAACGCTCTTGTAGGCGTCCTGATGCTCGATGTACTTGCCGACCATGGCGATGCGAACTCGGTATTTCGGAGCGAGGATCTGATGCAGGAACTTTTGCCACTCCCGAAGATCCGCCGGCGGCAGCGAGAGGCGAAGGGAGCGGACGACCAGCTCATCAAGCCGTTCCTTCTGGAGCAGGAGCGGGAGCTCGTAGATCGAATGCTCCAAGTCGAGCTCTTCGACCACGGCCTCCAGGGGAACGCTGCAGTAGAGGGCGAGCTTCTGCCGCACGTCCGGTGTCAGCGGCCATTCCGAGCGGCAGACGAGGATGTTGGGCTGGATGCCGATCTCTCGAAGTTTCGCCACGCTCTGCTGGGTCGGCTTGCTTTTGAGCTCTCCAGCCGCGCGCAGGTAGGGAACGAGGGTGACGTGGAGAAAGAGGGCGTTTCCGGGTCCAACCTCAAGGGCGAGCTGACGGACGGCCTCCAGGAACGGCAGTCCTTCGATGTCTCCCGTCGTTCCGCCGATTTCGGTGATGAGCAGGTCGTATTCGCCGGCGGTGGCGGCGGCCCGGATCCGCTCCTTGATTTCGTCGGTGACGTGGGGAATGACCTGGACGGTCTTCCCGAGGTAGTCGCCGCGCCTTTCCTTGTGGATGACTGATTCGTAGATCTGGCCCGTGGTCGCGTTGTTCTTCCGGGTGAGCTGGACCGAGG
>JAQTUK010000134.1 GCA_028710285.1 Methylacidiphilaceae bacterium | reverse complement strand
AGACTGTAAAACGCCCAAGCTCCCGCCACCTCGAGCATGCCTCGCAAACTCGCCGTCAAAAGGTGGGAGAGACCCTGGCCGGCAGGCCCGAGGATCTGTTGAATCACGTTGAGGATCGAGCTTGCCACGCTGTTCGGGCCATCGGTCAGGGGACTGGAACTCCCTGGGGTAAGCGTCGGCCAGCCCACCATTGCCTGCAAAATCGTTGGGATCGCCCACCCGAGCACCGACTGGTCGCCGGATTGCTGTTGGCCGTGACCGAACATGAAGTGAAAGATCGTCTGCGAGAGAGCATAGCCGGCGCCAGCAAAGATAAAGTAGAGGGTCGGGACAAGAGCTGTGGCAACCAGCGCCTGCAACATCGGCCGCCAGATCCCTCGAAAGCTCGTGAAGAAGATGAAGGGAAGCATCGCGATCCCAAAGGCGAGGAGAGATTGATAGGCGAGCTCGCTGCCCGCAACGATCAAGAGCTGGGTGAAAACCAGCGCGAAGACGGCGCTGATCGCCAGAATGGCCGCCGTTACGATCAGCCCAAGGACCATCCCGAGGGAAGTGATCAAGGGAATGCCATAGAGAAGGATGGCATTCCAGTTGGTGTTTTCGTTGGGCCCCGGATTGCCTCCGCCTATTCCCAAAGCCTGTGTCAAAGACTGGATTGCGTCCTTGAGCTGCTGGTAGAGTTGAATGTTCTCGAACGGGTTTGTGGTTCCTCCTCCCGAGAGCTGGAAGACATTGTTGAACATCACCGATCCGATATAGACAGGGCCGAATTTAAACTGCTCCGGTGAAACAGCGGACGCCGCGGACCCCGAGCCCCCGGACCCGCTCTGAGGTAGGCCCATCCAGTTAAACCACCAGATTGCCGGATTGGTCCCACTGGGAGTCGCCACGCCGCTTTCCGGTACCGCCATTTGAGCGATCTGCAAGCCGATCTGTTGGCCGCCGGCGATCATCGCTTGGCGATAGCGATCGATTAAAAGCTGGGGTGCCTGGGCATAGATAAGAAGCCAAGTGAGAAAGGCGAGCAAGGTATAGTCCAGCAGCTCGTCGAGGATCGGGCGGCCGAAGACGATCCGCCAGCCGGCAAAGGTGGCGGCCGAGAAGAGAACGTAGGGCATCACCCCCTGCGCGATCGCAAGGCCGTTCTGCCGGAGGAGTGTACCCATCTGGAAGGCGAACTTCATCAGTGCCTCCATGAGGGGTGCGGCGCCGAACGCTTGATTCTGCTGATAGCCGCCGGACTGCGCCAGAAGGGTCCCGGGGAAGAAGCAGAGGACAAGAACCAGAAGCAAGGGCCCGATCCAACGGATACGCCAGCGGCGACAGTCGGCCATGGGTCCCTCTCTCTCTTCTTTCAATCGCGTTGCCTTCCGTCGCCCGCCGACCAGCCGCCATCCCCATCCGTGGGCGGCTGCTAAGCGCCGTTACTCCCGGTATTGACTCGCGCGTTGATCTGGTTCAATTGCGCGTTCGCGCTGCCGGTCCCATCCAGCATCGTCCTCTGGTGCATGGCTTGGCGGATATGCTCGTGCTCCTGGAGAAGTCCATAACGGGTCTGCCGGTGATGTTCGATCTGCTGCTGGAGCGTGTTCAGGTGCTGGTGCTTCGCATTGATTTCGCTGTTGATCAGCATCCGGAACTGGGCCACCTGCGCGATGGGAAGATTGGGATTGCCCTGGAAGCTCGCCGCCAGGCCTTGTGCCGCGCTTTGAAGGCCCTGCAAGGTTGAGATCACGCCCTGGGTGTGCTGGTAGAGCTGCCGGTTGACCTGTTCGCTTGCATAGTTCTGCTGGATCCGTTGGAGGTTCGCGGCCATCTGGCTGAGAAACGTCTGCATGACGGCGGCAGACATCCCCGTCACCAGGGTGCCCACAGCACCCCCGAGGCCGCCGCCGAACTGAACCGGGACAATCTCCAGAACTTCTTGTGGCACGCTCGACGTACTCGTGGACTGCGGAATCACCGGCTCGCCCGGCGGGGTCGTCAATAGGGCGGATTGTATGGCGGGAAGATTTTGCTGGGCATAGTTATCCAAAGGATTGGCCACACCGGTGCCGCTTCCGCCGCTATTTTGGGACTGGCCGACCTGGTATCGCTGAACGGCCCCCCAAGCCCCGTTGGTAAAAATATCGGGTGCGACCGGGCTCAGGCCGTAGGCCGCATTCGGGTTGGAACCCGTGATCGGATGATAGAGACCGCTCGTGGTGCCGGACCCGTTCGGCAGACCCGCCTGAGTGATCCAGAAGGCGGCCTGCTGAGGGCCAGTGCCTTGCCACGTTGCCGCCTGGTAGGCGGGATCGGCCGGATGCGACGAACGGACGAAGGCACCATTGCCGAGCATCATCGCCCCTCCGAGCAACGAGGGCATAACGCTGGAAAGCGTGGCGGGAAGCGCTGCCCCGCCGAGTCCTCCGGATGCCGCCATCGTCCCAAGAGAGGCCAAGTTGCCCAGCGCTCCCACGCCCATCATCGCCAAGGGATTTGCCCCTCCCATGAACATCGGCGCGAAGCTCGTCGCCATCATTCCCAGATTGCCGAGCATGCCTCCAAGGGAAGGGCTTCCGCTTCCCAGGAACTGATTGCCGAGCAGCTGCGCGGCACCCATCTGGGCGGCGTTGAGCCCGGTCAAAAGGAACGGTGGCATCCACGACATACCCAGCGGCATGCCCGAGAGGCCCATCAGGTTGCCGATGAAGCCCAGGCCCGAACCAACCAGGCCGGTGCCATTGAATGCCATGCCGAGCGGCCCGCCGGCAGCCCCTAACAGGTTCATCGCAGTCAGCGGGCTCTGGTTGAGCTGGCCTTCGTACGCCGCCAATTGGCCGAGATTCGCTAGCTGGGATGCGCTCTTTTTGGTTCCCTGCTCCATCTGCTGAAGAAGCAGAGTCTGCTGCTGAACCTGCTGGTTGGTCTGCTGAATGCAGGCGGTCTCCTGCTGGATCTGCTGCATCAGCATGCCTGCTTGCGCCGAAAACGAGGTCACGGTTACCGGGTACTGTGCATCGGCCCGCGGGATCCGCCAGAGAGCTAAGCCCAGGGCTGCCAGCAGAAGAGCAACCCCGAAAAAAAGGGAAGAAGTCCGTTTCATGCTACTGGTTATAGGACAGCGGCGGCGCGTCCCGGGAACTGACCCTTGGGAGGTCCGATGCCGTCTATCGGGCAGAGGGCTCCTGCGCCTGGAGGATGCGGGTTCGCCGGTTGACGAACCCCTCGGAAAGCCGATCGAAGCGAACGTAGGGGAGATGGCGCGCTTGCCAGCGCCGGTGGAGCGCCTGGCATGCGGCGCTCAGATCCCGGCAGACCGGGATTAGCAGGCGACCTTGCGGATGGTCCGCAAAGTGGGAAAGGAAGCCCAGCGAATGCTCCCCGATCGATGGATCTTCGATCGGCATCGAGAGGAGCACCGAGGAGGGATCTGCCGCCGAGTCGATCACGAACCACTCCGACCAGGCATCGGGCGACTCGTCGAGCATTCGCGCCCAGATTGGATAGGGACCGTCGAGGAGCCCGCAAAAGAACGAGCGATCGACCACGATTGCCGGAAAAGCCGGCTCCGACCGGTCTGTCCGGGGCAGATCCGGCCCGAGACGCTGCGTGTAATAGGCCTCGAAGAGGAGCGCCCGTTGGCGCAACGAGACGGAGGGCTGGATGCCATCGAAGAAGTCCCATGAGAGATCCTCCGGGTAGACGACCCGCTCCGGGCTCTCCGGCACCTCGTTCCCGTTTTCTTTCCCTCGCTCGCGCATGATTGCTGCCTCCCGAAGCGTATTGGCCTTCCTCCTTAGCGAAAAAGAGAGAATGGGTCCCGGCTCTGGCGCCCCCCGATCTCGTGAATCCCCCCTTCCAACATGACTCCCAGTTCGAGCATCCAATGTTCCAAGCCGTGGCCCGTCTTGCTCCACCCGGCCGAGGCGGCTTGGGCCACGCCTTGAAGCAGAAAGCGGCTCGCATTGCGCCCGGAGCAAGACAGGAGAGTCGCGGCGCTCTGAACCATGGGAAAGGCCACGAAGGCGAGGAAGAGGAGTCGCGAAAACCGATCCGACGAGGGTGAGGGCACTGGTGATTTTGCTGGCATGATTCCTGGTGGGACGATCGGGGTAATCCGCGCTACTGCCCCTTTCTTGCTCGAATCGCCTCGGTATATTGCTGCTTGAGCTCCGCCTGATATTCTCCCTCCTCCACCATTTGCCGAATTCTCCTCGGGGTGCCAATGTACCGCGCATAGAGGTGCGCAGCCCCAAGAAGGCAGACCGCGAGAATCACCGTGTAGAAGCAAAAGACGGCTAGATCGGCCGCGGAACGCGACCCGGCCACCAGGTAGGCAACCGCAACGGGGAGGGAGAGCCAGAGGTCTGGTCCCGCCGTGACGGTGCCTGCAAAAAGGGCCCGATCGCCGTTGACGGTCAAAACGCCAGAAATCAGCGCCATGAAGATGATCCCGACGATCTGAAGATTCTGCTGATTTACCCCCGCGTTCGGGTTCTGGATCTGCTCAAACATGGATTGCCCCTGAATTGCTGTCTTCCGCCGGATCGTTCCATGAATTATCGAGGAACAAGATGCAGGAGAAATTGAACCCGCTTGAAGCTCCGCCGCCCGAAACGGGGATGAAGCTTCACGATCGCCTCTCCGTCCTTCAATTTAGGAAAAACATAGGGAGAATAGAGCAGGTCTTTTCGGAAGTTGATCTGGAAGTCCTGGGCCGCGATCGGCTTGTTGAGGTCGAAGAGCAGCTCCTGAGTCCCCCTGGCCAGATAGCCGTCGCTCCGATCGACCTCCCCGAAGAGGCGGGAAGCAAACTCGTTGGTCGCCGTGTGCGGATTCCGGAGAAAGATCATGGTGGCGGTGTTGGTGAGGATGGCATCGATCTCGGGCTTCGGCAGGCGCCCTTCCAGGACCGCGAGCGACTGAAAGGCGACGATGCAGGCGCAGCGATACTCCCGTGCTTTGTCGAAAAAGCCCCGTTCGCCTGTCCAGTCGCCTGTCGTCGCTACCGTGGCGAACTCGTCACAGAGGTAGACCACGGGCCGCTCCTGGTTGACGGGCGTTCCCTCCTCCTTCTTTAAGATCTTCCTTGCGAGCACGGTCCGAAAGAAGTCGAGCTTGAGAAGGAGGCTTGCGACCTTCGCCGCGTTGCGCCACCGGGCGAAGTTCATGTCGAGCACGACGATCTTGCCCTGGTCGATGACCTCGCGGAACGAGAGCTTCCCTCCTGGTTGAACCATCTGGCTGAAGGGCGGCTGCGTCATGAGAGAGGTGAGGGTGGAGACGGTCATGCCGATGGAGCCGGATGTACGTTCGTTGGCGATGTTGAGATATTCTCCCCGAAAGTAGAGATAGACCTCGTCGGAACTCGGCTCCTTCCCTTGACCGCGAAGGACGCGTTCGTACAGCTCGAGCCACCTCTGGAGTGGACCGTGCTCTGGCTCCGGGACTGCGGTGCGGCTCAGTTCGGAGAGCAGAGCTACCCCCTGGTCGGCTTCGCCGAGGAAATCGAGAAAGAGCTCGCGGAGTTCGGCAGCCCGCTCCTCGAGCAGCCCGCAGTGGGCAATGAGCCCGCGAAGCCGATTGGCGACCTCCCCGAGGACGCTGACCGCCGAGCCGTAGAGCTTCTCGTCGACCCTGTGCGAGTAGAGCGTCGTGCGGAGGGTCCGGATCTGGGGGAGATAGCCGGCGAGCGGGTACGCCGCTGGTGCTCCCCTCAACTTCGGTTGAGGATCTCCCTCTATGAGGCGCACCGCCGTCTCCAGCGCGCTTCGCCGAAGAAGCCATGCTTCCCGCTCGTCGTCATCCACCGGACAAACCCCTTCCCGGAAGGAATGGAGGTTCTTCTTCACCAGAGTGAAAAGGAGAGGGATCTCGGGCTCGATCCGGTTCGTGATCCGGGAGAGCTTTTCGAAACTGGCGAAGGCCTTCTCTCGAAGGTCCCGGATGGTCGCTTCTGTTTGGGCAATCTGCCCCTGGTTCGCCGGCATGCCCCGGTCCATGACGAGCAGGTTCAGCAGCGAAAAGGACAGGGGAGGCGGGGGAGTTTCGATCATCCCTTCTTGGCCAGCCTGCACGAGAGCCCGATGGAGCTGAAAAAGGGAGGTGAAGAGCTTTCGGCCCGCCGCATCCCAAAATGGATCTTGCGCCGTCTTTCCGTCGTCCAGCGCTTGCTTGAGCGTGATCATCAGATCG
>JAQTUK010000133.1 GCA_028710285.1 Methylacidiphilaceae bacterium | reverse complement strand
GCCCTTTAGCGGCAGCACGCGGTTGGCGACCTGTTCCAAAGCAGACGCAATCCTCTGACGATAGTCCAAGATCTGTTCCTTGATGGCCGGGAGCAAATCGTTTGTACCTTTATCAACAACGGCCTTAAGCGAAAACGGGTCTTCGTCAGATTCCCGAATGTTCTTCAAAGTTGTCTCTCGTCGTTGATCATCGCCCAGCATCCAGCTCCACCCTTGCAGGCGCGCCAAACGGCTCTGAGCCCAATCAAGCACAAACAGCAGTCGATCGTTCAATTCCGGGAAGGAATATTTTCGCGAATCGTCCTCGAGGATGTCTTTGGCCGCGCCCGAATCAAAACGGAGCTTCTTGCAAACGTGCTGTGCCTCCTGCCACTCGCCTTCGTCAGCGCTCCGCCCGCGCTCGCCGTAAAATTCTTCGGACCACCCCTTGTTGCGCCAGACGCGGGCGTCCTCGCCAGGAAGGCGTAGCAAGCCTATAGCGCGAAGCGAAGCATACCATCGTGCCGTTTCTGTCCCGCCGATGAAACGCCGGGGCTTCCCCGATGGAGGATCATCGGACCGCGCCTCTACTTCTAACAAGGCGAAAGCAGCTGCATCCCGCTGGCCGAGATCGACCCCTAGACAAGTAAACGGTTTTTGACTTTGATACCAACGGTTGGCCTCTTGTACTTTGGGCAGGTCCTCAGGCCACAGAAGATGGGATAATCGTGAGTCGTATTTGGCAAATTGTCCCTTCCACTTGCTTGCTTTCCCCAGCCTCTCCGAGAGGAGAGAGACATTTAGTGTCAGCGGAAAATTTAAAAAAAAGCGGCGTTCTCCAGACGTAGCTTGTTTGGGCATAAGCGCAACTGCCGCTCTGGTCAGATCCTGCGGCAGCGGCAGATCCGGCGCCACGGCTTCCATCATGGGCTGTTGCCAGGGTGCTTTTCCCAAATCTTCGCCCAAGTCCACCCGCAAATGTTCGCGCAGGAGACGCGGCGCACCGTAGGAGATGCGCACGCGGGTCGGCTCCCAGCGCCCATTCGCGTTCCGAATTGCTAGTGGGACGATGACGGCACGTGAATTGGCCTCGTGCTTGTAGTTGCCACGCTTGGTTAGCTTGCCTACATCCGAGAAGTAGAATTGCCGTGGTGAATGCCGCGGATCAGCAGGTGTGTATCGGACCGGCTTGTTAAGCTGCTCAATTTCTTGGTCCAACTCGCGCTCCTCAGTAAGCGCTTCCAGCGGGTCGTCGGCGAAGCCTCTGTTCTTCCAATCCTCGGCCTTCTTCTCGTCTGGCTCCCGCCAGATGATCCAGTTCTCGGGTTTTGCCAATTCCTCGAAGAGCGCCACACTTCCAATAAGCTGGGGGTTTTCCTTTTGGTATTCCCGTAGCTTGGAAGCTAGCTGGTCCTTCAGCTCCTGAGAGTTTTCCGGCAAAGTGTCGCCTCGCGGCACGATTTTGCGCCAGTCTTTTCGTAAATCACGAAAGCCGCGAATCGTCCGGCGGCGCAATCCATAGTCTAGCGCCTGGCCCTCGGCCATCTCATAGGTGGCGGCCAGTTCACTCTGCAGCAGGGCCTCGAGCCGCTCGATTCGTGGATCGCCCTTCAAAAGGTCTGGCGGCTCGCCCTCCGCTGCCTCGTCCCACTTCTTGCTGTTGCCTTGCATGAAGTTGAGTCGTGCTTGAAGCCGCTTCTTTTCCTCTTCGCGCTCTTCTTCTTTGGTTCGAATCTGGTGCAAGGTCTTCAACGCTTCCTTGAAGGCGGCGATGTCGAACTCCTTCCATTTTGGTTCTGGAGACTCCCTGTCATTCCAGGCCGACAAGCTCGTGAACGCGCGGAAAACGAACCCACGGTTTCCGCGCGCGAGATGGATTGGATCCTCCTGCAAATCAGAGCAGGACGATTCAGCCGGGGCTTCGGTGGGAGAATCGTCGGTTCTCGGCTGTGGGACTGCGTTCCGGAGCGCTTCGAACGTGATCGAGCTTGTCTCCACGTACCTAAAGAGCAGGTAAGCAAAGAACCGAAGCTTCAGCGAATCCTTGTTGATAGAGCCGCCGCGGTAGGCTGGCATGCTCAGTACGCTATCCGGCAAGCTGTCGATTTTCTTCTTCAGATGATCCAACTGGGCCTTTAGCTGGATATCGCTCTTCGCTACAAACTCCAGGGCCTGCCGGAGTTTTTCGCGCATGGCATCGCCAGTAATGGGCTGCCTGCTTTTATCGAGATTGACGAACCATTCCACTCGAAGCTCCTGGCTGAGCTGCTTGAGATTGTTGGCAGCACCCGGGGCGTAAAGCATCTTCGGGAGCTCTGTCCCGCCGCTCCTTTTCTCCCGAGCAGCTGTGTCGTACGGAAAGCTGCCGCGAAACTGGGGATCGCAGAAACGGGGGAACATTTCGCGACCCTTTTGCTGAATTGCGTTCTCGCCCTTACACTCCTCCAATAGTTCTTGAAGTGCGCAGTCTAAGACGTTCGGCTTCTCCGCATTTTCGTTCCCGGCAAGAATGGCGGCGAAGCATTGATCCAATGTCGGTTCACGATTCCCTGGCGTCACTGTCGAGTACGGTGCAACGGAATTGCGCAATCCTGGGCGTTCCACCCCTAGGCGACGGAATGGCAGCCAAACCTGGTCTTCCGAATTGCTGTCGGCGATCCGCCCGCGTAAGCGATGAGCGCTGCTCTTATAGTCGGACTCTCTCGCCAGCGCCAAGAGCGCGATGAGGTAGTAATTCACAGCGTCCTGAAAAAGCTCGTGGTGTTCCCACAGGGCCTTCTGCCATTGTTCCCTGGCCTCTTTCGGGTCGTCGGAAAACGGCTGGGGCTTGTTGTCTTCCTTAACCCACTCCATCTTAGTGACTATGCCCTGGTAAATGCGCTTCATTGTGCGTGTTTTCTCCTGCTATGGTGCAGCGTTCGCGAGCTCAATTGCGTCATAGGTTTAATCCATTGGTCAATTCGACGGCCGCCTCTGCCTCAAAAGCTTCTCAGAGGAAGCGACTGGAGCATTCATTGCGCGCTTCGACATATAGGCGCATATCGACGGCCGAGCAAGAAATCGATCACGGTGGAAAAGCCTATGATCTGTCGCCCCTGGGCCTTGGAAATGGACCCTGTCCGACTCCATGGCAGTCGCAGGAGGCTCGCCTCGGTAGTCGGATCGGTTCAGCAGTTTTCGCAAAGATGGCATCATCCGGAGCGGATTGGTTATGCCGGCAGTTTGGGTCCCGCGACAGGACAAATACTGTCCTACCCCCAACAAAGAGTGCTACTTGCGCTCTGCGGAGAGGACCGAAAGACACTACGGCCCAAAAATCGTCCCAATGTCCAAGCAAGGAGACAGTGCGCCAATTGAGCCGCTGTCCCGCCTTCTCACTGCAAGAATCTCGGTCAGGCGTGTGACGGGTCGGTTTTCCAGGAATTGCAGGTTCTCTTCCCCTGGGCGGGAGCGGTTTTGCGTCCGATCGGAAGCTCTCGGCCTATGCCTGGGATCAGGAGGCTTCGGGAAGGGGATCCCTTGGTAGCCGGGGCGCTCGCTTGCGATGCTCCTAGGGCGCGGGTGTCGTGAAAGCGGCAGCAGGGAGGCCACCATGCCGACGACGACTCTCGGCCCATATATACGGGATGAAGGATTCCCTTGCGACTCCAGAGGGAGAGAGCATTCGGAGCTCATTCATGGAAATCTCATCCTGTCGAAGCCTCCGGCGGGCAATCGCATGTTGGCGGGGGAGGATCGGGTTCGAAATCAGCCATTACCTTCGCCGATAGCCCTTAGGCATCGTGCGGGAAGACGTCGCATTCCATTCCCCGGATCTCACGGATGCGGACCGGGAGGTGGTGGCGCCCGATCTCTTCTTCATCCCGAACGATCAACTAGCAAAGTGGATGGCGAAGCAAACCTCCAGGAAGGGGTGATCCCGGCGCTGGTGGTCGAAATTCTCTCCCCATCGACGGATAAGATCGACCGGGTGGACAAGCTGGAGATCAACCGTGCGGCGGGGATTCGGGAATGCAGGATCTTCGACTAGCGCGAGGAGACGGTGCGCATCTCCCGCTTCGAGGAAGATCCGGAGAAGCCGGTTGCGGTCAAAAAATTGGGCGATGCGCTGCGGACCCCGCTTTTGCCGGAGTTCTCCTTGGAGATGCCGAGGATTCGGCAAGTCCTGGCGATCGGGAGACAGGGCCCGAGGCCATCGCCGTAATCCCTTCCTCGGGCCTTCCGCACGAACGCTCTGTTGGTTCGATCGCCTCCTCACGGCGAAGGGAGCCTGGAGGTAGGGCACATCCCGTGCGAGGCCGCTGACGGAGCGTCGGCGCGACGCAGGAGCCGTTTGGTGGCTTCCCATTCTTCGTGGGAGCCGAGGGGACAGAGGAAGCGGCTCTTTCCGGATTGAAGGACGGCCACGGGTTCGCCGTCGCGGTAGAGAAGGCGGTTGCCGGCAAGGGCGGGCAATCTCTCGCCCGGCGTGACGATACCGATCAGGTTCGCGGGGTCGGCGCCACAGACGGAGATCCAGCCGTCGGGGGTGGGTTGCTCCCGAATCTTCCACAGGGCCGCCGCTGCCTCCGGAAGCGCGAACTGCTCTCCGGAGAAGCCGGCGACGAAACGTCCGCCGCGGATCTCGCCGCGCGCCTCGAGGCGACGATAGGCGGCCAGGAGCCGCCACCAAGGAGGAAGGGCTTCCTCCCGAGCCAGGAGCGCGCGAAAGACGATTCCATAGCGCCGCAGTAGGACGCGGGCGATCGCCTCGGCCCGTTCTTCGTCTCCTAGAGCAGGTAGAGAGGGAATCAGGGACCAGCGGCCCGCGGGCGCGTGCTGCGCCTTGCGGCGCTCTCGCTCCGGGAGGAAGAGGCGGAGGCCGGAAAATCCGTCGGATCGGGCAAAGCCGCTTCCCGAAAGCTCCGCCAAGCCTTCGACCGTTTCTCCCCGAAGCAGGCCGCATCCCTCCTGGATGTCGGAAAAGAAGGAAGGACCGTGAGCCTGGAGGTAGGAGAGGACGGCTTCGGCTCGGTGCGAGAGTTCGCCGCGGGCGGAAGCTTCTCGGGCCATCCAGAGAGGAAGACTGCCTCGGGGAAGGATGGCGACCGAGGAGGAAGCCGTCAGGCGTGCCGTTCGGCCTTCTTCGTGGGGCCGGCGCAGGCGATGCCAGAAGAAGCGGCCGTCCAGGCAGACCCGCTCGAGCCAGGCTGGATCGTAGCCTTCGATCCGGGCCGGGAGCAGCTCCTGCTCCCAGGTTTCCGGGGGAGCCGAGACTCCTTCCAGGAGGGTGAGGATGGGGACGAGGCTCTCCGGGCCCGCCATGCGCTCCTCGGGGGCGAGTTTCAGCCAGTGAAGGAGAAATCGGAGGAAATCGGAGGCCGAGGCCGGGCGGATCGAGCGGCGGTAGCGCTCTTGGCCGTAGCGATGGATGCGGGCCAAGAGCCCGCGCGAGCACCACTGTTCTTCGTCTTCTCCGGAGAGCCAGCGGCCGCGAAAGAGAAAACCTTCCGCTTCGAGCGCGGAAAGGGCGGGGAGGAGCCGGTCGGCCGAGAGCGCAAGCGGGTGGCCCAGAACCGTGGCGGAGACGGGCCCCAGGCCCTGAAGCCGGCCTCGGAGGATCTCGCGCAGGGCGAAATCGGGCTCCAGGGAAGGCGTGTCGGGTCGAGGAGTCTTTTCTCCGAGAACGATCTCCCCTTGCGGGAAGAGCGCGTTCCAGTGGGCGAACCAGGCGGGGGAGATCCAAAGGAAGTCGCTCTCATTCGGTTGAGGGCGAAACGCGGCCGCTCGACCGGCCTTCGCCAGCTTTTGCAGAAGTTCTTTCCAGCAACGAGCCAATCTTTGCCCGGCACCGCCGAGATGTTCCGGTCGCCCCTCCCTCACCTCCCGGCGAGTGAGAAAGCCAAGGAGGAGAAGCGCATCCTCCATCTGATCCGGATCTTCCGGATCGGGCCAGGCTTCGTCTTGCACGCGCCGCACCGCTTCCGGGTCGGCGCACGAGAGCTGCCGGAGCTCGGCGGGAGCGAGGTGGCCGGAATAGGTTGCGGCCCGCGCCCGGCGCTCCTCGAGCGGAGCCGGGTCGAGGAAGGAGTACGGGTGGGCGGCCAGGATGGAGCGGGCGGCGGCGGAGGGCTCGCGGAGCTCTCGCGGGGTCGCACGGATTTCGCCCGACCGCAACTTGCGGAGGATTTCCTCGAGGCCGGCCAGGTCCATGACCTCCGAAAGGCA
>JAQTUK010000132.1 GCA_028710285.1 Methylacidiphilaceae bacterium | reverse complement strand
CACGACCGCCGTGTCCAGTCTTCGGCCTCGCTATTCTCCCATCTACGCCTTGGCGGGAGAGGAGGATCTCTGCCGGAGGCTGATGCTTCGCTACGGAACCGAGCCCATTGCGTCCCGTTATCCGGAGAGCCAGGAGGAAGGGATCGCGATCGCGGAGGAAGAGCTTCGGAAGCGAGGGGCGATCTCTCCCGGGGACAAGTTGGTTCTCCTTTCGGAGGTCCCGCTTCATGGCGAGCGGGCCCGCTCGGTCGTGCTTTACCAAGTCGAATAGGAAGAATGGGAAGACGGGTGAAGCAATCTTTTCGGGGCTGCTCGGCGTGGATTACCGGTGCCTCTTCCGGGCTGGGAGCGGAGTTTGCCCGGCAGCTCGCCCCAGAGGCCGCGTGCCTGGTTCTCACCGCTCGCCGGGAGGATCGTCTTCGAGAGCTCGCGGAGGAGATCCGGCAACACCACCGGAAGGTACAAATCGTCGTGGCTCCCGCCGACCTGGCTGCTCCGGAAGGCATCGAAGCGGTGGTCGATCTGCTGGCGACCGAACGAGTCGAGGTGGATCTGCTGGTCAATAACGCGGGAGCCGGAGATTTCGGGCTCTTTTATCGCTCGGACCTGGCCCGTCTGCGTAGCATGCTCGACCTAAACGTCAAGGCCTTCACTCTTCTGCTCTGGTGGCTGTTGCCGCAGATGATTCGGCGCGGCAGAGGGTGCATCATCAACATCGGGTCGATTGCGGGCTTGCGTCCGGTTCCGTATTATTCAGCCTATGCGGCGACCAAGGCCTACGTTCACAGCCTCTCCCACGGCTTGGAATGGGAGCTGGCGGGAACCGGCGTCACGCTGACCCAGGTTTGCCCGGCGTCTGTGGCGACCGAGTTCTTCGAGCACGCGGCGCGGCGTCCGGAGGATCTCAAGGAGATCGGCGGCCCGCCCTTCATGTGGACCTCGCCCGAGCAGGTCGTCCGCTGCTCGCTCGAAGCAGCCGGGCGGGGAAAGCCGCAAGTCACGCCGGGATTTCTGCCCGGGCTTTGCGCGGCGATCTTTTCCTATGTTCCGATCTCGCTGCTGCGGATTGTCTACCGGGCCAGTCTGGCAGGAAAGCGCAAGCCGGGCGGGGAATTGGCGGAAGAGCGGATGTTCGTGGAGAAGCAGAGAGATGGGCGTCCACTCTGACTCTTGGATCCGGCGAAAGGCCCTGGAGGAGGGGATGATCGAGCCCTTCGTCGAAACCCAAGTGCGACGGGTCTCCTCGGAGGAACCGGTGATCAGCTACGGACTCTCCAGCTATGGCTATGATCTCCGCGTCTCCAACGAGTTCAAGATCTTCACCAACGTGTTCAACACCGTGGTCGACCCCAAGCTCTTCGATCCCCGCTCCTTCGTGGATGTGAAGTCCGACGCCTGCATCATCCCGCCCAACTCTTTTGCGCTGGCACGGAGCGTCGAATATTTTCGGATCCCCCGGAGCGTGATCACGATCTGCTTAGGGAAGTCGACCTACGCACGGTGCGGGATCATCGTGAACGTGACCCCGTTCGAACCGGAGTGGGAAGGGCATGTGACCCTGGAAATTTCGAACACGACCCCGCTGCCGGCGAAAGTTTACGCCAACGAGGGATTGGCCCAGGTCATCTTTTTGGAAGCGGCGGAACCGTGCGAGACTTCCTACGCCGATCGCAACGGGAAATATATGCGGCAGCAGGGGATTACGATCCCCTTGCCGTAAACGCCGCAAGGGAGGCGAGAGGAGAGGGCGAGTTCTCATGAAGCAACATCTTCTCGACCAGGCTCCCGAGGAGTGGGAGATGGGGAGAGGCCCCTCCTATCAGCGGAGGATCCTGAGCCAATGGGTCTTCGGGAAGCGGGCCACTTCCTTTGAGCAGATGACGAGCTTGCCCCTCCCTTTGCGGACGGAGCTGGGCGACCGATACCATCTACGCTCCCTGCGGCTGGCTCGCCGGCTGCAGAACGCCGACGGCGTCCAGAAGCTTCTTTGGGAGCTGAACGCGGGCGAAGCAGTGGAGAGCGTCTTGATTCCCGCGGAATCGGATGCTGCTTCGGGGAGGCTGACGCTCTGCCTTTCGAGTCAAGTCGGCTGCGCCTACCGATGCGTGTTTTGCGCAAGCGGCCTTCTCGGCTTCCGGCGCAACCTTTCCCCGGGCGAGATCGTCGAACAGCTCCTGCAGGCAGAAGAGGCCGCCGGAAGACGCGTCGACAACCTGGTTTTCATGGGGATGGGCGAGCCGCTTGCGAACTGGGACTCCCTTTTACGATCCCTCCGGCTCCTCACGGCCCCTTGGGGCTTGGCCATGAGTCCTCGCCGGATCACGGTATCGACCAGCGGCTTGGTTCCGGAGATCCGAAGGCTGGCCGAAGAGCCGTTGGACGTGGGGCTCGCTGTCTCTCTCCACGCGGCAAGCGATGCCCTTCGGTCCCGCCTGATGCCGGTCAACCGCAAGCATCCGCTGCCCCTGCTCCTCGAAGCCTGCGACGAATACAGCCGGAAGAAGCGGCAGCGGATCACCCTCGAATACATCCTCCTTGCCGGAGTCAACGACTCGGACGACGAAGCTGCGCGCTTGAGCCGCATCGCCCGCCGGCTGCGGGCGAAGATCAACTTGATCCCTTACAACCGGGTGGATTCGTTGCCCTGGGACTGTCCCGAACCAGCGCGGGTAGAGCGCTTCGAAAACCTTCTGCAAGAGAGCGGGTGCCGCGTCACGGTGCGGACGCGGAAAGGGGAAGAGATCTTTGCGGCGTGCGGCCAGCTTCGGCTGGCAGCCGTTCCGGACTCCACCCCGACGATCCGGGCTTGCCGCTGATCTCGCTCCGGGTTTTCTGGCCGTTGCCGCATTTGTTGCTGGCCGATCGCCGAAAAGGCCGGTACGTTCGGCCCCGGACCATGGATCGCCGTTCGCCGGGAGCCTCTGTCTTGCCACGGTTCGTCGTTCTTCCCTCCATGGTTCTTTTCCTCTTCGGGGCATTTCCCGTTTGGGGCGAGCAGGCGACCGAGCCGTATACCCTGGCCAACCAGTTTTCGGTGGTTCAGACCGCCCAGGTGGATGGGGGAATGACGGTCGTGCAGCGCCTCTATCGGGATGGCGATAAGCTTCGGCTCGAATCCCAGGAAGGTCCCGAAACGCAGATCATCATTTTGCGGAAGGATCAGAAGAAGGTGTACACGATCCTTCCCGTCCAAAAGCTTGTCCTGGAGAGCACTTACGGGGATACGGGCGCGCCGGCCAACCTGGGCCTCCCCGGAGAGTCCGGCACCTCTTGGGTGCTCCAAGGGAAAGAGACGATTCGGGGGCACGCCTGCACGAAATATCTGGCGAAGGGCAACCAGAAGAGCGTCTACGTCTGGGTGGAGGAAGCCGGCAAATTCCCTCTGCGGGTGGCTCCGGTGGATGGCAGGACCGTAGTCGATTGGGACCAGTATCAAGCGGGCCCTCAGCCGGCCGGTCTCTTCGATCCTCCGGCGGATTACCAAAAAATGACCATGAGCCTCCCTGAGGGGCCGCGGTAAGGCCCGGGTCCACGCCGCGGCAGAGCCGGAAGCGCCGGGTCTCTCCGGAATGGCGGCTTTCCTAGCTTCGCATGAAAACGATTCTTCTGCTCGTCGTCTCCAATATCTTCATGACCCTCGCCTGGTACGGACATTTGAAGTTTCGCGAGCAGCCGCTCCTGCTTGCGATTCTGGCCAGCTGGGGGCTGGCCCTGTTCGAGTACGTCTTCCAGGTGCCCGCCAACCGGATTGGCTCCTATGAGTTTTCCGTGACGCAGCTCAAGGTTCTGCAGGAGTGCATCACCCTCCTGGTCTTCACGGTCATGGCCTACTTCCTCTTCGGGGCCGTGCCTCGATGGAACCTTTTCATCTCCTATGGCTTCCTTGTGGCCGCCGTCTACTTCGCCTTCAAAGGCTGAGCTCATCGTCGTCTTGCACAAACTCCCTCTCGAAGTTGGCGAAGCGAGTTGGCCCGCTAAGGAAACTGAAGGATGGAGTAGATGGGGTATCGGGAGAGGCGTTCCTTGCCTTTGAGCCCGCGCAGTTCAATCAGGAAACCCAGTTCGATCAGATTTCCTCCACAGCGCTCGACGAGCTTCGCGGCCGCCTCCGCCGTGCCGCCGGTGGCCAGAACGTCGTCGAGAATCAGCACCTGCTCGCCCTTGACCACCGCGTCCCGGTGGATGGTCAGCGTATTGAGCCCGTATTCGGAGGCATACTCGGTTTCGAAAGTCTGGTAGGGAAGCTTGCCCTTCTTGCGAATCGGGATAAGCCCGACGCCGAGAATGTGGGCGAGAGCTCCGGCAAAGATGAAGCCTCGTGCGTCGATCGCGGCGATCTTATCGATCTTTCGCCGCTGATACCGTTCCAGGAAGATCATCATCACCAGGCGGAAGAATTGACCGTCCCCAATGAGAGGGGTGATATCGCGGTAGAGGATCCCCTTTTCCGGGAAGTCGGGGATGGTGCGCACCTTCTCTTTCAACCGGGAAAGAGTGCTTTGGAGAAGGAAAGTCATCGGACGAGCTGACGCTTCTCCTTCTTTTCCAGGGCGCGGCGCACTTTCCGCAAGGCGATATTTTGGAGCTGTCGAATCCGTTCCCGCGTCACGTGAAATTTCTTGCCGATCTCCTCCAAGGTCATCTCCTCGTTTCCCTCCAGCCCGAATCGAAGAGCGAGGATCTTCCTCTCCCTGGCATCTAGGGCGGGCAAGAGATCCATCACGGTTTTTTTCAGGTTCTCGCTTTGGATGATGGACGACGGATCGAGGGCGCTTTCATCCTTCACGAGCTCGCCGAGCGAGGTACCGTCCTCTTCTTCCCCCACCGACGCGTTGAGCGAAGCCGGCTGAATGGCGATCGTGCGAAGCTCTCCGACCCGGGAGGCGGAAACCCCCAACTCGTGCGCGAGCTCCTCGTCGGTTGGCTCGCGGCCGAACTCCTCGGCCAAGCGGATCGCCATCCGCCGCATTCGCGCGATCTTGTCCACGAGGTGAACCGGCAGGCGAATCGTCTTGCTCTGGTTGGCGAGCGCTCGCTTGATCGACTGCTTGATCCACCAGGCCGCATAGGTGCTCAGCTTCCCGCCCTTGGAAGGATCGAAGCGATCGACCGCTTTCATCAAGCCGATGTTTCCTTCCGAAATCAGGTCGAGCAGAGGCAGG
The DNA here is from genome assembly GCA_028710285.1 of Methylacidiphilaceae bacterium. Lineage (GTDB taxonomy): Bacteria > Verrucomicrobiota > Verrucomicrobiia > Methylacidiphilales > Methylacidiphilaceae > Methylacidimicrobium. The sequence goes on along the minus strand of JAQTUK010000132.1, from coordinate 1,068 downwards.
CCGCTTGTCGAGTAATCGTGCGCGATCTTCACGACCAAGCGCAGGTTGGCCTGAATCATCTTTTGGCGGGCGGCCGCATCCCCCTTTTGGATGCGATGGGCCAACTCCACCTCTTCCTCCCGGCGCAAGAGGGGGACTTGGCTGATTTCCCGCAAGTAGAGCTTGAGCGCAGAGTCGTTATCAATCATGCCGAATCTATGATACGCTGGAAGCTGCCCAAATGTTGAGAATTGAGCCGAAGGAGCAACTTCGCAATCAAAAACGACTGGCCCGGTTCCGATAGGCTGCGAACCCCTGGGCTGCGGAAGAGAGGACGGGGAGCCGGGAACCCCTGGGCGGTGGACTAGGAGGAACCTGCGCGCCGGCGGGCTTCTTCCGCCAGGGCGGTGCTCAAATACCGTTCGCCGGTGCTGGCTCCCACCGCGACGATCCGCTTCCCGCGGCTTTCCGGCCGCTTGGCCACTTCGATCGCCGCGTGCACCGTTGCCCCCGTGGAAATGCCCGCCAGGATTCCCTCCTCTTCCGCCAGGCGGCGGGCCATTGTAAGGGCATCGGCATCGGTGACGGGAAATGCCTCGTCGACGATGGAGAGGTTGAGATTCTTGGGAAGGAAGCCTGCTCCAATTCCTTGGATCTTGTGTGGGCCCGGCTTGAGCGGCTCCCCGCGCAACGCCTGGGAGATGACCGGGGAACCGACAGGCTCCACGGCCACGGTGCGAAAGTCGGGCTTGCGCGCTTTGATCACCTCTCCGACTCCGGTGATCGTGCCGCCCGTGCCGACTCCGGAGACAAAAACGTCGATCGCCCCGTCCGTATCTGACCAGAGCTCCTCCGCCGTGGTGCGCCGGTGGATTTCCGGATTGGCGGGATTCTCGAACTGCTGGGGAATCCAGGAGCCGCTCCGTTTTTCTCTCAGGGACATCGCTTGACGGATGGCTCCGGCCATCCCTTCGGCGGCCGGTGTGAGCATCAGGGTGGCACCCAAGAGAGCCAATAGGGTGCGGCGTTCCAGGCTCATGCTTTCCGGCATGGTCAGGATCAGCCGATAGCCCTTGACGGCGGCGACGA
>JAQTUK010000013.1 GCA_028710285.1 Methylacidiphilaceae bacterium | reverse complement strand
CATGGGCAAGGTGCTCCTCCCCCTCGTCCTGCTCTGCTGGCCTCTCAGAAGCCCGCAAGAAGAAGCCTTCCTCTGCCGCTTGCGCGAACGGTCTTCGTGGGTGCCCGTCGTGGTCATGGAGGAATTGGGCCAGCCTCGGTCTCGAATCCTAGCCTTGGAAAGCGGCGCGGATTTCTGCTTGCCGGCCTATGGTGCCGAGATCGAGCTCTTGGCGATCCTGGGCAGCCTTGGGCGCCTGAGCCAAAGAGGTTTTCCGAATGCGTTCCTCCTGCGCCCCTTCTCCCTGGATTACGAAAGACGGCTTCTCCAGCGAGGAGAACGGGCAGTACTCCTGACTCCTACGCAGCTTGCGATCGTCCGTTACCTCTTCGGTCATGCGGGCCGCCTCGTCCTCGCCGAGGAACTGGCGGCGCAGATGCCTTGCCGACGGCGGGGAATCCCCTCGCCGCAGCTCTTGCACGTCCATCTGGCCAACTTGCGCAAGAAGCTCGGTCAAGCCGCTATGGGGATCCAGTTGCGAGCCGTTCGGGGGAAGGGCTATGTTCTGGAGTGGAAGGGGTTGGCCCCGAGACTCCAAGCTGGAGAGTCGGCTCGTTCGGCAGCGGAGGATCGAGATCGAGCCAGGCAAGAACTCCCCCGGCCAGGAAGAGCCGCCTCACCTGCGCCGGATGCTTCGGGGTGACGACGACCCGGTCTCCGTTCCGGATCTTCCTGGGTCGATGCACGTAGAAAATAATCCTGCTGGGAATTTCGACGATCGGATAGATGAGGACCGCTCCGGCGATCCACTCGATCACCCGACGGCTCTCGACGCCGGCCGGGGTCGCAGTGAAAACGCCGTCCCGGAGGTCCGAACGGGCGCTAAACGTTCCCCAGGTCCAGAGGTTTTCCGGATGCGATCCCTCCAGCTTGGCAATCGAGCCGAGCTGCTTCAAGTAAACCACCCGCCGGGGCGGCTCCTTGCCGTCGGAAGTCTGTTTCGTGGAGTTGTCTTCGGCCTTGACCAGCCGACCGGCTCCCTCTTGCGACTCGATCACCGGAGCGGATTCGAGCACCATCCGCGCGATCACGCCATCGACCCGGTCGATCTCCACCAGCCTTGCCGGATGGTCCTTCGGAATCGAGAACTTGGTTCCCTTCCGGATCGTCGGCAGCGGAGTCTTCGTCCGGAAGACCACTCGCCGAAAGACATAGTTTCCTGGATTGTCGATGAGATTGAAGTGCTCCTCCCAATCCGGCCAGTTGATCCCCTCATTGACCGAAGCGAGAAAGACGCCGTCGGAAACCGCGGTGCGAGCGGTAAACCGGCCGTAGATCCAGACATTCTTCGGCCGAGGCCCCTGTTCTTCCGCGATCTCCGGCAGATGGACGAACTTCATCACGCGCGCCACCGGCATCGGCGACGGGCCGCTCGGCTGCCCTCCCGGCTCGGCCCAGAGGGGACCTGCGATTACGGCAGAGAGGACGGCCGACAGGCACCCGGCCCACAGGGAGCTGGCGCCATGACCGAAGACCCCCAGGCGGGTGGAGCGGAAGGCGGGTCGATGCCCGGGAACTCCCTCCGCCGGTGCGGCGGTTCCGACGGCTCCGCCGCTGCGCGGATCGGTTGCCGGTCGAGCCAAGGCGCAGGAAGGCGCAAGGCTCATCGGGCCCGTGCGCCAGCGTTGGAGAGCGCGAACCATCTCGGCGAGATCGGCTGCGATCGCCAGCTTCCTGCCGAGCGGCAAAGCGCGAAAAAATCGGCGCTGCGCATTCCGGGCCATATTCCACTGCTCATCCTTCTCATCCGTTTCAGAATCCATTCTCCTCTCCCCCTTTTTCTTCCTTCAGCGAAAGCCTGAGTTCCTCGATGTCAGCCAAATCCTGGTGCCGGCCCGCTCCCTGCTTCATCGCGATCAGCGTCTCGACCCGAACGAAGCGGATCGGCTCGCCTCCCGGTAATCGTTCGCGCAACGCATGCTCGTACTCTCCTTCGAAGGGAAACGACTCGATGACAAAAATGTCCACGGGCGTCTCCCAGTGAGTCTCGCTCTGGAGCGGAAGCACGCGCATCCCCTTTTCCTCTACCCAGCGCTTCCGGGCGGAGGGATCGGCGAGATCCATGGGATCGACCGGCGGCACCGGCCGATAGCCCAGCCGGGCCAAGGCCGAAAAGACCGACGAGAGATTTTCACGAGAAAAATCGATAACGAGGTCGAGGTCCATGGTCGATCTCCCGTATCCATGGGCAACGACCGCGAGCCCTCCCACCACGAGATACCGTGCTCCAGCGGCGTTCAAGGCCGCCGTGATCTGCTTGAGGCTTTCGAGCTTCACCGGCTTCTTTCTCGAGGTAAAACAACCTCTTTTAGCGGCAAGAGGTCGCGTAAGCAACCGTAGCTTTTCCTGGAGGGAAAAGTTTTTTACGCACCTGGCGCTCGCGATCATCTCCCATGCCGGATTTCCAGCGGCCGGCCCGAGGAGGATTTGGCATCCAGGAATGCGGCAAACTTGTCGATCGACCGGGCGGCCGTCTCGAGGTCGTCGTTGAGGCCCCCGAAGCCCGGTGGCCACCAGCAGCAGAAGAACTTCCACGCCCCCTCCCCCAACTCGGGCCGAACGGCCGGCGGCGGGGGAGCGTAAAGGGTCAGGGCCCGGAGCGCATCGAGCGCTGTGCGCTCGACCAGTCCCGCGGCCTCTCCTTCGCTGCGGAGCACGGTCTTTTCGGTAATCACCCCCGAGGCGTTCAGAAAAAAGGCGATGGCGACAAAGCCGTGAGTGGGTGTTAGCGCCAACCCGGCCAGGGAGAGCCGCTTCCGCGCCGCTTCCTGTTGGACCCGGCCTTCGAATGCTTCGGAAAGCCCGGAGAGGTAGCGGTCTTTCTCCGACTGCACCTCGGGCGAGATCCGGGGACCATATTCGACCACCGCGAAGATTTGGGGCCCCTTCTGGGGCGTCTTCTTTTCCGGGGAGGCCGGATCGGAGGCCCTCGGAGCGCAAAGAGCCGCCGTTGCCAGGAAAAGGAAGGGAAAGATGGTCCAGGGCCGGACCCTCATGGCAGGCTCTCCTTTCCTTCCAGAAGGGCCAGGAGACTCAGTGCATTTTCCACCGCCGCACCGCCCGCCGTGTTGTCGAAATAGAGATGCACCGTGCGCGCTTCCCGCTGCCAGGTTTTGACGCGCTCGGCCCAAGAGGCAAGCTCGTTTTCGGAATAAGAAGAGGCATAGGTGGCTTCGCCCCCGTGGAGCCGCACGAAGACCAGGTCGGTCGTGATGGCGTCCCACAAGGGCCAGTCGGCCGCATCGCTCTGACAAGACCCGATCCGGTAATGGCCGAGAAGCGAAACCACTTCCGCATCGAACCAGGAAGGGTGGCGAAACTCGAGGACGTGTCGCGCGCAGCCCCCCTGCCCGGCCAGAGCCTTCGCAAAGGATTCGAGACGGCCCAGGTCTTTTCGAAAGGAGCCGGGAAGCTGCCAGAGAAAGGCCTTGAGCTTGGAGCCCAGCGGGGAAGCATCAGAAATCTGGAGTCGGAGCGATTCCTCCGAACCGGCCAGCCGCTTCCTATGAGTGATCCATCGATGGCCCTTGAGGGCGAAGGCAAAAGCCGCCGGCGTTACCTCCGCCCAGCGGCGGTAGGTTTCGGCACCGTGGCGCCGGTAAAACGAAGAATCGACCTCGACCGCCGGGAAGCGGCGCGCGTAGAGCGCGAGCCATTGCCCGCGGGGCGAGTCTCCGTAGAGAAGCGGCTTCCAATCCGGGTAGTTCCATCCGCTCGTGCCGACGTAGAGGGGGGCGCGCCGGCTGCTCCCGTTTCCGACGCGATCCTCGCCCGGGGAATGGTTGCCGATCGTTGTTCTGGCCATTCCCGGGGATCGAACGGCGAAGAGGACATGAGTCTTGGGTCGCCCTCCCTTTTCTAAAAGAGCGCCTCGATGAGCCGGACGGAGAGATCGTACCGCATGAAGGGCGTAATCAGATAAATCCCCCCGAACTCTTCCAGCACCGCTTCGGCCAGCGCGCGCGCCGCCTCAAGCCCTAGCTCCGCGGCCTTCGGTCCGTCGACATGCCGCAGTCTCTCCCGCAGGCTTTCCGGAATGGAAATCCCGGGCACCTCGTTGTGAAGGAACTCGGCATTGCGGGAGTTGAGCACGGGCATGATCCCCACGAAGACCGGAATGCCCAAGGGCTTCAGCCGTTCGGCACTCTTCCGGATCAGCTCCGGGTCGAAGACGGGCTGAGTCATCGTGTACTGCGCCCCGGCCGCGATTTTGGATTCGAGCTTGCGCACCTGCGAGTCGAACTGCACCGAGTTGGGGTTGAAGGCGCAACCGACCACGAAGTTCGTCTTTGCCTTGAGATCCCGGCCTGCGGCGGAGGCACCGGCATTGAGCTTGGCCATGAGCTTGATGAGCCCCAGGGAGTTGAGGTCGTAGACCGAGGTCGCCCCGGGGTGGTCGCCCGCCTTGGCGGGATCGCCGGTCAACGCGAGGACGTGGCGGAACCCCAGCACCGACAGCCCCATCAGCTCGGACTGAAGGCCGAGCAGGTTCCGGTCCCGGCAGGCAAGATGCAGGATGGTCGGGAGCCGGGAGCAGCGCCGGGCCGCGACCGCCGCCGCGAGGTTGCTGACCCGGAGGATGGCCAGGGAGTTGTCGGCGAGCGTCAGCATATCGGCCCCCGCCTTCTCCAGGGCGCGGACTCCTTCCAGGAACTTGTCCATGGCGAGCGTTCGCGGGGAATCGAGCTCGACCATGGCGATCCGCTTTCGCTTGCAGCGGTCCAAGAGGCTCTCCTCCTCGACCCTGGGCGGCTCTTCCTCCCTCTCCACCTCGATCACCGGAACCCGCACCCGCGGCGGCTTCACCCGGCGGGGACGATGGCGGGCGAGGATCGGCGCCATCGCCGCGATGTGCAGAGGGCTCGTTCCGTAATCTCCTCCGAGGAGATGGACCCCTTCCTCGACGAAACGGTCGACGCTCGCGGCGAAATATTCCGGGCTGGCCGAATAGCTCAGCCGGCCCTCGTAAAACTCCGGCTTTCCCGCGTTGGGAAAGGCGCAGAGGAGATCTCCTGGCCGCACTTCGATCTCCTCCAGGAGGTGGAGGGATGCCAGGATTCCGCAGCTTCCCCCGATGCCGACGAGCCGGGCCCCGGCGCTCCGCAGCGAGGCGACGCCGGAAGCCAGCGTGTCTCCGTTCGTGAGTCGGCCCTCCTCGAAGACGGCCAGCGAGACCGCCGCCGCCGGAGCCCCAGCCTCGAGGGCAACGGAGAGAGCAAGCAGCGCTTCGGGGAGCTCCGTGAAGGTCTCCAAAAAGACGAGGTCGCAGCCCGCCTCCAAGAGAGCGGTGATCTGCTCCCGATAGAGCGGGCGCCGTTCTTCCGGCGAGAGGCTGCCCTCCCAGGGACGGAGCCAGATCGGCCCCACGCTCCCGGCCACCGCGCATTCCCGCCCCCCGGCCGCCTCCGTGGCCAGCTCTACCCCGCGCCGGTTGATTTCGACGACCTGCGCGTCCAGGCCAAAACGGGTGAGATAGGCGCGGTTGGCCGCCGTCGTATTGGTGCGGAGAAGGCCAGCACCCGCCTGACGATAATCGGCATGGGCGCGCCGCACCAACTCGGGACGGCTCAAGTTGGCCTCTTCCAAGCAGTAGCGGCGGGGAAGCCCGAGCGAGTAGAGGTAGGTGCCGAGAGCGCCGTCGCCCAGAACGAGTCGATCGGAAAGCGATTCTAATAGATTTGCCATGGTGCGTACCGGACGCATTATAGAGTGCGGATGGCGGAGAAAAAAAGCGCGAGCTACACGACCGGAGAGCCCGCGCTGGACAAAAAGATCGCCGAGCTGCTCGAGGCGGCGGGAATCGGAAGCGCGCAGCGGGAGTATTTCGAGATGGTCGCCACGGCCATCCGCTTTGGCCGTCAGGCCACGACATCGGGCGATATCCGGATGATCAATCAGCTCCTCAAGGAGATCCGGTATGCCGACGCGGTCTTTCAACCCTACCGGGGCATCAAGAAGGTCACGATCTTCGGCTCGGCTCGGCTCGCCGCCGAAACGCCCGAATGGAGGATGGCCCGGCGCTTCGCCGAGCAGATCGCGAAAGCAGGCTTCATGGTGCTGACGGGAGGCGGGGACGGGATCATGGGCGCGGCCCAGCTGGGAGCCGGCAAGGAGCGGAGCTTCGGCCTCAACATCCGCCTGCCCTATGAGCAGCGTCCCAACGAGGTGATCGAGGGCGACCGGAAGCTCATCTTCTTTCGCTACTTTTTCACCCGGAAGCTCCACTTCGTCAAAGAATCCCATGCCATTGCGCTCTTTCCCGGCGGCTTTGGAACGATGGACGAATGCTTCGAGGCGCTTACCCTGATGCAGACGGGCAAGGCTCCCATTGTTCCGATGGTCTTCATCGACTACCCCGGAGGCTCCTATTGGAGCGAGTTCCGGGAGTTTTTGCGCAAGGAGCTGCTCTCCCGCAATCTCATCTCCGACCAGGACTTCCACCTTTTCACCTTTACCGACGACCTGGAGGAAGCGACTCGGGAGATCGAGCGCTTCTACTACAACTTCCATTCCTACCGCTTCGTGGGAGAGCTTCTCGCTCTGCGCATCCACCGGGAGCCGGACGACTCCGCGCTCGAGACGATCCAGCGCGACTTCGCCGACATCGCCACCCGGCCCGGTTCTTTTTCGAAGACAAGCGCCCTCCCCGCCGAGGCCAACGAACCGGAAATCCTCTCGCTGCCGCGGCTCTGCTTCCCCTTCGACCGCAGATCCTACGGCCGTCTGCGCCAACTGATCGACCGGCTCAATGAAATTTGACCCCTGCGATCCCTCCGCCCCGGCGGGGATCTGGTTTCACGTCTCGGTGTGGGAGCAAAAGGTTCGCGTTCTTCGCGGCAAGGAGCAGATCTGGGAGGCGATGGTCAGCACCGCCCTTCTCGGCTGCGGCGAGGAGCCGGGAAGCTACCGAACTCCTCGCGGCTGGCACTTCATCTATCAGAAGATCGGAGAGGGATCTCCTCTGGGTGCGGAGTTTCGCGGCCGCCAGCCGACGGGATTGCTCTGGACTCCCGACGCCCCTTTGAGGGAGCAGAGCCTGATCCTCACGCGAATTCTCTGGCTGGCGGGAATGGAACCCCATAATCTGACCACGCGCGAGCGGTTCATCTATTTCCACGGCACCAACCGGGAGGATGCGATCGGTAAGCCGATGAGCAAGGGCTGCATCTGTCTGCGCAACGAAGAGATGGTCCAACTCTTCGAACAAGCATCGATCGGGACGCGCGTTTTCATCGCGGAAGGAGGAAGCCACTTGTGAGTCAGCCGATCCACACGATTCTGCTCGACTGGTCGGGCACCCTGGCCGACGATCTTCCCTTTGTCCATCGGGCGGCCAACCAGGTTCTCAGCCTCTACCGGAAGCCGACGATGAACATCGAGGAGTTCCGGGAACGCTTCTTTCTTCCGCTGCGCGACTTCTATCGGACGATTCTTCCGGAAATCCCGCTGGAGACACTGGATCGCTTTTATCACACCGCCTTCCGCTTCTTCCGGCCGCAGATCCCGCTCCTGCCCCACGCCGCTGACTTCCTCGAATTTTGCCGCAGCCAGGGCTTGCGGATGATCCTCTTGAGCACGATTCAAAACGGCCATTTCCTGGACCAGGCCAAGCGGCACGGCATTCTCGACTATTTTGCCGAAATCCACACGGAAGTCGCCGACAAGCGGGTGACCCTCTGCCAGATGCGGGACGCGGGACGGCTCGAGCCCGAGCTGGCGATCTTTTTCGGCGACATGGTTCACGACGTCGAGGCGGCCCACGCGGCCGGCATTCTTTCGGGCGCGCTCCTGACCGGCTACGACACCCAGGCGAAGCTGGAAGCGGCCCATCCCAGCTTTCTTTTTGCGGATCTCTCCGAAGCGCGGGCCTTCCTGGAAGAGAACGGGAGGGCCGCGGAAGGCTGAGGAGCCTTCCTTATGCCCGACCGATTCCCGTTCCCTCTCTGCGGCTGCTACCGGACGCCGGAGGCCGGGCCAGGGGCAGATGAAGGCTCAGCGAGCCCCGGAACGAGATGGCGGGCAGAGCCTGCTTGGCCGATCCGGCAGCACCCGGCTCTCCTCGGGATGCGCGTTCTCCCTCCTTTCCGGAGTCCTCGGATCGTGGGCTGCGGCGCAGGGAAAGCTCCAGCGCCAGCCGTAGCCCGTAATGGCGGGGGAGCTCGGCAAACGCAGCGGGCTTCTCGGTTGGCTTGGCCTTCCCGGCCCGCCGGAATCTCTCCTGCGCCTCCGCGCTCGTTCTCCGACTCGTCTCGCGGGTCCGGCGCACCCGCTCTTCGTTCGTGGAATCTTTGGCGCCCGCGGGGGGATTGGCCGACTCCGGCTCGGAACCCGACGCGGGTGGCGGCTCGCGCCGCCTGCCACCTTCCTCCTCGTCCTTCTTCTCCCCTCGCCCGTTCTCCTTCCGGTCTTTTGGCCTCGCGGAGCCGGGCTTGGGGAACGCATGGCCGGGGAAGTGCTGTCCGGCCCAGGAGAGGCTCGAACGGACCAACCCGAGGAGATTTCCCGCCGCATGGAGCAGATCGGTCATGCTCAAGGAGGAGTCGAACGGATCGAGGTTGCGCTGGTAAAAGACCCGCATCTGGGGGTCGAGCGAGCTGGGTAGATGCGGCATCGAGGCGTTGTGGCCCAGGGTCAGGTTCACGTGAAGAGAGGACATGGGGAATTCTCCTTATCGAGGGGTGTCAGTTCCTTTCCTCTCTTGTGCGTCGATCGACGGGCAGGCGTCACCCCGTCGTTTGCGGACGCCCGAGGAGAGTCGACATTGACTCTGGGAAAGCGGGAAGGCGATCCCGGGAAAACCGGAGACCGGCACGACGCAGAGGGCGCTTCGGGCCGCCGTCGCCTTCCGCGCGGACTACCAATCGCCGGAAGAAAAGACGCCGAACCGGTTCGTCAGAACAAACCCGAAGGTGATGACCACGAGGAAGAGCACCAGGAGGATAAAGATCAGGACGGGGCGAAAATTGGTATCGTTTCCCTCTCCATCCGAGAACGGCCATTTGGGATTGCCGACCATTGCCAGTAGCATAGCAGCACTTCCAAAGTTCCCAAATGGCGGACTTGTGATTATTTTAAAAAGACGGTTCATCCGTATTTTTCGCGTCTTGTCGATGCCTCTCTCTGTGGCGCAGGTTCCCGGTCTGCTCCTCAGGAAGATCGATCGGCACGCCATCCTGCGGAGCCTGCGATCGGATTGGCCGGAACCGGGCGGGAGTGGCAATTTGCATAATCGCCTATGAACAACGGCGCGAAAGCGACCGCGGCGCTGATGGCGCTGGCCGGATGGGTTTTGCTCGTCGTGGCGACCGCATCCGTCTTCTCGGTCGGCGCATCGCTTTGGCTTTTGCTGGGTCACGCCCCTTTGGCGGATGTCGCACGGGCGCTTCCCTGGCGCAATGCCGCATGGGCTCTGGCAGCCGGAGCGGCATGGCTCATCTTGCGCAAGCGGCGCCTGCGGCTCGAGCAGCGGATCTCGGCCGAGCCGGATCGGCGGAATCCCGAGGCGACCGCCGAGCGCCTGAGAAGCGGCCGCATCTATCAGTGGTTCCTCATCGCCGTCACCTCCGTCATCGTCTTGGCGGCATGGACTCTCCACCGTGTCCTGGCTGCCAACCGCGAGCAATTCAACGAGATCTTGCTCTGGCTTCTCGCGGCTCAAGTCTTCCTGACCGCCGGAACCTTCGCCTTCTTCGCCTATGGCGTCGATCTCCGCCGGCTCTTCGACCGCCGGACTAGCCGTCGCGGAAACCCATAGGCCGAGCGCCTCGACCAGCCGATGGGGTGCTCGCCACTCGCCCCTCTCCTTCCCTTCGAAAGCCGCCGGGAGCGCCCAGCCCGATTCCGAGCAGAGCCCGGTCGCCCGAGTCTCAGCGGCCATCCGGGTCCGTTTTGAGCCTTTACCGGGAGAGTTTTTCAGGGTAGCCCGCCTGCAGTTCTCGCCCTTCTGGGATTGCGGCTCCTTCCGGTTTCCCCCTATTTTGCCTGTCGAAAACGAACTTCGATGAACATCACCCTCCTCCACCACGTCGCCCTCCCGGTCACCGACCTGGAGCGCTCGAAAGCCTTCTATCGCGAGATCCTGGGCCTCCAGGAAATTTCCCGCGCGCCCTTTCCTTTCCCGGGCGCCTGGTTTGCGCTTCCGGACGGCCAGCGCGTCCATTTGATCGTTTCTCCCGGCCAGACCTTGCGTACCGGCAAGGGCATCAACTCGCGGGATGGCCACTTCGCGCTGCGCGTCGCCAGCTACCGGGAGGCGCTTGAGGAGCTTCGGAAGAAAGGATACACGCCCGAGGCGGCCGACGAGTTCCATCGAATCAAAGTCGATCCCCATTCGGTCGCCGGTTTCCCCCAGATCTACGTCCTCGATCCAGACCGGAACTTGATCGAGATCAACGCCGAGCAGCTCGACCTCTAGGCAGCCGCGAACCATGGCCGATTCCCACTCCGGCATCCTCTCCGGCCGACGGGTCCTGGACCGATGGCGCGGGATGGGCGCGGGAATCCCTCTTGCCCTCCTCCTCTTGCCCATGGCCTTCCCCGGCTGCCGCCTTGGTTCCGCATCCCCCGCCGGCGAGTATGCCGGAAGCTGGAGAGAGGCCGACCAGTCGACCGTCCGCATGACGCTGACTCTTGGGGCGGACGGAAAGGCCGTGATGCAGCGGACCGTCCACTGGCCGGACGGCCGGTCGGAAGCCGATTCCTGGGAATCGGAATACCGGGCCGGGGAAGACCAGATCCTGATCGGCTCCGAAGGGAAGGTCTATGCCGTCTTCCGCCGCCAAGGGGATTCCCTTCTCGATCCGAGCCACCTGGTGGAGGGCAAGCCGATCCGCCTGGAGCGGAAAACGGCAAAGACTCCTTGAGGCGCGATCCCTTCGGGCACCGGGCACTCCTCTAGAAAGAGACCCCGGCCCTGCCAAGCGGGAAGCCGACGCTCGCGATGCCCCAAGCAGGCTTCTCCCTCTTTCTCTGGAGAAACCGGATCGCGGCATAGGCGCCGACCCAGAGCGAAGATTCAACAGGTTGCCCATGGAGCAGGAAATGTCCGGGCGAGCGCGTCGACCGTCGCAACTGGATGATGGCATCCGCCCCATGCTCTCTCGCCATCTCCACGGCCCGGGTGCGCGCGCTGCCGAGGAGCCCGGTCCCGGCTCTGATGTAGCCTAGGATAATGTAGCGGCGATTCGGAGGGCTCTGGTAGTCCATCATCCCCTCCACCTCCTGCCCGGTTCCGCTTCCTAACGGACCCGTTTCCACCTTTTCGACCGGCAGCCACTCCGTGAAAAGCGGATCGGCGTGGGCTCCAAGCGGGAGAAACGCGCAGAAGACCGAGAGCGTGAGCAGGAGTCCTTTCACGCGACGCAACCTCCGTTCCCGGCAAAACCCTGTCAATCCCCTTCTCCTTCCGACGAACCGGGAGCGAGAGAAGACCGCAGACCGGCGAAGCACGCGATCCCGCCACCTCTGTAGGAGGAAGAGCCCCAGGAACCAGGCGCCCCCTTTATAGGAATGGCTGCCGGATCCTGCAAAACCCTCCGGGAGGTTCCCGATTGCGGCTTTCGTGGAAAACCATAAAAATAGCTTCCCATGATCCCTCCCCTCTCCCGCCTCTTCCTGGGCTCCCTTCTCTGGATCTTCCTTTGGGGAACGGCTCCCCTCCGCGGGGAAGAGCCCTCGATTGCGATCGCCCCCAAGGATCCCTGGACAAGGAGCGACATCCTGCAGCCGACCGATCTTCTGGCCATGATGAAACGTGGCGAACCCGCGCTTGTGATTTTTCAAGTCGGCTTTCCCTTCCTCTACAAGGCGGGACACATCCCGGGCTCGATCCACGTCGGTTCCGGAAAAGATCCCGAAGGCATCGAAGGGCTCAAGAAGGCCGTTTCCGGCCTTCCCAAGGACAAGACAATCGTCCTCTACTGCGGCTGCTGCCCATGGGATGTCTGCCCCAACATCCGGCCAGCCTTTGCCACCCTGAAGGAGCTCGGCTTTACCCAAGCGAAGGTGCTCTATCTCTCCGAAGACTTCGCCAAGGATTGGACCCGGAAGGGCTACCCCACGGAAAAGGGGGGTTGAGGATCGCCGCGGCATGCGGCGGGCGCCGGAGCCGGACGAGCCTTCGTGGAGCGGCGGGTTCGACGGGCCCGGGCATCGGGCGAAGCCGGGAAGCGGATTGCCCGGGCATGATCGCAACGGTATGTTACCGGCGCAGCCCATGGGCGTTTCGATCACGACAACCGACGAGCTTCTCGCCGTCCTGCGACGACATCCTGACGGAGAGACTCCGTTAGGCGGGAGATCCTTACCGAGGATCTGCTCGCTTTGCCCGCACGTTTCGATCAGGCGATGACCCGGCTGGCGGAAGGCCAGGAACGGCTGGTCGAAGAGCAGAGGAAGATTTGGGAGGCGATCGGGCAGACCGAGGCCACACTCAAGTCCTTCATGGAGTCGACAGACAAGCGGTTTGTCTCGCACGGGATCAAGCTTGACGAACTCGACGCGAAAGCAATCGAACGCGACGCTACCGACAGACTCGACGCCTACGTATACGAGCGGATTGATCCCCTGGAGCTACTGGACCAGCGGCTGCGGAGCCGTGCGCTGGCGGCGGCCTACCGAGCCGGACAGATCACGCGTGAGGAGCGAGATCAGATCTGCGCCGCCGATGCCCTTGCCGTGGGTGAGGATGTAGAGACGGGAAAACCCGCGTGCGTAGCGGTCGAAGTCTCGGTCATCGCCAACGCGGACGACGTCGAAAGAGCTCTCCTTCGGTCGAATCTATTCCTCAAGGCCGTGAAGGCGGCGGTAACGAATAAGCCCGAAGAATGGCAAGAGCTTTTGCCCGCCGTTCCCGAGAAAGCCTGCGGCGTGGTGATTGGCCAGCGCATCACCGATGCAGCGCGATGGAAGGCAGAAGAAGAGAATGTCATCCTCGCCAAGTATCGCAACGGCCACGGCCGGGAAGGATGGTAAGGCACGGCCGCAGCGTGGAAGCGGAGTTGCGCGAGATTCTGGCGGCCGCGGTCAAGCCGGAGAAGCGCGTGCTTGAGCCAGCCGTCCAGCGTTCCGTAGAAGACCAGGCCGCCGGCGGTCGGAAGTCTCTCCGCCATCACCGCCCGGAGCATAGGAATCTCCCCATGACTAAAGGCAGGGAAAATTCCGCATGTACCCATTGGCTCTCGAAGACACAAGAAACTGCCCGCTTCGAGAACAAGTGATCTGACCGTTCCATCCCTCGTAGCGCTCCCGATAAAGCTCGAGCACCTTCTCCGCCGTCTCCATCGGCACCCTCCGCGGACTCGGCCTGCGTTTCCTCCGATCGAAAAGCCCGTCGCGTCCACGAATCCGATACCGAGCTCGCCATCGCCGAAGCGGTCCATGTTCCCATCTCATGAACTCTCCAGCTCCCACTACCCAAGCGGTCACTTCACTTGTCTACCACAGGTAAGAACAAAACGCGTTGACTGGTAGAAAGCCCGATGGCATAGAGCCAACCGATCCCCGTTACCCTAAAGGGCCCATCCCCATGACTCCGACTGGCGAACGGCGACAACGACCCATCCCGGGTCTGTTTCTTCTTTTTCTGGTCGTTTCGACTCTGCTTTCCGCGCGGCCTGTCCTTGGGGCGTCGGCTCCGCAGCTTGAGGCGGCCGACACCAAGATCGACCTCGCTGCCCTCGTCCGGAAGCACGCCTTGTCCAACGAGGAGCTCTTGACCTTGATCAAAGGGCTCGCCGCTTGGCCTGCGACCGTACTGGACACACTACCGGATGCCTTGGGCCTCCCATTTCAGGGCCAGTGGCCGAAGGTGCAGGAGCAAAAACGCTGGCAGCCCGCCCGACTCTGGTGGGGCGCTCCCTACTTTACGAAGGAGTGGGGGCGGCCTGTGGATCTATCTCGTCGAACATTCGAAGAGACTGGTCTTGCGCTAGGCGTGTATGGCGCAGGCTGCCCAGTGAGGCATAGACCCCGCCATCCTCGCAATGATCCGCCCTTCTTTCGCGCCGCCCAGGACGACCCGAATCCCGAAGCAAAGGGAGCGGTCGTTGCCATCGATATTTTTATGGAGAACAAGTTTGTTCCGCCACAGGTAAACGTCGCTTTTCGAAAAGGCCGGATTTCCTTGCGGAACGACGATGTCGTTCAGGCGTGGGGTGAAGCTGACTTAGAGCACGATTTGTTTGCGGAGAAGTACTTCAATCACAAACGCCAGCGTATTTCATATGGATTGGAGGCCACTTGGGGTCTCCGTCGTCACGAAAACCCAGACTATGGGACTTTAATCTTCTTTACGTTCTATACGAATTCCGCCGAAGAGGTCCCTCTCGTCGTCGATCTTAGATACCCCGTGCTCGCCGAAAAGGAGAATGCCGAGAAGAAGAAGGAGAAATCTGCCCAATGAGTCTGGAAACACCCCAGTCACCCAAAGCAGAAGTCATCCCGCTTCCCGCGGATCTATCCCGAGCGGTCATCATCGTGGGCGGGGAACAGCACGCCTACGCAGACCCATCAGACCAACTCTTCCATGACTACGAGGAGCTTCGCCAAGAACTTGGCAGTGCACGGGATAATGGCTTTCGAGAACTTTGCCTGGAGATCCCTAAGGACTTCCAACCCTTTGCCGAAAAGTTCCTTTCGAAGGCCGAAGCCCTCTACCGGCCGGTCCGAGAAGGGAATGAGGCTTCGGGGAATGTGGAAGATCCGAGTGATAAGGCAGTGGTCGGAGAAAAAGTCGCGGCGGAAGCAGACGAGTTATGGAGGAAGACTTGGGATGAGGCAAAAAGAGAAGGCCGCATACTAGATGATGCTCCGAAGGAGGAATGGGGCACGCTCTTCCGACAAGCCGCTTGGGTGAACGCGAGCCAACCGGAAGAGCCGATCCGGGTTCATTGCATCGATGTCCCAAGCCAGGAAATGCGACAAGCCATCCAACAGGGCGAGATCTTTCTGGGCGTGGATCTCCCGCAAAACTGCCAAGAGGAGCTCGACCGGTATTGGGTTCTGGTGCAAAGCTTGGCCAAACGAGGGGCACTCCCTTCCCATGAGCAGCGGGAGGCCTTCGGAAGAGGTCTTCTTGCCAGGCTGCGCAAGGAAGATCCGTCCTTTGCGCGAGATCCAGGAGATAAAAAACAATTTCTGCACCAGGTCGAGGTCCTTTGCCGCGGCGACCGAGCGCGCGACCGCGATGGGCTAGATGATCTTGCCGTCAACCGTGCCGCAGGTCCGACGGGGGTTCCGACGCAAATCCGAACCTGGCCGATGAGCGTTCCGGAGTATTCCCGTCTCTGGCAGAGCAGCAAAAACGAAGCGAACTCCTATTACGCCCTCGTTCCGACCCCGATGCCGACTTCTCGGTTTACGGATTCCCGGGACCGGCACATGGCCACCGAGATTTCTCAGGTCGCCCGGGCCGCGCAAAAGGAAACGCCCGTTCCCGGAATTCTCACGTTAAACGGGTACGCTCATTTAGCCGAGCCGGGGTCTCCCCTTTCCGCTTACGATCCGGAAAAACGCCAAACGAGCTTGCCGGGCGAACTGCGGAAGCATGGTTTCGCCGACGTCATCCCCTATCGCTTCGGCCGTGATGCCCAGCGGGGAGAACAGGGCGCTCCCTCTCCCGACAAACTGTTTGAGTTTAAGGGAGATCTGATCCGGGAGAGAAGGAGGCAGTTCCGCGAACAAGACAAGAAGGAACCGGCTCCTCCCAAGACCCCAGCCATGGAAAAGAGCCCTAGCCACTCCTCCCTGGCTCCCATGCCGGTCCATCCCGAAACGGTGAGGGAGTTTACGGTCCGAACCCGGGAGATCGCCGAAGCGATGGAAGCGAGAGCGGGCAAAGCCGTGACACCGGAAGCGTGGGCGGAAGCCAGGAGCCGGAAGCCGAGCCGGGGGCTCACTGTCGGCCAGAAGCTCTTTCTGAGTTCCCTGCGGGAGCGGAACATCCGGGGGAACCGGCTGGATCTTTCTCAGCAGCCGATCGGGGTCCTCCGGCAGGCGGCCTCCTCCTGTCTTGCCGAAGCTTCCATTCGTTTTCACGAACTGCCCTTCGCACGCCCTTCCCCCCGCCAATCGGTGCTCGCTCCACCCAATCCCGAGCGGAAGGAGCGGATCGCGCAAGCAATCCGCCAGCTTCCGGTCCTCTCCGTGGACGAACCGCAGTGGCACGCGCAAGCGGCAGCCTACCAAGAGATTCGTGCCCGAGCTGAAGCCCGGATGAACCAGATTCCGGAGCTCAAGCACCCGGGAGAGATTTCCATCGGAGACCTGGTTCCCGAGGAAAGGGGCAGGCCCAACCGGGTCATCGACGGGAGCCGCCAACCCGACCGGGGCGGACGGTAAACGGTCCTCCTGCCGACCAACCCTCTGAGCGCAGACGGGCAAGGATTGGCTCGCCGCTCTCGCGGGCGAACATTGGCGTTCATCCACGGGAATCTCACCCTGACGGAGGAAGCGTTGGTCAATCGCAGCTTGTCGGGCGAGATCCTGCGCAAGCTTGGAAATTACCTCGACGCCCGTCCCTTTGGCACCGTGCGGCGCAACGCCGCCTTTTCGTTCCCCGGGGATCGTGGAGGCGGACCGGGAAGCGGTCGTGCCCGATCTCTGCTACCTCCCGAACGACCAGTCGGACAACGCGGATTGCGAAGAGAGCCTCCAGGAAGAAGTAATCCCGGCGCTCATGGGGGGCAGTCCCTCTCCCTCGACGTAGAAGATCAAGCTGGTGGACAGGGTGGAGATCTACCGCTGCGGGGAAAGCCCGGAGAAGCGGAGAAGCCGGTTGCGCTCAAAAGTTGCGAAGATACGCTAAGGACGCCTCTTTTACCGGGGTTCTCCTTGAAACTACCCAAGATCCGCGAGGCCCTGTGACGATGGGAAGAAAAGACCCGAAGGAATCGCGAGAAGCCGTTTGCCGGCCTGTCGGTCGCCCGACCCATTGCCCCGGTCCCATCGCAAACTTGGCGGCCGATTCCTTCCGGCTTTTCGCAGCCGTGAGAAAATGCTCGAGCGACAGTTTTTTCATCCGATCTCATAACCAGGACAGCCTCTGTCCGTTCGACTCCCCTACGCTGCCACTCATGGAAAACTGTTCCCTCAGCCACACGAGATCCACATCCGAAGTTCCTTGCGCCACTTCCAGAGTGGGAGAAGGGACACAGGAGCCCACAAGACGCGAGGCGAGCCCTCCATGGGAGGCGGATCGGCGGAGCATCCTCCCTGCCCGGATGCTCAACGAATTCGTCTACTGCCCACGGCTCTTCTATTACGAGCAGGTGGAAGGACTTTTCCGCGAGAACGCGGATACCGTTCGCGGTTTGGCGCTTCATGCGCGCGTGGATGCGGGCTCCGGGGCAATGCCCTCGCCCCTCGGAGAAAACACGGGGGAAGCCCCAAGGGAAACCATCCATTCTCGCTCGGTCCTGCTTGGATCGGAACGGTGGGGAGTCACGGCAAAGATCGACCTTATGGAAGTGCAGAGAGACGGCTCCGGGGAAACGGGTCTCCTCGTCTCCCCGGTCGATTACAAGGCCGGCTCCCCTCGGGAAGGCCAGGAAGGAAAAGAGCTTTGGGACGCCGATCGCATGCAACTGGGCCTCCAGTGCCTCCTTCTTCGGGAAAACGGCTATCGGTGCGAGGAAGGGATGATCTATTATCAGACCACTCGGCAACGGGTTCGCCTCCACTTCACGCCGGAACTGGAATCTTGGATCTTGGCGAATCTAGAGGCAGCCCGGCGGTGCGCCGCAGGGCCAATTCCGCCGCCTCTCCTGGATTCTCCCAAGTGCGTCCGTTGCTCGCTTGCAACCATTTGCCTGCCGGACGAGACCCACTACCTTCAGACACTAGATCGTCCTCCCGAAGAGGAAGCGCCGCCGACAGGACGGGTCCGCCGCCTGATCGCTCCACGCGACGAAACCAGACCGCTCTACTTGGAAACCCAGGGTCTTCGGGTCGGCATTTCCGACGGAAACCTCCAAATCCGGGAAAAGGACTCCCTGCGCGAGGAAGTCCGACTGCGCGATCTTTGCCACTTGGCGCTCTTTGGCAACGTCCAACTTTCGACCCAAGCCATCCACGCACTCTGTTTTCGCAATGTTCCGATCACCTATTTTTCGACCGGCGGCTGGTTTTACGGCATTACCCGAGGACACGATCTGCACAATGTCTTCCTCCGCATCGAGCAGTTTCGGGCCGCTGGCGACCCCATCGCCTCTCTTGCGCTGGCCCGCTGCTTCGTCAGCGGAAAAATTCGAAACCAGCGCACGATGTGCTTGCGCAACCATGTGGAGCCGCCACCCGCTACGCTGGCACAGCTCCGCCGGTTGGCCGCAAGCGCCTTGCAGGCCGGCTCGTGCGAAGAGCTTCTGGGAATCGAGGGGGCTGCGGCGGCCCTCTACTTCCGGGAATTCGCGGGCATGCTCCGCCCGGCCCCCAGACGCATCGACGGGGGAATGGAGCCCGGACGCGAACCCGAGCTCTCGTTCCACTTCGAGGGGCGCAATCGCCGCCCGCCTACCGATCCCATCAACGCTCTGCTCTCTCTGGCGTATAGCCTGTTAAGCAAGGATTGCACCCTGGCGGCACTTGCCGTGGGCTTCGATCCCTATGTCGGATTTTACCATCGGCCCCGTTTCGGTCGCCCAGCGCTCGCACTCGACTTCATGGAGGAGTTCCGGCCCTTGATCGCGGACTCCTCGGTCTTGCTCGCCGTGAACAATCGGATCATTACGGAACGAGATTTCGTCCGAGCCGGCAAAGCAGTCAGCCTGTCTTCCTCCGGACGCAAACGATTTTTCCCCGTCTACGAGAAGCGGATGAGTGATCTCGTCACCCATCCGGTCTTCGGATACAAGGTGAGCTATCGCCGGGCCATCGAACTCCAATACCGGATCGGAGCGCGGGTTTTACAGGGAGAGATTGCCCAATACACGCCCTTTCTCACCCGATGAGAACAACCTACCTCGTCTGCTACGATATCGCGGATCCCAAGCGACTACGCCGCGTTTTCCAGATTTGTCGGAATTATGGAACGCATCTACAGTACTCGGTGTTCGAATGCGATCTGACCCTTCAGGAGAGAGTTGAATTGGAGCATGAGCTCGCAGGCGAAATCCACCACGAGAAGGATCAGGTGCTCTTCGTCGATCTTGGCCCCGCCGAGGGCCGAGGCAAGCGAGTCATCGTTTCTTTGGGAATTCCGTACTCCAAATTGGACGCACCGTGCTATGTTGTCTAAGCAACCGTCGTTCTTTGGAAACCTCCGCGAGCGGCAAGGTGGCATCCGAAATGCCGGACCCGCTCGCATCCGTGTTTTCATGCGGGATGGAGCGCGAAATTGCCCTCCGCATGAATCCCTCGTTTTCCCCGAGATTGGTACCCTCTCGCAAATGGACATTTTTGCGATTGGTGATCAAGGAGTAACAAAGGGTCTATTTCCGCGCTCTTCGGAGCGCGGCCTCATTGAAGCTGATGCTGGGAGACAAGGGGGGAGTCGGAAAAACGTTCATTTCCGCGCTCTTCGGAGCGCGGCCTCATTGAAGCTTTCATACTGCATCGCGCATGGACTCTCGCCCGAGCGATTTCCGCGCTCTTCGGAGCGCGGCCTCATTGAAGCTTGAGCACGACGATCTTGGTTGCTCCATCTTTCAATATTTCCGCGCTCTTCGGAGCGCGGCCTCATTGAAGCGAGTGCGGCTATCACGGCTCGCCAGTGGATCCGGAATTTCCGCGCTCTTCGGAGCGCGGCCTCATTGAAGCCTTTTTTATCACGCACCAAAACGTCCGCAGCGCTTGGATTTCCGCGCTCTTCGGAGCGCGGCCTCATTGAAGCGAGGGGTCCAACAATGAGCAATGACTCACAGACGAATTTCCGCGCTCTTCGGAGCGCGGCCTCATTGAAGCTCATCGAGCGAGACCACTTCGGCGCTGCATGGTCTGATTTCCGCGCTCTTCGGAGCGCGGCCTCATTGAAGCAGCAAAAACGGATTGTTGAGATCGAGCTTCCGTCAGATTTCCGCGCTCTTCGGAGCGCGGCCTCATTGAAGCCTGCCGGGTGCATCTTGACCTACCACCGCCAGCCAGGTAATTTCCGCGCTCTTCGGAGCGCGGCCTCATTGAAGCGCGGGACGGGCGGCCCGCAGAGCGCGCGCCATTCGACATTTCCGCGCTCTTCGGAGCGCGGCCTCATTGAAGCACGTGTTGAGGCCGCGTCCAGGGTAGGGGTTAGGGGTATTTCCGCGCTCTTCGGAGCGCGGCCTCATTGAAGCCCAAAAGCCCCCGCCGCCACCCACCACCAGAGCGGGGCCGATTTCCGCGCTCTTCGGAGCGCGGCCTCATTGAAGCAGCCTGTTCCTTTGCTTGCGCCTCCAGCGCCCGGATCTGATTTCCGCGCTCTTCGGAGCGCGGCCTCATTGAAGCTGATCCCGCCGTCGGTTTGCGCGTAGCGAAAAACCGATTTCCGCGCTCTTCGGAGCGCGGCCTCATTGAAGCCGTGCCTCCGTTCGTAGTAGAGATCTTCGTGAATGAGAATTTCCGCGCTCTTCGGAGCGCGGCCTCATTGAAGCTTCTCGGCCGTCGCGACCGCTTGCTCGTGCCCCCGGTATTTCCGCGCTCTTCGGAGCGCGGCCTCATTGAAGCTACGGACCGGGCGGCCGCAACAGCCACGTCAGCCTGATTTCCGCGCTCTTCGGAGCGCGGCCTCATTGAAGCCTCCCGCAATCCGGCGGCTGGGGTGGCATCGAGCGCTGCGATTTCCGCGCTCTTCGGAGCGCGGCCTCATTGAAGCACGCTTTTTCTTTGGCGTCAGACTTCGCTGGGCGAATTTCCGCGCTCTTCGGAGCGCGGCCTCATTGAAGCGTGTGTTCTTCCGGCGCAACAGCTGGCGCAGGGCTGGATTTCCGCGCTCTTCGGAGCGCGGCCTCATTGAAGCAGCCCCTGAGGTCGCTGAATCGTGGCACCTTCCCCCAATTTCCGCGCTCTTCGGAGCGCGGCCTCATTGAAGCAGCCCCTGAGGTCGCTGAATCGTGGCACCTTCCCCCAATTTCCGCGCTCTTCGGAGCGCGGCCTCATTGAAGCCGCGAAACTGCCCTCCGTCCAGAAGCTCCAGCAGACGGATTTCCGCGCTCTTCGGAGCGCGGCCTCATTGAAGCGCGAAACCATCTTGCGGTCGATAACAACTGGATGGTATTTCCGCGCTCTTCGGAGCGCGGCCTCATTGAAGCGGCGTGATCTCGATGCCCGCCCGCTGCATCTCCGCACAATTTCCGCGCTCTTCGGAGCGCGGCCTCATTGAAGCCAGGGCGTCGCGAACGCTCCGGTTGCGGTGGCTCGAATTTCCGCGCTCTTCGGAGCGCGGCCTCATTGAAGCAAAATCAATTCGGTTGCCGAATAACGTATCGCCGAAATTTCCGCGCTCTTCGGAGCGCGGCCTCATTGAAGCTCGTAAGACCGTCTCGGCGTGATCGACGACCAGTGGATTTCCGCGCTCTTCGGAGCGCGGCCTCATTGAAGCGAGTCGATCCGACGCGCGGCTGGTTGCGCTCGAGTTTCATTTCCGCGCTCTTCGGAGCGCGGCCTCATTGAAGCGCATAACCGTGAGGGGCTGAGTACTGCTGAGCAGCTATTTCCGCGCTCTTCGGAGCGCGGCCTCATTGAAGCCTGTAGAAATCCTCCATTTCAATGGAGAAGCCTCCGACGATTTCCGCGCTCTTCGGAGCGCGGCCTCATTGAAGCTTCCTTCCTCGCCACGGTCAAATTAGTATTATTTCGATTTCCGCGCTCTTCGGAGCGCGGCCTCATTGAAGCACGTTGACGACCTTATTCCTTTTCGTTAACGTTCGCGCAATTTCCGCGCTCTTCGGAGCGCGGCCTCATTGAAGCAAACACCAGGTGAGCGCCTAGAGCGTAGAGAGCTATTATTTCCGCGCTCTTCGGAGCGCGGCCTCATTGAAGCCGAAAATTATGATGCAATCTCCTGACGCGGGAGGAGATTTCCGCGCTCTTCGGAGCGCGGCCTCATTGAAGCGGGGTCTTAAAGCGTAAGATCAACGAATGGCTCTACGAATTTCCGCGCTCTTCGGAGCGCGGCCTCATTGAAGCGCGTTGTACGCGGCGCGCACTAAGCTCCAGATCGCGAATTTCCGCGCTCTTCGGAGCGCGGCCTCATTGAAGCTATTACATTGTCCGCAAGCTCAAGCGTCGCGGCTGCGATTTCCGCGCTCTTCGGAGCGCGGCCTCATTGAAGCAACTCCGACCAGCTGTCCCTCCGCCCCTTCCAGCAGCGCATTTCCGCGCTCTTCGGAGCGCGGCCTCATTGAAGCTCTCCGGGGTTGTTGATCACGCTGAAGTTCTCCTCCCAAATTTCCGCGCTCTTCGGAGCGCGGCCTCATTGAAGCGATATTCGCGTGATCTTCGAGGACCCGCAAAAAATATTTCCGCGCTCTTCGGAGCGCGGCCTCATTGAAGCGGGGTGTTTTTCGAGATAACTCCACCTCGACACGGCGAATTTCCGCGCTCTTCGGAGCGCGGCCTCATTGAAGCTAGACTCTCCAGTATCTCTGGCGTCGCGGTTCTGGTCATTTCCGCGCTCTTCGGAGCGCGGCCTCATTGAAGCGCGGTCGCCGCCGCCGTCGGGGCTATGCCTTCGAGTAATTTCCGCGCTCTTCGGAGCGCGGCCTCATTGAAGCTTTAACGCTCACGATCTCGCCGTTCGCCCACGCAGAGATTTCCGCGCTCTTCGGAGCGCGGCCTCATTGAAGCTGTGCAATACCGTCGCCGACGTGATCGAGTTTTTCGGATTTCCGCGCTCTTCGGAGCGCGGCCTCATTGAAGCTTAAACCAGGGGTAGAGAGGCAACTTAGAATCCTGAGATTTCCGCGCTCTTCGGAGCGCGGCCTCATTGAAGCTGCCGTGCGGGTGGCATGGCAAGCTGGTGAGACATATTTCCGCGCTCTTCGGAGCGCGGCCTCATTGAAGCCCTCTCTACTGCTGCGTGCTGTACACGCGGCCCAGCATTTCCGCGCTCTTCGGAGCGCGGCCTCATTGAAGCAAGCCTTAGTAACGTTCGCGACCGTGATATTCCCACCCATTTCCGCGCTCTTCGGAGCGCGGCCTCATTGAAGCCAATGGCGCGTAGAGTCGATTGCGGAGACGCTGACTTATTTCCGCGCTCTTCGGAGCGCGGCCTCATTGAAGCGTGGCCATCCTGAACGCAGCCGCGACGGTCTCCGGCGATTTCCGCGCTCTTCAGAGCGCGGCCTCATTGAAGCTAAGACCACTCCGTCTTGCTGCGCCGTGAGAGTCAGAGATTTCCGCGCTCTTCGGAGCGCGGCCTCAATGAAGCCAGCTTCTGGTGCAGGGCTTAGTGCCCTGCGGCCTGGATTTCCTGCAATAAGCAGGCTACTCCCAACCATCTTCGCTGACGGCTGCAAACAGCCCTAGCCCGAAATGGCAGCCGTAACCCAGCGCTAGTGGTCCCTCGACGAGATCCGCGAACCGCACGCGCAGGAACGTGCCGATCGGGTCCGGTTGCCGTTCGCCTCCACGCGAGCGAAAGCGGTGGAAGTCGATGGCACGGCGTAGCCGGCCGTTGATGCAAATGCCGATGTCTTTGTCGGAGAGCCCGTTTTCTATGGGAGTGTTGGACGATGCCGACCGAACAAAATCGATCTCAATCGGCTCGCGGAGCTTCCGACACTTGAGGAGCCGCTGAATCTCCGCCGGATAACCGCCGGCCTTGAGATGACCCGCTGCCAAAAAGGGAGTCACACTCTGCCATGTGTGTGATTTCCCGAGGAGCCGGCTTGCGTCGCGGAAGTCGTGCGGCATGCCAAACCCTTCGAGCGCCAGGCGCCATTCTTGACGTGGTCTGGGTACATCAGCATCAACCTCCTCACCGAAATTACCGGCGCGCCCAATCCAGAGCCTGGTCAGCCGATCGAGCTTGCCACGGACTTTCTGATCGAAGCCGACGCGGGCGCAGACCACCACATGGTCGATCTCTCCATCACCGTCGGCATCCTCTGGAAGCCAGAATGCATGACGATGATCGGCGTCTCGTAGCGGCCGATTGTCGGAGCCACGCCCAGATATCACGCTCGGCGCATTTGCCCTCAAGCGACCGGTCGCTTCGTCCTTCGTCCATCCGAACTGGGCAAGCGTCGCTAATCGCATCAATTCGCCGATCTTGACCGCATCCTCAATGCGCGGCCGGGGGCGGCCCGCCAGCACAAACCGAGCAACCGTTGGGTCTGGCCGCGTGCGCGTCGTCCCTCGGCGAGACCCACGCCACACAGAGGCGAGTTCCGGTGCGGCGTAGAGGACCCTCTGGCAGGCTGGCGGTTCGCTCCAACGTACAGCGTGGAGCTCGGAAGTCTCGACGGCAATCGCTGAGGCAAGGCGCTCGGGCAGCGTGGCGAGGAAATGCCTCATATCCTTTTCAAGCGCCTTAACAGTCGGTTTCCCTTTCTTCGTCCAACCGGCACGGCGGCGTGCGCGCTCGTCGTCGATTAGCTGTTCCCGGCGCCTCCGATAGTCATCCGGCGACAGTGGCGCATATAGGGGTGCAAGACGGAGATCTAGGGTGCCGGGGGATCGTTCCTTGCCTTCACCATCGCAGTCGTGGGGTTTGGCGTTGGCATCATCGCCATTCCAGTCGAAAACCTCCGCGTCGACCCAGCTCTCAGCGCGACCGAGATAACTGAGGCGGGCAGCGAGGTGATCGAGATGCATACGCTGCTCTGAACGGAGTGCAGCGCTGGGCCATCCAACGATCAGCGGGTGTTCAGGATCGAAGCGCGTGAACGCGTCGAACAGGAGCTTCGGCTCCGTATTCGGCTGCAACGGCATGTAATGTCTCGTGTGCGCGCGGATTGCCTCGGGCAACTTGTAGATAGGAGACCACACGGCCAAGGCGTCGATCAGGTCTGCGAGCGCATCGTCGGAGAACTGCGTCTTGTCGGCTTTGCGATGATGACAAGCGATGAGTGCCCGCAGGATGCGCACCGGTTCCGGTGGCCAGGCGATTGCTGCCTCGTTGACATGCCGGCCCCAGGGCGTTGCGTGATAACGCCCGGCGGGAAAGCGTAAGCGTAGGGCGATCATGCGTTCCCATTCGAGATGTCTTCGTCGTGATCGGGTTCTTCGGTTTTCGATTTGCTTTTGCCTTTGGCCTGCTTTTCGTAAACGACAGTAGTGACGTTGCCATTGTCATTGTTAAACCTGCCTTCTTTGTGCACCGCTTCTATCAGTCCCGGCAGTTCTGCCTCGATCTCACTGAGCTCCGGCAGCTTGAATTCCTTCGGCTGCGTCACGATGGGATCGCCATCAAGCGCGAGGTCGCACGCCGTGCGCAGGCGCAGCCTCACGTCGAGAAACTTTTCTATTTTGAACAGCGCAAGCGCGATCAGAAGCTTCTCAACATTCTCGCCAGACCCGAAGGCGCGGATCTGGGCGATGTCGAGATTGAAGTAGGCGGTGATTGCTCCAGTGTATTCGTCTCGCGAATAGGGAACGTTGCCCTCGCCTTCCTTGAGCGTCGGCTCGACGCGGCTAAGCTTTACCCCACCACTCGCGGCGACGCGGACATCCTTTGCTTCGATGAAAGCTGATAATGTACGCGGAAGGCGGATTACCCCGCTGATTTCTTCGAGGAAGACGCCATGAAGAAGCGCGTTGGGATCGTATTTGAGCAACACTGGGACAAGCTGTTTCCGAACGTCGAAGGGGCGATCTTTCTTGAACCCAATGTCGTTGGAGATGATGCTAAAGCGCTCGGCCCGCGCAATGTACTCGGAATTGATCCGGTGCGCCTCTAGGACAGAGTTTGTAAGCGATTTGCCGTCCTTATCGACGACCTTGACAACCGGCAATCCCTTGAGCGGCGTGACCCAATCGTCTTTTACTTCGTCCCAGCAAACGGCCTCCAGGCGATTCGCCATGCTCTGCGTGGACTCCACAAGCAGCATGTCGACGCCGCCGGGACCCTGATAGGTCGCAGCCCCGAGATTGGGGAAGCCGGTGGGCTGAAAACGTGTGCCTTGAAGGGGCTTGAGCTTGGCTTCGATCAAAAGGCGCTGCGCTTCATCGAGCGCGTTGAAATTAAGCGGCATCAGCAGGGTTCTCCTTAGGCTTTGTTTCTTGTTTCGTTGTCTTCGAACAGACGCGGATAGGCACGCCGCATGACGCACGTTAGGTCCGTCTGACGGATGGGGATCAAGAGAGCCGTCAGCAGGCGCGGTCCGTCGACGCCAGCCGTATCCTGACGGCGTGGTTCGAACGCGACCGGCAGGCGCGAAGCCCGCGCACGTCGGCAGGCAAGCACCATGGCCGCGCCAACATCGCTCGACCGCAGCCGCGCAATTAGGCCGGATGGCACGGGCAAACGGATGTCGTTCGGCACGCCTTCGATGGCACGCACATGGTCGATCGACACGAAGAACGGCTTCATCACCGCATAAGCGAGTGGCAAGGGTGGCGGTGTCGTTGGTTGGAAGAGGATGGAGTTGGGAGGCTTAGCCCAGGCAAGTCCCCGCGCCAAGCCGGCAATCTTTTCGTCGTCCGTCTCTCGCCACAGAAAAGCGAGCACGCTGGTAAGGTCGGCGGGCACGCTCCCGTCGAATGGGCCACTGTCGAGCTTCCTACGCGCGGCGAAGACGAGCCGCCGTTCTGCAACCGCGATTAGATTGCGCTCGAGCGCGCGTGCACGCCAGACCGCAAGCCCGTTACAGTCACTCCAATCAAAGAACCGTTCGTACCATTTCTTTTCGTTGAGCGGAGCAAGATGCGCACGAAACGGCGGCGTCGGGATAGGAACGCGTTCTTCCTCAGCGGACATATCGAGCTTTGTGACGTCCGTGTCGCTTTCAGGTTCCTCCGTCTCCCTGACATTGATCTCGCCGGCGGACCCCACCCCCCACTCGTCGACAGCGCTGGTTACCCGAACTTCCGCGCTAAAGTGATCAGCGGCCCGCAGAGGACGGCCCATCCCCGCCAGAGCGGTAGCGATGCGGAATTCGGCCGAGTCGTCATCGGCGGCATGGAACCAATCGGGGCGCAACCGGGGTGGCGGTCTCTGGTTGCCCCCATTTCGATCGCGCGCCTTCGGACTCGACGCGAGGTACGACCCCACTTTGCCGACGGCGACGAGCACGCGCTGGACGGCTCTGGGCGAAGCGTCCTGCGTCATCGCGAAGATCGCCTCGTCGAGCTGCATGGTCAGCCGCGCAGGCCCATTGACACTGCGTGCAAAGCGACGAAACGAAGGGAGCCACTCGCCAAGATCGAAATCGTTGAGCAGGTCCGTCCTTGGCTTGTGCTGGACACGGAC
>JAQTUK010000131.1 GCA_028710285.1 Methylacidiphilaceae bacterium | reverse complement strand
TGGCGATTCCCGGAGAATTAAAAGAGATCTACACGCCCTTTGCCGGCGGCTTCCGGATGGGGAAGGCGAGCTTCGGCGGGGTCGTCAAGGAGGTGAACCTGGAGCTGCTGCCGGAGGCCCAGGTCGGCGACTACGTCCTGGTGCATGTGGGGCTGGCGATTGCCCGCGTGGATGCCGACGAGGCGGAGAAGACCTTCGCCCTGCTGCGGGAGATGGGAGAGCTCGAGGAGATCGAGGCCGGCGCCGCGCCTCGGGAAGCTCCGGAAAAGCCTCCGGCCGGAGAGAGACGGCGGCCATGAAGCTCCTCTCCGAATACCGCGACCCCGAACTGGTTCGCGCGATCCTGTCCAGGATCGGCGAACGGCGGACACGTTCCTGGCGGATCATGGAGGTCTGCGGCGGGCAGACGCACAACCTGGTCAAGTATGGGATCCTCTCCCTCCTCCCCAAGGAGATCCAGCTGATCCATGGACCGGGCTGCCCGGTCTGCGTCACCCCCCTCCGGCAGATCGATCAGGCGGTGGAGCTCGCACAGCGGGGAGTCATCCTCTGCTCCTACGGGGATATGCTGCGGGTTCCCGGATCGCGGAAGAGCCTCTTGGAAGCCAAGGCGGGCGGCGCCGACGTGCGGATGCTCTACTCGCCGCTCGAGGCGGTTCGGATCGCGCGGGAAAACCCCGGCCGGGAGGTGGTCTTCTTTGGGGTGGGCTTCGAGACGACCGCACCCGCCAACGGCCTGGCGGTCGCGCACGCGGCGCGGGAGGGGCTGCCGAACTTTTCTCTTCTCTCGGCCCATGTGCTCGTTCCGTCTGCGATGGAGGCGCTGCTGGCCGATCCCGAATGCCGGATCGACGGCTTCCTGGCGGCGGGCCACGTCTGCACGGTGATGGGCTACGAGGAGTATGAGCCATTAGCCGCGCGTCACCGGCTCCCGATCGTGGTCACGGGCTTTGAGCCCTTGGATCTGCTCCAGGGGATCCTTCAACTGGTCGGCCTTTTGGAAGAGGGCAGGGCGACGGTAGAGAACGCCTACGGGCGGGTGGTCCGCCGGGAGGGGAACCCCCAGGCTCGGGCCCTTCTGGCAAAGATGTTCGAGCAGGTCGCTCGGGAGTGGAGGGGCATGGGAAGGATTCCCGGGAGCGGGCTCGATCTGCGGCCCGAGTGGAAGGCTTTCGACGCACGCCGGAAGTTTGCCCTCGATTCCGGGGAGAGCCGGGAAGGGAACGGATGCCAGGCCGGCAGGATCCTCAAGGGGGTCCTCAAACCGCCCCAGTGCCCGTTTTTCGGCAAGGAGTGCACCCCGAGCACCCCCCACGGGGCTCCCATGGTCTCCTCCGAGGGAGCCTGCGCGGCCTACTTCCATTTTTCGGCGGGCGCCGTCGACGACGCCCCAGCGGAGCCCGCCGCGTCCCATCCATGAATCCCGCTTCCGCCGCGCTCGCCTGTCCTCTGCCGAAGCTCGACTTCTCCGAAATCCACCTGGGTCATGGGAGCGGGGGGATCCTGATGCAAAGGCTCCTGGAGCCGCTCTTTGGGCTCTTTGCCAATCCGGCGCTCTCCGAGCGCCACGACGGGGCGGTGGTGAGCACAGGAGGCCGGATCGCGATCACGACCGACGGCTTCGTCGTTTCGCCGATCTTCTTCCCCGGCGGAGACATCGGGCGGCTGGCGGTCTACGGGACGGTGAACGATCTGGCGATGTGCGGTGCCCATCCGCGCTATCTGGCGCTCGGTCTGATCCTGGAGGAGGGGCTTCCCGTCGAGGAACTCTGGAAGGTGCTCTGCTCGATCCGGGAGGCGGCCGATCGGTGCTCGGTGGCGATCGTGACCGGAGACACCAAGGTCGTCGAGCGGGGAAAGGGCGACCGGATCTTCCTCCATGCAACCGGGGTGGGGGATCTCCATCCCCAGGCCTCCGTCTCGGCCCGGCGGATGAGCCCGGGGGACCAGATCCTCCTCAACGGGCCCGTGGGCGCCCACGGCATCGCGATCCTCTCCGTTCGGGAAGGATTCTCCTTCGAATCGAGCATCGAAAGCGACACCGCTCCCCTGCATGTCTCCGTGCTTCGCCTGCTCGACCGGTTCGGCACCCAGGTCCACTTTCTTCGGGATGCGACGCGCGGCGGATTGGCGACCGTGCTCGCGGAGGCCGCCCAGCAGGGATCCAAAGGGATCGAGGTCGACCAGGCGCGAATCCCCGTGGACGAAGAGGTCGGCTCGGCTTGCGAGATCCTGGGCTTGGATCCCCTCTACGTGGCGAACGAGGGCCGGTTCGTCGCCGTCGTGGCTCCGGAGATCGCCGAAGAGGCCCTCGCCGAGCTTCGGAGGAGCGGCTGGCCCAAGGCCGCCGCCATCGGCACGGTGGGAGACGAGCACCCGGGGAAAGCGCTCCTCCGGAGCTCGATCGGCGGCAAGCGCCCACTCCCTCTTCTCCCCGGAGAGCAGCTCCCCCGAATCTGCTAGGCGGGCGGCGATGGGGCTGCGTCCGGTTCCTTCCGCTGCGCTCCGGAGAGGAGCTGCTTCGGGGATGCCCCGGGAAGCGGAGGGGAAAAGAGAGCGATGGTCCTTCCCAGGACGAGGACGACGACCGCGACACTCCAGATCAGGACGTTGATGCCGGAGATCTTCTCGTCGAAGAGCGAGAGCATCAGCTCACGAAGGACGAAGGCCGCTGCCGCTTCCAGGAGGACGTGAAGCCGGATCCGGTCGAACTGGAAGTATTCGACGAAGGCGCGCAGGAGCTCGAGGAGCACGACCAGCGAAAGAGTCCTGCCAACCAGATCCCGAAAGCTCCATCCCGGGGCGGCCCCGATCAGGGTGGGTGCGAGCTCCCAAAGGCTGCGGGCGATCTCGATTCCCAGGCCGAAGAGCAGCAGGAGAATGATGAGGTTGAACGCCGTGGCGACGGCGATGCGAAAGAAGCGGAGAAGGACCTTCTGCGCCAGCCCCTGTCGCAAGTCCCAGCGCGGCAAGGACGTCTCGGAGGGCTTCATTCGACGAAACCGCGGCGCCAGTGGCCGATCGGCTGTTCCGAAGAACCAAAACGGACAAAGCCCCGAAGGTCAAGAACTCTTGGAAGCCGCCGATCGAGAGCGGGAACGGGGCTGAGTCGTCCACCAGCCGAGGGAGGCCCACTCCTGGAACCACTCCCGGTAACGGTCTGGAGGCAGATCGGGAAACTTCTCGCCCGTCCGCGCGCAGGCTTGGAGGAGGGATGATCCCTTGGCGAAGGAGCGCAGGAGGAAGAAGGCTTCGCGTGGAAGGATCTTGTGGTAGACGGTTTGGCCCTGTCGATGGAGGACGATCCGGCGTGGGTCGGGCGGAATCGGCGCCTGTCCGCTTTTCGGGAGAGGGGGAAGCCCCGCGGGTGCGCCCTCGGCGGGAGCGGAAGGTGAGCGGCTCTCTGGCGTCCAGCGTTCGACGGGGTAACGAAGGTCAAGAAGGAGGACGTGAGGCTGGAGAAAGAGAGAGGTCTCCGGAGTCGTCCCCTCTTCCTTTCGGGGGAGCGGATGCTCCGGAGCGTAGAAGGCGACGATCTTGGCCCATTCGAACCGGGCGAGGTCGAGGACCAGCCGGCGCGGGTAGGGAGCCGTCCGATCGGGCTCTTCCCGCAGGAAGCGGGGGAGCCGGGAGCCTAGGTCCCGGAGCATGGGCGAGGTGGGAGGATACCGGAGGAGATAGGCTTGGAGGAGCCCGTGGAACCGCTCGGACCCCAGGAGGGTCTCCAGGCCGGGGAAGTCTTCCGAAAGGGCCTCCCGGAGACGGAGCCAGTATTGACGATGGTAGATTTCGAGCCGATCGAAGGGGCTCTGCTTTGTCGAAGGTCGGAAGAGGCGCGACGCCAAGGAGGCCATCTCGTCTCGTCGATCGTCCTTCGCCTGGGCCCGGTCTTCCGGGCCCGGCGGTCGTGTGATGCAGGACAGGAAGAGGCGCTGGAGCTCGCGCAGCCCCTCGACGCTGTCCGCCTTGGCCAAGCCCGCCTTAGGGATGGGCCGAGCCGTGGAGGGCAAGGAAGCGATTGGCTTTTTGTGCTTCACGATGGACTTCTTCAAAAGGCGGGATCCGGTCGTCCCACTCGAGAAGGGTGGGCGTGGTCCCGAGCTTGCCGACGGCGTAGCCGTAGAGTTTCCAGACCGGATCGGCGACCGGCTGATCGTGGGTGTCGAGGATGTGCGTGGCGAACCGACTGTGGCCCCCGATGTGGATCTGGGCCACGCGATCGTGCGGAATCTGGTCGAGATAGGTGCGGGGGTCAAAGCCGTGATTTTGGCTGACAATGTATATGTTGTTTACATCGAGCAAGATACCGCAATCTGCCCGTTCCGCGACTTCCGAAAGGAACTCCCATTCGGTCATGGTGGAGGCGGTCCACTCCGCGTAACTGCTGATGTTTTCCACGGAGACCGGAACTTCAAGGAAGTCCGCCGCCTGCCGGATCTTCGCGGCGGTATGACGGGCCGCAGCCATCGTAAAGGGCATGGGAAGCAGGTCGTGGCTATGCCGCCCGTCGGCGCTCCCCCAGCAGAGATGGTCGGACAGCCAGGGCGACCCCGTGCGGCGAACCAGCGTCTTGAGCTTCCGGAGGTGGCTGCGGTCGAGCCGCCCGGCGGAGCCGAAGTAGAGGCCGACGCCGTGAACGACGACCCGGTACTCTTCGAGGACTCGATCGAGGACTTCCCGCTGCCTGCCGCCGTCGGCCAGGAAGTGTTCCGCGAGGAGCTCGAACCAGTCGACCACCGGCTTCTTGCTCAGGATGTGGTCGTAGTGGGGCACGCGGAGCCCGACGCCGATGCCGTAGTCGGAGAACGCGTTGAATCGGTTGCCTGGCATAGGAGCAGCAAAGGGTTCGTCGCCTCGAAAAGGGAAGGCAAGCGAGTTACCCCGCCTGCCTTCGGGCAAACGAATCACGAGAAGCGGGCAGAAGGAAGCCTACTGCTGTGCGCTCGACTCTCCCTCTTTGCTCTTTTTCTTCTTTTTCTTCTCTTTCTTTCCGCTGCAGTGGCTGCAGCTTCCCTTTTCGGACGTCATCTTGGCATGCGGGCTTCCCGATGCCGTCGTGAGATCCGCTCCGCTGGCTCGCAGAGCCGATCCGGCCAACAAGCCGGCAAAAGCGGCAGCCGTCAAAAGAGCAACGCTACGATGCTTCATGTCGTTTTCCTCCTTAGATGATCTTAGATTTACTATTCGCATACGGCGCAACGGCTCGTGACCTTCGCGAGGCCGTGGCCTGTTGAGCCAGTTTCTCCCATGTACGTTCGAAGTAAATTGCTGGCAAGCTAATTTCCCGGCAATCCTTGCTGCGGACTCCGTCGAGAGAGCGAGGAAATGATTGCGTTGATTCAACGGGTGCGGGAGGCCAGCGTCTCGGTGGGGGGACAACCGGTCGCCGAGATCGGGACGGGGCTTCTCGGCCTCGTTGCCGTCGAGCGGGGAGACCGGGAGGCCACGGCGGAAAAGCTTCTGGAGCGGATGCTGGGCTACCGGATTTTTCCGGACGAAGACGGGCGGATGGGCCGCTCCCTTCGCGACATCGGCGGAGGACTCCTCCTTGTGCCCCAGTTTACCTTGGCGGCCGATACCCGAAAGGGAAGTCGCCCGAGCTTTTCCCCGGCTGCCGCTCCGGAGGTGGGGAATGCCCTCTTCCTCTACCTGGTTGCAAGGGCGCGGGAGCGACACGAAAGAGTCGCCAGCGGAGTTTTCGGCGCCGAAATGGATGTCGCTCTCGTCAATGCGGGTCCGGTGACCTTTTGGCTCCGCGCGGGCTCGAATGAGTCTGCGTAAGAGCCGTACCCGGGCGACCTATGCCAGGCGACGAATCGGATTGCTCTTCGTGGCGGGCTGGTCGAAGATCATTCGGTGAGCGTCCAGGTCTACGGGTGCAACCATGTCGCGATCGAGGTGGGCAACCGGGAAGAGGCCATCGCCTTCTATCAGGATGTCTTCGGGTTACGGCTGCTCGACCGAGGGGAAGGAGACGCCTTCTTTGCGCTCGGCGAGCACCAGTTTCTCGCCCTCTTCGTGGTCCCCGAGGTTCGACCGGACCAGCGACGTCATTTCGGAATCATGGTCCGAGACGAGGCGCAGCTGGCGGAGATCCGGGAGAAGATCACCCGCAAATATGGCCTTTCGCTCATTCCCGGCTTTCGCTGCGATTTTCGAGACCCGTGGGGGAACCAGATCCAGGTGGTCGATCTGCATGACGAATCGCTCGTCTGGCTCTTGCCCTACCGGGAGGTGCAGAAGGCCGGGATTGCCTTTCGCAGCGAGGAAGAGAGTGCCCTTTCTCACGGAGGGGAGAGGGATGG
>JAQTUK010000130.1 GCA_028710285.1 Methylacidiphilaceae bacterium | reverse complement strand
TCACCCTGCTCTCGATCGCCTACGACATGCTCATGGGGCAACGCTCGGCCATTCAGGGAAGCAGCGCGGAAAAGACGATCCGCGGCCCGGAGGACGATGTGGCGGTCAGCCCCCTGGCGATCCCCATCCTGGCCGGTCCTGGTGCCATCTCCAACTCTGTCCTCCTTGCGGAAAGAGCCCACCACCCCGCCGAGAAGATCGTCGTCCTTCTGGTCATCGGGCTCGTCATGCTCCTGACCTATGGCTTGTTCTATTGGGCGGCGAAAACAGGAACGACCTTGTTGGGCCCCAAAGTTTTTCGCATCACGACCCGGCTCATGGGGCTTCTCCTGGCGGCCTTCGCGGTGCAGTTTCTCTTGAACGGCATCCGCGCGGCCCTGGCGGAGCCGTCTTAGACGCAAAGCTTGTGTTTCTCCCGGCCGCAGGAATAATGGGCCGGACTCACCGGATGACGCTCCGGAGGGAACAAAATTCCCTTTTCAGCCTATGGGACAGATTTCTGAATTCCTCGATCGCGAGTTCCGGCACTTCAATGCCGCCGCGCTGGTGGACGCCGCCCGCGCCTATCAGGCCCATCTCGCCGCGGGCGGAAAGATGTTACTCGCCTTGGGCGGAGCCATGAGCACGGCGGAACTTGGACTCTCCCTGGCGGAGATGATTCGGCAGGACAAGGTGCATGCCATCTCCTGCACGGGAGCCAACCTCGAGGAAGATCTTTTCAACCTGGTGGCTCACGACTCCTACGTCCGCGTCCCCCACTACCGGGAGCTTTCTGCCGCAGAGGAGGAAGATCTCTACCGTCGCCACCTCAACCGGGTCACCGACACCTGCATCCCGGAGGAGGAAGCGATGCGGCGGATCGAGGCGGCCGTTCTCGAAGAATGGATCCGAGCCGATCAAAAGGGCCTACGCCTCTTCCCTCACGAATTTCTTTGGAATGTGCTCCGCTCCGGCCGGCTTCAGGCTTCCTTTCAGATTGATCCGAAGAACAGCTGGCTTCTGGCCGCCATGGAGAAAGAGCTTTTTCTCATCGTTCCGGGTTGGGAGGACTCCACCCTGGGCAATATGTACGCGGGCCACTGCGTAAAGGGAAAAATCCGTGATCCCCGCACGGTCCGGAGCGGGATTGAGTACATGATGGAGCTGGCTGACTTCTATCAGCGCACGAGCTCCCGTCACTCCCTGGGGTTCTTTCAGATCGGCGGCGGAATTGCGGGCGACTTCCCGATCTGTGTGGTGCCAATGCTCCATCAGGACATGCAGATGGAAAACGTCCCCTACTGGGGCTATTTCTGCCAGATCAGCGACTCGACGACGAGCTACGGCTCCTACTCCGGAGCCGCTCCAAACGAGAAGATTACCTGGGGGAAACTGGCTTCCTCCACGCCCAAGTTCGTGATCGAGTCCGACGCCACGATCGTCGCTCCCCTCGTCTTCGCCTACGTGCTCGGCCGATGATTCGGCCCTCTGCACCCGTCGACCCATGGTAGCAGCCTCCGGTTGGGACCTTCGGACGACCATCCTGCGCATCAACCTCTTTCAGCTGTTCAACACGGCTTCCTTTACGCTCGTCAACGGGGTGCCGATGATTCTCTTTTTTCGAGAGATGGGAGCCTCCGATTTTTTGCTGGGAGTCGTCGCCTCCCTTGGCCCCACCCTCAATCTCCTGCAGATCCCGGCCACACGCTATCTTCCCCGGATCGGTTACCGGCGCCTCGTGGTCGGCGGCTGGTCGGTCCGCACCTCCTTTATCGCCGGCATGGCGCTTCTTCCCTGGGCGGTTCCTCTGCTTGGCGGCAAGGTCACCTCGATGATGATGCTTCTCTTGCTCTTTGCCTACAACGCGTCCCGGGGAGCCTCCCTCTGCGGCTTTCTCCCCTGGATGACTTCCCTGGTGCCGGAGGGCTCTCGCGGGTGGTTCCTGGCTCGCGATCTTTTTTTCTCGGCTGCCGCAAGCGTGATCATCCTGGCTGGCTGCTTCCTCCTCTTCCGCGGCCACTCCTCCCTGTCGGCCTTTTCGTGGACCTTCTGGGGGAGTTTCGCCGCCGGGCTCTGTAGCCTCTGGCTCCTCAAGCGGGTGCCAGACGTCCCCATTGCGGCAGCGGACCAACCCCGGGAAAGAACCGCCCGGAAGCGCAAAGGAGACCGCGGACTCCTTGATCTGATGGGTTTCAATGTTTTGACGGCGAGTTCCCTCGCCACGGGGGCCGTCTTCTGGGTGCCTCTTTTGCAAGGAGAGCACCGGTGGACTCCCGCCAGCATCCTCGGCCTCTTGGCTAGCCAAAGCGGGCTCGTCCTGCTCAGCCTGGTGTTCCTGCGCAACCGCATCGATCGGTTCGGCAACCGCCCCGCCCTTCTTGCCGCCGTCCTGGCGATCACGACCAATTTTGGCCTCTGGCTCGCGATCGCCGCTCGCTTGCTTCCGATTCATCCGATCACCCTGACGCTCGTCGTCGCCTCATGGGGGATCGGTTTTTCGTGCTTTCAAGTCGGCAACGTCCATCTGGCGATGCAGCTCGCGCCTCGGGAAGGCCGGAGCGAATATTTTGCCCGCTTCAGCGTAGTCAACAGTCTCGCTCTGGGAGCAGGCCCTATCCTCTGGGGGGCTTTTCTCGGCTTCTTGCCGGGTTGGAAGCTCCCGATCGGCTCCTGCGAAGCCAACCCCTATGTCTTCCTCTTTCTCTGCTTGGGCCTGCTCGTAGCGGCGAGCCTCTTCTTCTTGGCTCGTCTTCCCGGTGGGAGGCTTCCGGAATCCTCGCCCGCACCATGAACGCCGGCTCGGCACCCGATCTCCCGGACTGCGCGAAAACTCTTTTTGCTCCCTTGATTCCCGCGGACGCGGCATCCTATAGTGATTGCCCTTTTTGAGGCAAAAGACCGACCGCATGATCTTGGCAACCTGTCGTGAAACGCTGCCAGGGGAAAACCGGGTTTCCTTCATCCCCGAAGGAATCCCCGCCCTGAGTAAGCTCGGGCTCGAGGTCGTCCTGGAATCTGGCGCGGGCGAGGCGGCCGGATTCCCCGACCAGGCTTATCGAGACCGAGGAGCGCGCCTGGAAAGCCGCGGCGAGACGCTCCGCCAAGCCCAGATCCTTTGCCAACTCCATCCTCCGGCTCCGGAGGATATCGCGCAACTCTCCCCCGGTGCCGTGGTGCTCTCTCTCCTCTATCCCCTCACACGGCTGCCTCTGGTCGCTGACATGGCGAAACGAGGGCTCACCGTCTTTGCCTTGGACCTTCTGCCCAGGATCAGTCGGGCCCAGTCGATGGACGTGCTCAGCTCGCAGAGCACGGTGGCGGGCTACCGCGCCGTCGTGCTGGCTGCCTCCTCGCTGCCCCGCTTCTTCCCGATGCTGATGACCCCTGCCGGCACGATTCCCCCCGCTCGCGTCTTCGTCATCGGGGCGGGCGTGGCGGGGCTGCAGGCGATCGCAACGGCGCGGCGGCTCGGGGCGATCGTCGAAGCGCATGACGTTCGTCCGGTCGCCAAGGAGCAGGTCGAGAGCCTGGGAGCCCGCTTCGTCGGCCTGGAGAAGGAAGCCGAGACGGGGGAGGATTCGTCCGGGTATGCGAAGGCCCAATCCGAAGAGTTCCTTCGGCGCCAGCGCGAGCTCATCGCCGCTCAGTGCCAAAAGGCCGATGTGGTCATCACCACGGCTCTCATTCCAGGCAAGCCTGCGCCGACCCTCATCGCCAAGGAAGCGGTGGAGCGGATGCGTCCAGGATCGGTCATCGTCGACTTAGCGGCGGAGCAGGGTGGGAACTGCGAGTTAACCGAGCCCGGCCAGACCGTCGTTCGCTGTGGAGTCACCCTATACGGCCTCCTCAATCCCTCGTCGGCGCTGGCACCACAAGCAAGCCTCTTTTATTCCAAGAACCTCCAAGCTTTTCTCTCCCTCCTCATGAAGGACGGCACCTTGCAGATCAAGACGGAGGATCCGATCTTCGGGCAAACGCTGGTCTGCCGAGCAGGAGAAATCGTTCACGAAGGCGTACGCAAAGCAATCGAAGCGAGCCCGGCCGGGCAGGCGGGGTAAGCTCTCGCCGCTCGGACGACGCGATAACTTCCGAAGGAGTCTCTTATGGAACAGCAGATCGATTGGATCACCAACCTCTACGTCTTCGTCCTGGCCTCTTTCCTCGGCCTGGAGCTCATTCACAACGTCTCCCGGCTGCTCCACACCCCGCTGATGTCCTTGACCAACGCGATCTCCTCGATTGCGCTGGTCGGCTCCCTCTTGCTGGCCGGCTCGGGCGATAGTCTGCTTGCGGTGCTCCTGGGAACGGCCGCGGTCACCGCCTCCTCGATCAACGCGGTGGGAGGCTTCCTCATCACCGACCGCATCCTTCGCATGTTCCGCAAGAAAAACGGCAGGTAGGCGATGGTCGAGCACTGGGTTCAGCTTGCCTATCTCGTGGCGGCAGCCCTCTTCGTCCTCTCCTTGAAGTGGATGAACGAGGTGGGTACGGCCCGCTTGGGGAACTGGGCGGGGTCGATCGGAATGGCCATCGCCGTCGTAGCCACGCTCGGGAAGCCGGAAATTCATAGCTTCCTCTGGATCGGCGTGGCGCTCGTCATTGGGGCGGCGATCGGGACCCCCATGGCGCTGCTCATGCCCATGACCGCGGTGCCGCAGAGGACCGCTCTTTCCCATGCGTTCGGCGCCCTGGCGGCCGGCCTGGTCGGCACCGCGGAATACTACCTCCGCGGAGCGACCCTCGGAGCAGGGGCAACCGCCATTCTCTGCGCGGAGGTGCTGCTTGGGTTTCTGACCTTTACGGGCAGCCTTCTCGCCTTCGGAAAGCTCCACGAGATCCTGCCGACCCGGCCCATCCTCTATCCGGGACGAAATTTCGTGAGCTTCGCGGTCTTGGGGCTGGCGATCCTTTCGGCCCTCTGGCTGGCTTTCGTGCCAGCCCCTCACGGGATCCTCTTCGGCTTCTTCATCGTCTTGGCCCTCCTCTTCGGAGTCCTTCTTGTCCTGCCGATCGGCGGAGCCGACATGCCGACCGTCATCTCGATCCTCAACGCCTATGCCGGCCTATCCGCATCGTTCATGGGCTTTCTCCTCAACAACAAGCTCTTGATTCTGGCCGGGGCGCTCGATGGTTCGTCGGGCTTGATCCTCTCCATCCAAATGTGCAAGGCGATGAATCGCTCTTTCGCCAATGTCTTGTTCGGGGCGGTTGGCCATGTCGTCGAAACCGCGGCCCCTAATCGGGACGGGAGATCGATCCAGGGCTACACCCCTCAGGAGGCGAGCACCATCTTCGAGGGAGCACGCGCCGTCGTGATCGTGCCCGGATATGGGATGGCGGCAGCCCAGGCTCAGCATGTCGTCAAGGAGATCACCGACCGGCTCACCTCCCGGGGGGTCGACGTAAAGTTTGGGATCCACCCGGTGGCCGGCCGAATGCCGGGGCACATGAACGTCCTGCTCGCGGAGGCAGACGTCTCGTACGACCAGCTGGTCGAGATGGAACAGATCAATCCGCTCTTTCCCGAAACCGACGTGGTGATCGTCGTCGGCGCCAACGACATCACCAACCCCGCGGCCCGCACCCGCCCGGAATCTCCGCTCTATGGGATGCCCATTTTGGAAGTCGACAAGGCCAAGACGATCCTCTTCATCAAGCGGAGCATGGCCACCGGATTCGCGGGCGTGGATAACGATCTTTTCTATCTCTCGAAGACCATGATGGTCTTCGGCGACGCCAAGAAGGTGCTCAACGAGTTGATCGCGGCGCTCTGATTCCCCGTCAGGGAATCAAGACGATCTTGCCCAAGGCTCCGGGTCCCAAAACGCGGCGATGCGCCAAAGGCGCCTGCTCCAGCGGCAGCTCCTCGCGCACGATCGGGCGAAGCGTCCCATTCGCCAACCCCGCTTCGAGCGCAGCGCGAAGGCTCGCCCTCTCCTTCCCCGAGGCGCGAAAGACGGAAACCCCCAGGAGGCAGGCCTCGCGGGAGAGGAGGGCGCGGGGGTCGATTTCGACCAAGCCGCGGGAACCGATCACGACAGCCCGCCCTCCGATCGCGAGCAGATCGAGGTCGCGGCCGAGATTGACGTTGGCGAGCATTTCCAAGAGAACGGCGACCCCTTCCCCTTTCGTCCAGGCCCTCACCTCCTCTCCATGCATTTCCGAGTGATGATCGACGACCAGTTCGGCCCCTTGCGCCCTCGCGAGCTTGCGACCTTCCTCCGTCCCTGCCGACGCGGCAACACGGCACCCGGCTGCGGTGGCCAATTGAATCGCGGCGATGCCCACCGCACCACTCCCTCCATGAATGAAGACCTTCTCGGAGGCCAGCGCCTTGGCCTTTTGAAAAAGAGCGCGG
Source organism: Methylacidiphilaceae bacterium (assembly GCA_028710285.1). Taxonomy (GTDB): domain Bacteria; phylum Verrucomicrobiota; class Verrucomicrobiia; order Methylacidiphilales; family Methylacidiphilaceae; genus Methylacidimicrobium. Next base: position 9 of record JAQTUK010000130.1, on the reverse strand, counting down.
TAGGCTGTC
>JAQTUK010000012.1 GCA_028710285.1 Methylacidiphilaceae bacterium | reverse complement strand
GGGGCCGGCCGAGTAGAGATTGATCAGGTTGGCGGGGAGCGTTGCGATCACGATTGCCCCTGCAAGCAGAAGGTGGAGGGAGCCCGGCAGCACGGAGAAGAGTAGCTCAGTTGGATTTTGGGAGCGAATCGATTCCCCCAGGAAGGCGCCTAGAATCTCGATCCAGGTAGTCGAGAGAAAGGCGCCCGAGAAGGTGTGCCAGAAGATCTGCCGTTCGATCACCGTAGACTGCTTCTCGTAGCGGAGGTAGCGGGAGTAGTCGGCGGCGAAGAGCATCCACCCTCCCATGTAGGAAAGAGCCATGGTTGCCGCTAGGGGCCATGCTCCGGGGACCGTTGGAGGAATCCCGATCTTCGCCGCCGGGCTGGAGCCGGCGGGAAACGGCAGCAGCGAAAGCGCGGAGACGATGGAAAAGACGAACACGAGGAGCAGGAAGCAGACGTCCCCCGCCCGCAGGATCAGCTTGTGGCCGACGGCCGCGAGCAGGACCTGGACTGCGGTGAGCAGAACGATTGCCGGAATGGGAGGAATCGAGAGGACCCGCTCGAGGGCATAGGCGCAGACCACCGTGTTGACGGCAAACCAGGAGGCTCCGTTGAAGAAGTTGATCCAAGAGAGCACGCGGTTCCCCGAGGCGCCGAACCATCGTTCGGACAGAGCCATCATCGGAACGCCATAGTGGGCACCGTATGTCGAAAAGAGGCCGAGGGCGAGAGAGCCCAGGAAATTGGCCGCGGCGATCGCCAGCGCGGCTTTCCAGAGAGGGAGACCGAGCAGGGCGGTGGCGACAGCTCCTGTGCCTAAGGCGGCGACGTTGACGTTGGCGGCCATCCAGAGACGGAAGAGGCTTTCCGGCTGGCCGTGGGCTTCCTCCGGGGTGATTGCGTCGATCCCCTTTGTCTCGAAGGGAGATCCGCTCTGCGTCGCTCGACGGGTCTGCTCCTTCTTCATCGTCCTCGGTAGACGGTGTAGCTCCATGGGGTCACCAGCAAAGGGAGATGGTAAGGATCGGTCCTGCCGCTCACGCCGAAACGGATTACGATTTCTTCGAGAAAGGGCGGCTCCGGAAGACGGATTCCCGCTCGAGCGAAATAGCTCGCGATCGCGAAGACAAGCTCGTAGCGGCCGTCGGCAAGGGGTTCTTTTTCAGCGAGCGCGCAGGCCGCTCTTCCAGTTCCATCGGTTCGGCACTCGGCCAAAAGCTCTCTCGAGTCGGCGGAGTGGAGGCGAAGCAACACTCCTTCCGCGGGCCTCCCATGAAAAAGGTCGAGCACGTGGGTGGTCAGCCGGCTCATGGCGTTGGTCTCAGAACTTGTAGGCGACATTGCCTTGCACCCAGAAGGGGAGCCCTGCCACGATCTGCTCGGTGTCCATCTCTCTGCCGAACGTCACGCCCGGCCCATAGGGAAACCAGAGGTGGCGGTTGTCAGTCAGATTGTAGATGTTGACCGCGAAATCCCACCGGGGTGTCGAGTAGTAGAGGCGAGCGTTGATGACGTATTCGGTGGGGATCTCCAGGTTGTACGAATAATCGAGATACTGGTTGCTGAGGACGAGTGCCGAAAGGGTGACACCCAGGCCCGCATCCGTCTGGTAGGTAACCATGGCGCTCAATGTCTGATCTGGCCATCCGATGAAGGCATACTTGCCGGGCGGATAGTTGGCCGCGTTGTTGAGAGGAAGCCCTTGAGCAAGCGCGGTCGACGTCGAATAGGTCTGAAACTGAAAAGGGCCGACGGGCATCCCCGACCAGTTTTCGGTGCCGTTGGCGAGCATGTACTGCACTCGCGCCCAGAAGTTCTTATTCGGCTGATAGGTGAGCGCTAACTCGAAACCCTTGATGTAGGCAGGGGTCGGGGCCATGCCCATGTTGGCGATGTAGAAATCCTGGCTGAAGCCTGCGGTGGTGATATAGAGCTTGTCCCGGAGCAGGCTGAACTTGAATCCTCCTTCGATGAGCTGATTGACGAGCCGGAATTCCGCTCCGTTGTAGAAGGGAGTATAACCTCCCATCACGCCGACGGCGCTCGTATAGCCCCAATTGTAGTCGAAATAGGCTGTCATCCAGGGGAACGGCTTGTAGACCGGGCTCACATTGACCATCGGCATGAGCACGGCCGCGTCGTACCCCGTGGAGAGGATCGCCGGGGTGCCCGGAGGGGTCTGCGCGGTGATGAAGAGGCCGGTCGCCCGGGCGCCGACCAGGAGGCTCAACTGATCGGTAAAGTGGATGTTGTGCTGGTAGAATGGGGCGACCTGCCAGAATTGCGAATCCTCCGTCAGCGCGTAGCCGTTGAGTGGCTCGAAATACCAGCCGGCGGCAGCCGAGGGGATCGGCCAATCGCCTCCCCCATAGGCGAGGGGGTTCCCGACCCCTGCCGCGAAGGAGCTCGAGAGCGCACCGTTCCAGAGGTTGGGATTGGCAAGCGCGGGATTAGCGGGGTTGGCGATGCTCCAGGAGTTTTGCGTGCCGAAAAAGGAGACTCCCTCATAATCGAGGTTCCGTTGGAAGCCGAGCTCAACCCCGGCGTCGATGTGCTGCTCGAAGAGCGCGTCTTCCGGGTGGAGGGTGGCCAACACCTCTGTCCGATTGAAGACCTCGTAGTCGCCCGTTGCGTCAATGGCCTCCCATTGGGCATAGTCGATCAACGAGCTGCGGATGTAGAAGGCGAAGGTGTTGTTTCGGATGCGCAGGTCGTCGTCGATCACCACGTTCTGCACAAGCTGGAGCATCCCGCTCATTCCTTGGCCGCCGCTTGCGGGATTCATCGCGGTCGAGCGCAGGCTGATCGGGACCAGTGGTCCCGCGTAGGTATTGAAGTTGGGAAATCCAAAGCCAACCTGCGAGGGCGGCAGGGCGCCGGTCTGATAGAGGTCGTTATTGATCAGCTGATTGGTCGGTCGATTCATGAAATCCATCATGTTGAAGTTGTAGGTGCCGAAATCGGAGTAGAAGTCGACCGAGTAGTTGTCGGTGGGGCGGGCGCTCAGCGCCAAATAGAAGTTCTGCTGGTCGTTGTACTGGTACTGGTAGTAGCTGCCGTTCTCCATCCCCATGTAGCTGAAGCGGTAGGCGACCTTTTTCTCCTTGTCGATCGGCCCGCCGATGTCGGCCCCCCACAGGTAGTTCTGGTACATGCCGGTCGTATCCCAGAGGTTGCCTCGGAACCTGTCGAAGTAGGGCTGCTTGGTGAGGTAGTTGACGGCGCCCCCATTGGCCTGGAGCTCGCCGAACACGGCATTGGGCGGGCCTTCGATCACATCCATCGACTCCACCATGTTGTAGTTCCAGGGAAGGTTCCACCAGCCGGCGTCCTGCATGGTCATTTGCATCCCGTTGATGAAACCCAGGGGCGGCATGCCGCGGATCATGGGAGCGAAGACGAGATTGTTTCCAGCCGCCGCCGTGGAGCCCGGCGAGAGGAAGGCGGTGCTCACTGGATCGAAGATTCCCTGGGTTCCGGCACCCTCGGTTTGCAGGACCTTCTGATTGACGGGAAAGATCTGGCGCGGGGTGTCGAGAACACTCATCGGCTCTCCGTAAGCTCCGGACTCGATCGGCATCGCCGTCGGCAGCATCGAATCTCCGGGAGCGGTCGTCGTCACCACCATGCCGGCTAGGCTGCCCTGCTTCCCTGCCTTTTGCGAACCGGTGCCTCCGGGTGTGGAATCTGTCTGGGCGGTGCCGCTATCGGGAGAGAGGGCGGCGTGCGGTGGATTTGCCGAGGGCGAGTCGGGAGACGGCGAGCTCTCCGATGAGGCGAAGATCGAATCTGTCGCGACTGCCCAGAGAAGGATCGAGAGAAGTTGCGCTCCCGGCGAACGGGAGGCCGTCGGAAGAAGGAGATCTCGTTTCCGAGGATTCGGTTGTGTCATCCGTTCCTTTCCGTTTCGAAAGGCACCTAAAGCAGCCTGCGTGCCAAATCGGGGACCGAGAGATGCATTGTTTGGCATGTATTCTGCTTGCTTCCCGGCAATCGTGATTTTCGTGCGCGGACAGACCGAAAAGGAGGAGGGATGAGGGCGGGGTTCGGTGGCATGTCTCGCGGGAAGAAGCCATTCGCCGTTCTTCCGCTCTCGAGGATGACCCGCGACCTGGCCCTGGTCGCTTTGGGTAGGCGACCTCCCGATCTTCTCCTGCGAGGTGCCCGGGTACTCTGCCCGTATACAGAGGCGATCCTCCCGAGTCGCGAGATCTGGATCCTGGGCGGCCGAATCGCGGCCGTCAAACCCCAGGGGTCCGCCCCGCCTCGTTGGGGCAGGCAGGAGTACGACGTACGGGGAGGAATGGTTGCTCCCGGCCTGATCGATCCTCATGTCCATATCGAAAGCAGCATGGTCGGAGCTTGCGCCTATGCGGAGGCAGCCTTGCGCAACGGGACGACCACGATCTTCTGCGACAGTCATGAGCTTGCCAATGTATTGGGCCGCAGAGGGGTCGAATGGATGATCGAGGATGCCAGGAGGTCTCCTCTTTCCATCTTTCTCACGGTTCCGAGCACGGTTCCCGCGACCGACGAGCGGATGGAGACCTCCGGAGGCAAGATCGGTCGGCACGATGTAGCCCGACTCTTTGACCGCTTCCCCGAGGCGGTCGCCCTGGGAGAAAAAATGGATTTTGTCGCGGTCGGCTCGGGCTCTCCCCGAGCCCACGCCATTCTCCGGGAGGCGCTCCGCCGGGGGCGGCCCGTCTGCGGCCACATCTACGGAGAGGAGTTCGTGGCGGCTTACGCCGCCAGCGGCGTGACCGACACGCACGAGGCGGGGGACGGGGAGGGCGCCTTGCGGATGCTCCAGTCGGGGATGTGGATCTTCTTGCGCGGAGGTCCGCCGCTGACCCCCTGGCACAGCCTCCCCAAGGCGATCGAGGCCGTGACCCGCCTGGGAGCTTCGCCCAAGCGTCTCTGCGTCTGCACCGACGATCGCGATCCGGACGATCTGCTGCTCTTCGGTCTCGACTGGGTGGTCCGGGAGTCCTGGCGTCATGGACTGAGTCGACCGGTTGGTTGGAGCTTGGGCTCGCTCCACCCCGCACTCCGCTTCGGGATGGAGGAAGAGATGGGTGGCCTAGCTCCCGGACGGCGCGCCGACCTGGTCCTGCTCGACGACCAAGGGCGGGTTCGTAATACTTGGCTCGGCGGCGAGCTCCTCGTCGAGGAGGGAGAGATCACCCCGCGGTTGGAGGAAGCCATGGCCGCGCGCTACCACTACCCGCTTTCGGCCTACCGGACGGTTCGTTTGCCGAAACGAAAGCTCTCCTTCCCTCCCTTGCCAAAAGAGCCGAAGCGCTTCCACCTTCTTGGGATCGATCCGCCGGGAATTCTCGTCCGCCATCGTACAGTCGTGGCCACGGGGAGCGAGGTCGGCCGGCGGACGAGAGAAGAGGATCTCTGCTGGATCGCCGTTGTCGAGCGTCACGGAAAGACCGGCGAAATCGCTTGGGGCCTCGCGGAGGGGCTTGGTCTGCGCAAAGGAGCCTTGGCCTCGACGATCGGCCATGACGCACACAACCTCATCGTGGCCGGGAAGAGCGTCGAGGAGATGGAAGTGGCCGCCCGAACCTTGGAGAGCACCCAAGGGGGGGTCTGCGTGATCGCGGGGGAGCGGGTCGTGGCACTGGTCGAGCTTCCCATTGGAGGGCTCCTCTCGGACCGGAGAATCGACGGGGTCGCCGAGGCGATGCGGCGATTGAAGATCGCTTGGGACGAATCCGGCTGCCGGCTCCCCTACATGGGGTTCAACCTGCTTTCCCTCTCGGTGATCCCCGAGATCCGGCTGACCAACAAGGGACTGGTGCTGGTGCCGGAAATGCGGCTCCTCCCCCTGTGGGAAGAGGCCGGGAAGAAGAGAGGGCGTCGGGCCGGTCAGCTGGTGCCGAAGCCGACCCCGAGCTCGGAAAGCCAGCGCCGGTAAGTGACTGCGAGCCGATCCGAGGCGAGGTGGAGCTCGGCTTGGAGGTCGAGCGGAAGGAGCTCGGGTCGCTGCGATTCAACGATGGGCCGGTCCTGTGCGAAGACCCGCTCCTGGTGAGCTTGGATTTCCTCGGCGGTCACCCCTTCCCGCGGGTCCCAAAAGTTCCACATCCAGAATGCGCTCTCTCGCGAGCCGATCGGATGGACGGAGGCGAGAATGCCATAGCGCTTGCCCTCCCCGGTTTTCCGGAACCGGGCCGTCAAAGGCCGAAGAATCTCGTAGGTATAGGAGACCGTCTGGGCGCGTCCGCTCCCGTCGGGATCGGGCTGCCAGACTGGGATGTCGGCGGCGATCCATCCTCCTTCCAATCTTCGCCCGACGGCGTAGGCTGGCATCGCTGCCCGGTTCGGATCCCCCAGGATGCCCTGGTGGACGATCGGCAGGTGTGCCAGGTCGAGAAAATTTTCGATGAGGCGGGGGGCAGAAGCCTGCGCCCGGTAGGGGCCGCACCGGGTTTTGGCAAGCGAGCCATCGTCCCACTCTGGAAAGAGGGGAGGTTCCCCCGCGGGGGTGCCCAGAGAGACCCAAATCACACCGTATCGTTCCGCAGCCCGGAAGGGAATCACGTGAGCTCGCCGCGGAGGCGGAAGGCTCGGATGGGCTGGAATCGAAAGGCACCGGCCATCCTCGGAATAGATCCATCCGTGATAGGGGCAGTGGAGGCAGTTTTGAGCGATCCTGCCGAGCGAAAGGCGCGCGCCCCGGTGAATGCAGAGGTCGGGCCAGGCATGAACGCCGCCGGCTCCGCGCCAGAGCACGAGTTCCGTATCCAGCAGAGATGCAGGAAGAATCCGTCCCTGGGGCAGTTCCTCAGAGGCTGCCACCGGATGCCACTCGTCCAGAAGGGCGTCTCTCATCGTGAGCTTCCTAAGCAGGTTGCGTACCAGGGCTGCCAGCTTCGGTCGACGGTTCCACGCTCTGCGCCCGCTTCCGTTCCCGTCGAAGGGAAGAGTTCGCCGATCGGCTCCTTTCGGCGATGCGTTACGAGTTTGGGGGCCATTGAAAAGACAATGGACGAAGTCTCGGGGACTTCCTGGCGGAAGAGTTGTGGCAAGGGTGGCAAACTCAACCTCGACGAAGCAGGCGGGCCCAGTTGAGCAAGCCGCGGGAGAAGGCTTGCCGGAAAGGCCGGCGGGCGAGCGGCTGATCGAGGAGGAACGGGGAAGCGACCCCAACGGGATTCGAACCCGTGCTACCACCTTGAAAGGGTGGGGTGCTAACCACTACACAATGGGGTCAGATTGGCGACGCTTGCGCGAACGCCCTCGGACAGGAGCAAAGCAGATCCGGGAAGCAGCAGCAAGCGGGAAAGGCGTCCGCGAGGTCTTTCGGCTTCAATGGAGACGGGTCGTCACGGTGAGGATCGCCGCGGCACCCAGGGCAAAGACTCCCCCCGCCCAGAGCCATTGGCGCAGCCCGAGCTGTACGAGGACCGGGGGAACCCGGCCGGGGTCTTCCGTCCGAGGCAGATCGATACAGGCTTGAACGAGCTGTCGGCTGAAATGAAAGAGCCGATGGCCTCCGGCGGCCACGACCGCGAGCAGAGGCAGGAGCAGGAGGTCGATCCAGCGGAAGTGGAGGGGCGAAGAAGTGCCCGCCAGTGGCCTGGAGGCCAAAACGTTTCCCGCAACGAGTGTCCCGGCGACCGCGAACATCTCGAGGGCGTGCGTGCTCAACGGGAGGCGACACGCGGAGGGGGCTCCGGGCTGGGCGGCGGGCGAGCGGCGGGCCCGAGGACGCATCAGAACGGCGGTAGCCGCGGGCTCGGCCAATACCTGATGGAAGGATCGGAGGAGGAGGGCGAAGAGAGAGAACGACCCGATCAGCTCAAGGAGCGAGCCGGAAGCGACGGGAGTGAAAGGAAGGGGGTGGAAGAGCAGCAACCAGGCCAAAATGAGCCCGCTTGCTCCAAAGAGAGTGATGGCAACGCTGTTGAGCAGAGAGCCGGTTCCGAGCAGAAGAATCAAGGGATCACGGAGGCCCGCTCGGGCAAGGATCGGAGTGAGGATCAGCAGTTCGGCGAGCAGGGTGGCCAGCCATAAGGAGAGGGAAAGGAGAAAGAGCCGCACGAGCGCCGTCCAGAGCAGGGGAGCTTCGGGTCCGAGGGGGATGGCTGGCTTTCCGGCAGGATCGAGAAGGAGCGCAAAGACCAGCAGGGCCCAAAGGACCCAGGGAAGCACGGGCCAGGAGATCGTGGGTTTCCGAAGCGGAAAGGACAAAAGAAAACCGAGCCCGAAGAGGCCCCCCAGGAACGCGCCGAATGTCGCCCGGCCAACGCTTCTTTCCAGGACGGGGAGAAGGGAGCCCAACACGGGAATGGCCCCCAGAGCCAGAAAGAGGAGAATCGCCCTCTCCGCCGAGAGGGCGGCGTTCGACGGTAACCGGTCGCCGAAGATCTGGTGGATCGGAGTCCAGAACGCGTAGCGTCCGAGCAGGGCGGCGATCCAGCAGGCCTCCGCAAGGGAGCGAGCGGCCTCCAGCACGCTTTCGGCCACCCAGTTAGGCTGGTCCATTGCGCGATCGATCCAACGGACTCCGGAAGACGGCTTGCGGACGGATCAAGCGCTGGCGACCGCCTGGGACTGTTGCCACGAAATCGCGTAGTGGACCAGCTCCGGTCCCGAGGCAAGCTTGAGCTTCTCCTTGAGGCTTCCTCGGTAGGCTTCCACGGTCTTGATGCTCAAGTGAAGCTGATCGGCGATGTGTCGGGTCCCCAGCCCGCGGCCGATCAGTTGGAAGACCTCGAATTCCCGGTCGCTGAGCGATTCTACCGGGTTCAGGGTGGGCTTGGCCCGGCGTCCGGAAAAGCGCTCGAGGACCCGCGTCGCGACCGTGTCGCTCACGAACATGCCTCCGCCCAACACCCGTTGAATCCCTTCCAGCAGTCTCTGGCCTCCTTCGCTCTTCATGAGATAACCGCGCGCTCCCGCTCGGAGAGCTCGCTCGGCATACATCGACTCCTCGTGCATCGAAAGCGTCAGGATGGCCACCTCGGGATAGGACGCATGGATGTCCTTGATGAGCTCAAGACCGCTTTTCCCGGGAAGGGAGAGATCGACGATCACCAGATCGGGCTTTGTTTTCACCACGAGGTCGAACCCTTCGTGAGCGTTCGCCGCCGTTCCGCAGACCGTGAGTCCATTCTTTGCCCCGATCAGCTGCGCGATCCCTTCGCTGACCAGCGCATGGTCGTCAACGATCAGCACCTTCTTCGGCTGAGTCGTCTTGCCTCTGATGTCCTTCATCTCCGTCTGTCCTTCCTTTTTTCTTTCTCCCTTGCGCCAGAAGGGACCGTACACAGGACGATCATTCCTCCCTTGGGCTTGGATTCGAAGCGAATCACCCCTCCGATCATCCTCGCCCGGTATCGCATGGAGCGCAGTCCAAGACCAGTGCCGCATGCGGCTTTCGGATCCATCCCCTCTCCATCATCCGCTATGCGAAGATAAACGGAACCGGCTCCTTCACCCAAAAGAATTTCGATTTGGTTCGGCTTCCCGTGGCGAACGGCATTGCTGACCGATTCCTGGGCGATCTGATAGAGTTGGAGGGCGGTGGCCGAATCGCGAACGGCTGGCTGGCCGACGAGGGCAAAGCGGCATGCGGCCCCCGACCGCTCCTGCGTCTTGCGCGCCAGCTCCCCCAACGCCTGCGGCAGGTGGGCGGGCGAGATCGCCATCGGCATCAGCCCCTGTGCCAGCGCGCGCGCGCAGTCACTGGCTTCCCGGACGAACTCCCCGATCCGGGAGGCGAGAGCGGATTCCGGAAGGGAACGTTCGCGAAGCTTCTCTTGGAGAAGCTCCGCCTGGTAGTGGACTCCGATCAACATCTGGCAAAGGCTGTCGTGAATGTCCTGCCCGATCCGCAGCCGCTCTCGCGCTTCCGCATCGAAGAGGGACTGTTCCAAGGATCTTCTTTCGGTCAGATCCCGCACGAGGATGGTCAGCGTAGACTGCCCTTCGACGACCGACTGGCTTACGGAAAGCTCAATGGGGAAGATCTCCCCATCCTTCCTGCGCCCAAGGGACTCGTGACGACCGGTGGCGAAGGCGAGGCTTTTCACCGGGCGATGCGGAAAATCGACGGAGGGAATGGAAATTTGCTCCGGCGTCTGCAAGAGGGAGGTCAGAGGCTGGCCGAGGAGCTCGTCCGGACGATACCCAAAGATGTGCGCCGCCGCGCGGTTGGCGATTTCGATCGAAAGGTTGAGATTGAGAACGAGCATCCCTTCGAGCATCTGGTCGAGCATCTGATGCATCCATCCCGCGATGCTGCAAAAGCTCCGGATCCGCTCGGAGCCGAGGCAGCCAGCGACCGAGAGTCCGCAGGGCTCGCGGTCGAAGCCATTTTCCTCGTGCTTGGCGGCTTGTCGTCTCATCCGCGAAGCAAGCATGACGCCGCTCCAGGGGCGCTGCAATGGTTTTCCTCGAGCATTGGCTACATTTCTTCCAGGCGCTCGATGCCCAGGAGGTCGAGACCGGTTCCGAGGGTGGCGGCGGCGCCCTGGCAGAGCGCCAGCCGCGCGCCTAGGGTCGGCGGAGGCGCGGTCAGGACGGGGCAGGATTCGTAGAACTGGTGGAAGGAGCGGGCAACCTCGTAGAGATAAGTACAGAGAAAGTGGGGTCGGTTTTCGCTTTGGACCCGGTCGAGGATGGAGGAGAAGTCGAGGAGGAGCTTGACCAGCCGCACTTCGGCAGGAGCAGCGAGAGGGCCGGCGGCCGGAAAGACGCCGGAAGCCTCGGCTTTGCGGAGGATCGCCCGGATGCGGACGTAGGCGTTGAGAAGATAGGGGGCGGTGTTGCCTTCGAAGGAGAGGAGTTTTTCCCATCGAAAGACGTAGTCGAGATTGCGGTTCTGCGAGAGGTCTGCGTACTTGAGCGCTCCGATGCCGATCGCGCGCGCAATGCGAAGCTTGCGCTCCTCGGGAAGGTCCGGTCTTTTTTCTTCGATGATCGCGTAGGCCCGTCGCTGTGCCTCGGAGAGGAGCTCGCGTAGCTTGATCGGCCTTCCTTCCCGGGTTTTGAGGGGTTTTTTATCCTCTCCCAGGATCGAGCCGAACCAGACGTGCTCGATCCGAACCGGCAGTCCCCAGCGCTTCGCGGTGGCGGCGAGCTGCTGGAAATGGAGACGCTGCCGACCGTCGGTAACGTAGAGGATCCGATCCGCCTTCCACTCCGTGACTCGGAAGCGGAGTGCGGCCAGGTCCGTCGTCGCGTAGAGATAAGCGCCATCGCTTTTCTGGATCAGGAATGGCTTGTCCCTGAGCTCCGGGTCCTCTGGAAAGAAGACGCAGATGGCACCCTGGCTGGGCTGGGCGATGCCGGCGGCGCGGAGGTCGCGCACGACCGAGGGAAGCTGCTCGCGATAGGCGCTTTCGCCCAACGTGAAGTCGAAGCGGACCCCGAGCTCCTCATAGATTCGAGCAAGCTCCCTTTGCGACGCCTCGACGAAGCGATGCCAAAGGGCGAGATTTTCCGCGTCGCCGTTCTGGAGCTTCCAGAGTTCCGCCTTCGCTTCCTGGCGAATCGCCGGATCTTCCTTCGCCGACGTTTGAATCTGCTGATAGACCTCCTCGAGGTATTCGAGGGGACGGTCTTCCAGGCGGGCTTCCTCCCGCCGCCGCTTGAAGCCGAGGAGCACCATGCCGAACTGGGTGCCCCAGTCGCCCAGGTGGTTGACGGCGATCACGCGGTGGCCGAAGAAGCGGGAGACCCGCGCGAGGCACTCCCCCAGGATGGTGCTCCGCAGATGGCCGACGTGCATCTCCTTGGCGATGTTGGGGCTGGAGTAGTCGACCACGACCGTCTGCGGCTCCTTGGCCTTCTCGATGCCGAGCCGAGGATCCCCTGCGAGGGAGAGGAAGGCATCTACGCACCGCTCGGGTTTCAGGCGAAAATTGAGGAACCCGGGGCCGGCGACCTCGGGAGGCAGTGACCACTCGGTCTCTCCCACGGCGTCGGCCACTTCGGCGGCGAGCGTGCGCGGATCCAGGGAATGGCGCCTGCCCAGCACCAGGGCGGCGCTGCTTTGGAGATCGCCGAAGCGGGGGTCGGCACAAGGCTCGAGGAGCGGCTCGGGCAGCGGCTGGCCGAAGCGGGGCGCGAGGGCGCGGATCAGCGTCTCTTGTAAAAACTCTGCGGGGAAGTGCATGGGGAATGGCTCGACGGGGCTCCTGGGATCAAAGAGGAATCAGGGGCGATCGGCTCGCACGCGGCGCAGTTCCGGACCGGCGGAGCCGATCCAGGAGACAGCCGCCGCCAAACCCTCTCCACAGAGCCGATAGCAAAAGAAGAGATCGTCTCCGAAGCGGGATAGGAAACGGGAAACGGGCCAGAAGGGCGAGAGAAAACCGAGCAGCGCCGCCAGGATGAATAGATTGAGGCCCGCGATCACGACGAGGGAGAAGAACCAGCCTTCCACGTGGAGATCGGGTTGTTCACGATGGACGGCTTCCACGGTAAAGAAGAGATGGAATCCCCATGTGAATCCTGTTCCCCCGTAGAGGAGCCATTGATAGGAACGAATCGGCCGATAAAAGTCAACGATGGTCCACAGGCCAAGCCAGAGCAGCAGGTAGAATGGGACGACATAGGGGGAGAGGACGATCCAGAGGTTGGACCGGTTGCAGCGGACGCTGCCGCTGCGGCTGCCGACCCGAAAACCGGAGACCTTCCCTCCATGGAGATAGACCGCCAGCGCATGGGTCAATTCGTGGGCGAAGATGTAGGGACGTTGCGGCACCTTCCAGGCAAAGCAGACCAGGGACCAGAGCAGCAGGCCTCCGCCGAAGCTCGCTACGGGAACCGTGAGCCAGCTGCGCTCACGCAGATAGCTTTCCAAAAGCTCCTTGAGGAAGAGAAGCTCCCCCGCGAGCAGAGGCAAGGCGGAAAGCGCGAGAAGGAACTTAAAGATCTTCGCTAGGCTTGACACCGCCGGCAGAACGTTCTTATTAGAAAACCCCCATGCCTAACACTCGATCAGCCGCAAAGCAAGCGCGGAAGAGTCTCCGCAAAAGAGCATACAACCTAAAAGCCAAGAAGGAATTGCAGCAGGTTTCGCGCCAGATGCGCGAGAAGACGGCTTCCGGGTCAAAAGAGGAGGCGGTCGGTTTTTTCTCCCAGTACCAGTCTGTCCTGGATCGGCTCGTCAAGCGTGGACGGCTTGCCCGGAATGCCGCCGCTCGGCGCAAGCAGAGAGTCGCCAAGATCGTTTTCGCCTCGCCGTCTTCCGGAAAGGAGGCGGCAAAACCAGAACAGGCTTAGGCTGCGGCGAGAGCAAGCGGCTGCGGGAGCTCGGTAAAAAGCGGTCACAGGGCCCGTTGCGTCTTTTTCGAGCAGCATCATGATTCCGATCAAGCGAGGGAAGGAAATCGACGGAATGCGCCTCAGCTGCCGCCTGGTGGCGGAAGTTGTGGAAGCGTTGCGTGCGGTCCTGGCTCCGGGGATGCGCACGGCCGAGGTCGACCGCTATGCGGCCGAGTTGATTGCCGCCCGGGGAGGGCAAAGCGCTTTTCTCGGATATCGTGGGTTTCCCGGAACCATCTGCATTTCGGTGAATGAAGAAGTGGTTCATGGGATCGGCGGGGACCGGGTGCTTCAATATGGAGACCTCGTGAAGCTCGATGTGGGCTTGGTGAAGAATGGATGGGTGGGTGACACGGCGGCAACGGTCTCCCTCGGGATGGGGGAGGCTGGCGATCTCAAGTTGATCGAGGTGACGCGTCAGGCGCTCTGGAAAGGAATCTCTGAGGCGACAGAGGGAAAGCGGATCGGCGACATTGCCGCGGCAATCGAAGGATTCGTTCGAGCGCAGGGGCTCGAGGTCGTGCGGGAGTTTGTCGGACATGGCGTGGGTCGCAAGCTTCATGAGGAACCCCAAGTTCCGAACTACGGGCGGGCAGGGACAGGACCGAGGCTCAAGCCGGGCATGACGCTCGCCATCGAGCCCATGGTCAATGCCGGCGGGGCAGGGGTGCGGCTTCTTTCCGATGGCTGGACGGTCGTGACGGCTGACGGACGGCGCTCCGCCCACTTCGAGCATACGGTCCTCATTACGAAGGGAGAGCCGGAAGTCCTAACCGATCACGGGGTGGTCGGCGGCTCGGCGGAAAGAGGCGCGGCAGCGGCCGGACAGGAAGCGGGATCGGGGGGATGAGGGCAAGGCCAACGACAAAAGGCTTGTCAAAGGAAGTCCGATCCGCTAAAGATTAACGCTTCATCGTTTGAAGGATGAGCAGCGAGTACGTTTTACCGAGAGGAATTTCATGAAAGTTCGCGCTTCCGTTCGTCGGCGTACCGCCAACTGCCAGGTCGTGCGTCGCAAGGGACGAATTTACATCATCAACAAGAAAAATCCTCGGCTCAAGCAGCGGCAGGGATAATTTGGAACAGTAGAAAGACCATGCCTCGTATCCTTGGAGTGGAAATCCCTGGGGGGAAGCGAACCGTAGCGGCGCTCCCCTATCTGTACGGCATCGGCCCATCCCGGGCGAAGTGGCTCTGCGAGCTTGCCGAGATCGATCCGAACCTGCGGGCGAAGGACCTGACCGACCAGCAGATCAATCGAGTGGTCCAGCTGATTCAGGAAAACAATTTCGTGATCGAAGGAGACTTGCGGCGGGAGATTCAGCAAAACCTCAAGCGCTTGCAAGCAATCAAGTGTTATCGAGGGATCCGCCACCTCCGAGGCTTGCCGGTCCGCGGGCAGCGGACATCGACCAACGCACGGACACGCAAAGGACCGCGACGGACGGTCGGGGTCGTTCGGAAGAAGGAAGCGAAGAAGGGCAAGGTATAGTTCGCCGGCTTTTGCCTAAGCAGGCCGCAATAGGGAGAATTTATGGCGGAGGAAGCGCAGACGAAGCCTGTATCGGACGAAGCTCGCCGTCCGGCAGGACAGGAAAGCGAGGGGTTGGCGAAAGGGACGGAAGCCAAAGCCGCGACGACGGAGCCCGTGGAGAAGGAGAAGGAGAAGAAGCACAAGAGCAAGGGCGGGAAGGGTGTTCACAGCGGCATCGCGCACATCATCGCTACCTTCAACAATACCGTGATCACGATTACGGATCTCAACGGCAGGACGATTGCCTGGTCGAGCGCCGGTCGGTGCGGATTCCGCGGATCCAGGAAGTCAACGGCCTACGTTGCGCAGCTGGCGGCGCAGGATGCCGCCCGGCAAGCGGTAGGTCAGGGTCTGCGGGAAGTGCTCGTCAAGGTCAAGGGGCCGGGGACGGGCAGGGAGTCGGCGATCCGCGCGTTGCAGGTGGTCGGGCTGGAGGTGACGTCGATCCTGGATGTCACGCCGGTTCCTCACAACGGGTGCCGGCCACGGAAGTCGAGGCGGGTCTAGGCGGAGCAGCGACCGTCACTTTACACAAGGGTTTTTATGGCACGATATCTTGGTCCCCGGGCAAAGAAGGCTCGCCGCTACAACGTCGCCCTCTTCGGGCCTTGCAAGGCGTTGGAGAAACGGCCCTATCCTCCGGGGGTTCACGGAGAGAAGAGCCGGCGCAAGCAGTCCGACTACGCGATTGCGCTCGCCGAAAAGCAGAAGCTCCGCCTCATGTACGGCGTGACGGAACGCCAATTTCGGCGCTATTTTGCCTCGGCCCTTAAGAAACGGGGAGTGACCGGGGAAGTGCTGCTCCAGCTCCTCGAGGCCCGGCTCGACAACATCGTCCATCGCCTGGGGTTCGCTACGACGCGGTTCGGCGCGCGGCAGATGATCACGCACGGTCATGTCCAGGTCAATGGGCGCCGCACAATGTCGCCGAGTTTTGGGACGCGGCCAGGGGACTGGGTCGAGGTCCGGGACCAGCCGCAATCGCGCAAGCTGGCTTTGCGGAACCTGGAGTCGATGCAGGTAGCGCGCATTCCCGATTGGCTCATTTTGGAAAAAGAGAAGCTCCGCGGCGAAGTCAAGCGACTTCCGGGCAAAGAGGAGTTGCGGCCGATCGCGAACGAGCAGCTGGTGGTCGAGTTCTATTCGTAACGGTCGAAAAGTTCGTGGATCATCTGCGGCGAAGGCGGAAATGCGTCGTGCTCGCCGCAGGGTGGGGACGCTAGGTGGATTCTAGGAGGTAATCGGTTCTATGGCAGTGCGCTTAGGTCGTTTTGAAATGCCCCGTTCCTTAGCGAGGGATGAAGCGGTTTCTACGGAGACGTATGGTCGCTACGTCGTGGAGCCGCTCGAGGCTGGATATGGGCAGACGATCGGGACTTGCCTGAGACGGACGCTCCTTTCGTCGCTCGAGGGGGCTGCGATTTCGGCCGTCAAGATCGACGGAGTTCTGCACGAGTTTGCCAGCCTGCCTGGTGTCGTAGAGGATGTCCCGGAAATCGTGTTGAATCTGAAGAAGATTCGCTTCCGGATTCCTTCCCGGGAGCCGCATACCCTTGTGCTGGACGTGGTCAAGGAGGGTCCCGTGGTCGCTGGCGACATTCAGTTGGAAACCGGGGTGGACCTGATGAATCCCGACCAGCTCATTTGCACCTTGGATAAGAAGCAGGAACTGGAGATGGAGCTGGAGGTCAAGGTCGGCAGGGGCTTCCTGATCGCGGAAGAAAATAAGAAGGAGGAGCAGGCGATCGGCCTGATTCCCATCGATTGCCTCTTTTCTCCGGTGCGCCGGGTCAAGTACGAGGTAGAGAATACTCGCGTTGGGCAGCGGACGGATTACGACCGCCTGATCTTGGAGGTCTGGACCGACGGTCGGATTAGCGCTGACGATGCGCTCGTGCAGGCTGCGGCAATCCTTCGCCACCATCTGGATCTCTTTGTCGGCCCGGGAAAAGAGTCGGTGGAGTTCGAAAAGCCGAAGCCGCCGGTTCAGGAGGCAGAGAACCGACTCCGGAAGATTCTGAACATGAGCGTCAACGAAATCGAGTTGTCGGTTCGGGCGGCAAACTGCCTGAACAACGCCAACATTGCCACGGTGGGTCAACTGGCGCAGAAGACAGAGGCGGAAATGCTCAAGTATCGGAATTTCGGAAAGAAGTCTCTGAACGAAATTAAGTCGAAGCTCGCCCAATTGGGCCTCTCTCTCGGGATGAAGCTTGGTCCGGGACTACTGGAAGCTCCTGTGGCATCGGAAGACACGCCCGAAGATTAAGCTGGGAGGAATTACCATGCGCCATTTGAAACGACGCGGCAAGTTGGGAAGGCTTTCGAAGCATCGGGAGTCGCTTCTTGCCAACCTCGCAACCGCCCTGATCCGTCACAACCGGACGAAAACCACGCTGAGCAAGGCAAAGGCGTTGCAGCCCTATGCGGAAAAGCTGGTCACGTTGGCCAAGAAGGGATCCTTGCATCACAGGCGTCTCGCGGCTTCCCGCCTCCACGGAAAAGAGGCGGTTCAAAAACTCTTTGGGGAGTTGGGCCCGCGATTCGCTCAACGGGCCGGAGGCTATACCCGAGTCACGAAGCTTGGCTTTCGCCTCTCCGACGCCGCGCGGATGGCTGTGATCGAGTGGACCGAGCCTGGGTTTGCGCCGGATGGCGGCGAGAAGCCTGACCAGACTGCGAAGACGGTCAAGACCGGCGAGCAGGGCAAAACGTCTACGGCCGAAGCCGAGACCGCCTGAGCCTTGCTCAGGGAGCGGACGATAGGGCCTCGAACTGCGGCCGGCTGCTAGCCTTCGATCGTGCTGAGCTCAACGGGCTCAACGGTGACTCCCTGCTTCTCGAGCCACTGGATCGCTTGCTTGAGGACTTCTCGTTCCCCTTCGAGTTCGATGGCGACGAGTCCGGTTCTCTGCGTTACCTGAGCGCTTCGGATGTTGAAGGTCAGAGCGAAAGACCGGGCGAGCTCGCAGATGATCGGCCGTTGGCAGAGTTCCTCGCCGAACGTCAGCCAGAACCGCTGTTTCTCCTGTGCCACGGACGTCATCCTCCCGCCACGGCCGGCACGATGCTCACTTCGTCCTCCGGCCGGACCGGCGTCTTCTGATCCTGCAGGAAGCGGATGTCTTCGCCGTTGACATAGACGGCAACGAAGCGTCGCAGGGTGCCTGTCTGGTCGAAGAGCCGTTCCCCGATTCCCGGGAACTGGGCCTGGAGATCCTTGAGGATTTCTCCAATCGTGCCGCCCCTCGCGGATACCAGGTCCTTGTTTCCGGTCAACCCGCGAAGAGGAGTCGGAATCCTCACGGGAATGGTTTGCTCCGTTGTCAGGTCGCTCATCGTTGATTTCCTTTCTTTCGTTCTCAATTACTCTACGCTCTTGCTACGCTCCCGGCCCTTCCGGAATAGGCGTTTCTGCCAAGTCCGACGAGACCAGCCGATCGAATTCCCTTAAGCTGGGCTCGATGACTCGGGGCGAGCCCAGCACCCCGGCCAAAACCTCGGCGGTCTTTAAGCCATGCCCGGTGACGCAAAGCACCACCGATCCCTCCCTGGGAATCTTCCCGGAAGCGATGAGCTTGCGCGCGCAGGCGACGGTGACGCCGCCGGCCGTCTCCGCGAAGATCCCTGTGGTTTCCGCCAGGAGTCGAATGCCCTCGAGGATCTCCTCATCGGAAGCATCTTCGGCCGCACCGCCGCTCTTGCGAATGGTCTGGATCGCATAGTAGCCGTCGGCGGGGGTGCCGATCGCCAGCGACTTGGCGATGGTTTGCGGCTTGGATACTGGCCGGACGAGCTCGGTGCCCTTCTGGAAAGCGTCGCTGATCGGATTGCAGCCCGTGGCTTGGGCCCCATGAATGGCAAAGGGCGTCTTTTCGACCAGATCCGTGTCGATCATCTCCTGGTAGGACTTTGCGATCTTGGTCAAAAGGGAGCCACTGGCCATGGGGATCACCGTGTGGGCAGGCAGGCGCCAGCCGAGCTGCTCTGCGATTTCGAAACCCATGGTCTTCGATCCCTCGGCGTAGTAGGGCCGAAGGTTGACGTTGACGAACGCCCATTGGTATTTCCCGGCGATTTCCGAGCAGAGCCGGTTCACCTTGTCGTAAGGGCCGCGGATTCCCACGACGCGGGTGCCGTAAACCAGGCTCCCCAAGACCTTCGACGCTTCCAGGTCGGCCGGGATCAGGACGTAGCTTTCCAGTCCCACGCTCGCCGCGTTGGCCGCGACGCTGTTGGCCAGGTTTCCTGTCGAGGCACAGGCGACGACAGTAAATCCCATCTCCTTCGCCCGGGAGAGGGAGACCGCGACGACGCGATCCTTGAAAGAAAGGGTAGGGTAGTTGACGGTGTCATTCTTGACGTAGGCTTCCCGCACCCCTAGGGCTTTGGCCAAGCGCTCCGCCCGGATCAGCGGCGTAAATCCGACCTGGGTGCCTACAGTCGGCTCTCCTTCCAGCGGAAGGAACTCCCGGTAGCGCCACATCGTGGGAGCACGGGACTCGATCCGTTTGCGCGAAATCTGGCGGCGGATGGCTTCGTAATCATAGACCGCCTCCAGGGGGCCAAAGTCCCATTCACAGACATGGATCGCTTCCGGGGGATATGGCCGGCCGCATTCGCGGCACCGGAGGTGGGTAAAAAACTCGGTCTGCATCGGCTCCCTTTCTCGCTCTTACCGATGCGACAGACTAGAGTAGGGATTCTCATCCCTCTCATCCTCCCCCGGTTTTCACCGGAGCTGGGGTTGGCACCTGACGGGTTCGGCCGTAGCCTCTCCCCGGTTGCCGCGGCTTCGCAGGGCCAGTTACCCTCCGCCGCTCTCGATAAGAGTTGGGGTGATCATGCCTGGTCATCCCGAAGAGTCAATCCCAAAAGAAACGGTCTTTGCCGGAAAAACCGGGCCGACGAGACAAAGAGTGGTGCCCCCGCTTCCTCTGGCCGCTCGACCGGCGAACGCTGTCTTGCGCAGCCTGGGGCGAACCATCCGGCAGGATTGCGCGAAAAATCGAAAATCCGAGTTGACGGGAAGAGGATCAGGATTAAGATGCTATTAAGAATACGGCTTGGCATTCGCCTTAGCCATTCGCTGGTCGCTCTCCCCGTTCGGGGAAGATTCTGTCTGGTTCATTCGTCTCACGAGAGTTCCGCTGTTTGGGAAGGGAGCAATGTTGGTTCCGAAAAACCGGAATGGAGGGAAGCAGGCATGGAAACGGAAAAAAGGGGAAGAGGGCGATCCCGGGAACCCGTTGTCGTGACCGGCGCAAGCGGGTTTTTAGGAACGAAGCTCGTGGAGAGGCTTGCGGCCCGGGAGCCCGTCTACTCGCTCTCGCGCCGCCCCGGTTCTCTCGGCTCGGAATCTCTGGTGGCCGATCTCACGAAAGGAGAGGAGGTCGTCCGCGCGCTGAAAACGGTGTCCTTTTCCTGCTGCATTCACGCGGCCGCGCTGGCCGACCCGGATCTCTGTGAAAAGAGTCCTGAATCGGCCTGGAGGATCAACGTGGAAGGAACAAGAAACCTGGTCGAAATCTGCAGGGCGCGCAGGAGAAAGCTGGTCTTCCTTTCGACGGACTACGTTTTCGACGGCCGAAAAAACGGCCTCTATACGGAGGAAGATCCCGTGTGCCCGGTGCAGGTGTATGGCGAGACCAAGGCGGCGGCCGAGAGGCTGGTCCTGGAGCTTCCGGATAGCCTGGTGGTTCGGCTTCCCTTTCTCTTTGGCTACACGGCCCCAGCGGAAAAGCCCGATTTCGTCACGGATACCGCGCGCCGGCTCTGGATGGGGCAACCCCATGCCTATGACCACCGCCAGCTCCGGACCCCTCTGCTGCGGGAAGAGGCGGCGGAGGCGATCTTGCTTCTTGCCGGTTCCCCGTCCTCGGGCATCTACCATCTGGTTCCTTCCGAATCGGCGACCAAATACGAATTGGCTCGGGCGCTGGCCCAGTGCTTGGGCAAACCGATGGAGCTCGTCTTGGAAAAGA
The DNA here is from genome assembly GCA_028710285.1 of Methylacidiphilaceae bacterium. Lineage (GTDB taxonomy): Bacteria > Verrucomicrobiota > Verrucomicrobiia > Methylacidiphilales > Methylacidiphilaceae > Methylacidimicrobium. Next base: position 7,430 of record JAQTUK010000012.1, on the reverse strand, counting down.
CGGCGGAAGCGCAGCCTGGTTGCGCCCGAAGGCCGATGTCGATGCGGCTTTCGAATGACAAGTTTTTGCAGGCTGTTTCCGGCCGTTTCCGTTTCCGTCCAATACGCGATGCGATCGTCCAGATAGCGGAACGATTCCGGAGCACCAAGGAATCGCCTGGCGACCGCTTGGATTCTCGGCAAGCACAACCAAAAACCTAGGGAGGATCCCATGATCAAGGTTCAAGTCGGTGAAGGCGTGTTCGAAGAAAATCAATTAGTTCCCGATCGGATCGATGCCGGCATCGGGAGGATCGGAGGATCGCACGCCGGGACCAGGGTCATCCCGTACCTGAGGAAAGAGGCAAAAGGAGACGGAGCCCGGAAGCTCAAGGACGAAGTTCAGTTCCTGCTCCGGCTCCCGCAGGACATCGCCGAGAAATTTCCCCGGGTAATCCGATACTATGCTTCGCCCTCCGCGGTGGCGATGGAGCAGGAATTCGTCCAATTGCCGACCTTACGGAAGATCCTTTGCGAGGGAGAGGCAACCGCCGGCGAAGGAATCGAGTGGGTGAAGCGGATCCTGGATTTCCTCTTTTCCCGGGTCTACAGCCGCGAAGCGAGAATTCCTCCCGATGATTACTTGGAGCAACTCCACTTTCTGAGAGCTTGGGCGCGATTCGCCGAAACGATGAGCAAGGCTCCCTTGTTCGAAGGGATCATTCTGGCGGACCGAATTTATGTTCAAGGGGAAGAGTGCTACAATGCGCCGCAAATCCTCAGGGTCATGGAAGAAGACGCGGAACTCCATCGGATCCTGCGACCGAGCAAAGTCTCGCCTTTCGTCCATGGCGACCTTCACTTCGACAACATTCTGGTCAGTCGCGACACAAGATCGTTCAAGCTCGTCGATCCCCGTGGCTATGAATACTGCGATCCGTGGTACGATGCCGGCAAGCTCTACCATTCGGCTCGCGGCAAGTATGACTTGATCCATCGGGGGGAGTTTCGGGTCGACTGGACCGTCGAGGAGCAGGGTCGCGTCGAGATCGATCTCAAGTTTTACTCTACGCCCGCCTACCACAAGTATCAGGAGATTTCGGAGAACCTGGAAGGGCTTCTCATGCAGTACGCTCCGGAGGAAAACGTGGCCATGCTCTCCTTGTTCAACGAAGCAATTCACTTCATCTCCGATATGCCATTCCATCTGAGCAGGGATGAAAAGGAGGCGAAGGCGGTCGCGATCTATGGAACCGGCGTATGGCTGCTCAACCGGTTGCTCAAGGATCACTGTCCGAATCGGATCGCGGCCGTGGCCGAGCAAAGCGGCAGGATCGCGGCAGAGAGGATCGGGCGGGCCAGCCACTGGAAATTTCAGGGCAACGCAGCCGCCTGACGGCGGGCCTTCGCAAGATCTGCTTCTCCCGGGGAGTGAGCGAAGATTGGCCCCGGCTGGCTCCGTGGGCGATCCCGCGCTCCCATGGGGCGCGGAACGAGATTCGGGAGACCGCTTGCCGTAGCGCCCCTAGTGGGTGAACGGAGGGCGGAGAGGAAATCTCGATCAGGAGAAGAACCACTCTTGGATCAGGGAGGGGGTTACCGACTCGAGACTGGCTAGCGTCCGATCCGCTTTCCGCAATGCTTCGGCAGGATTGGTCGTCGTAAGGGCGATCACCCGCATGCCGGCCCGTTTACCGGCTTCCACCCCAGCGGGAGCGTCTTCGAAAACGACGCACTGCTCGGGCGGAAAACCGACCCGCTGGGCGGCAAGACAGAAAACCTCCGGATCCGGCTTGCCGCGGTGCACATCCTCGGCCGCCACCACCGTTCGAAAAAGCCGTCGCATGTTCCATTGATCCAGAATGAGCTCGATATTGGCCCGCGCCGTGGAGGAGGCGATCGCCGCAGGAACGGATCTCTCCGCGAGGGATTGACAGAGGGAAAGCGCCCCGGGATAGAGATCGATTCCCCGCTCCGCGACGATCTCCCGAAAGAGTTCTTCCTTCCTCTCGCCGAGTCGGAAAACCGCTCGAGAATCCTCCGTCCAGCGGAGCAGATGGGGAATGACCCAATCATTTTTCCTTCCGAAGGACGGGAGGAAAAAGCCAGGGGGCAGCGTCCGCCCTTCCTCCTGAGCGAGCCGATGCCAACTCTCCTCGTGACGGCTGGCGGAATCGGCAACGACCCCATCCCAATCGAAGAGGACTGCCCAGCCGGCGTTGCCGCGCGAGACGTGGGGGGGTTCCGCTGTTCCTGCCCGGAATACCCTCCCGTTGTTGCCTCCCTCCGTCTGGGCTTCTGTGCGATTCTCGTCGGTCAATGCGTTCCTCCTTTCCGGGTGATTTTTCGGATTTCCAAACCAAAAGACTTGGCTGGAGTGCGGACAGGCTAGGAATGTCAGCCGCTGCCAAGTCACTGTCGCTTGCCGGAGGCGTGCCTTCTCTGGGCTTCCCGCCCCCAAGCGCCGACAGCAGGAAACTACGCGGCTCTAGCTTAAGATCTCATTAAGAATAAAAGAGAAAGAAGTCAATCATCCAGGAAACGGTGGTGCACTTTTTTGGTGTGCATATCTAAGAACCTCCTGCTCCAGGGCGAGTCGCCGAAGTCGCAAAACCTTGTGGACGGGGGAGGCTGTGTCTGAGAAAAATCCCGACATGGCTGGACCAGACCCATTTTTGGAAGCAGCGATCGCGGAAGCGCGCGCGGGGCTCGAAGAGGGCGGAATCCCCATAGGCGCGGTGATCGTCCAGGGCGACCGGATCCTGGCACGGGGCAGGAATCGCAGGATGCAGTGGGGTAGCGCCATTCGGCATGGCGAGATGGATGCGTTGGAAAACCTCGGTCGGCAGCCCGCTTCCTTCTACCGGTCGTGCACGGTCTACACCACTCTCTCGCCTTGCCCGATGTGCACGGGAGCGATCCTCCTCTACCGCATCCCACGGGTCGTCATCGGGGAGAATCGGACCTTCCTGGGCCCGGAAGAGCTTTTGCGCAGCCATGGAGTATCGGTCGAGGTGAGGGACGACGTGGAGTGCCGGGAGCTTCTTGCCTCTTTTATCCGCCGCTCTCCCGCTTCCTGGGATGAGGACATCGGCCTTCCCGAGGGCGAGCGGACGCAAGGGGAGAGCGCATGCTCGTGAGGGAAGGGGAGAGTCGGAAAGCGTGAGACACCCGCTGCCGGAGGGAGGGTTCTCTCCCGTCGATCCCGTGACGGAGATCGAAAGAGAGGTGGTTGCCTGCCGGCGCTGCCCGCGACTGGTTGCTTGGCGCGAGGAAGCGGCCAGGCAACCTCCCAAGCGTTATGCGGGATGCCCCTATTGGGCCAAACCGGTTCCGGGTTTCGGTGATCCGCAAGCCCGTCTTGTCGTCGTTGGACTCGCTCCCGCCGCTCACGGGGGAAACCGGACCGGAAGAATATTTACGGGCGACCGGAGCGGAGATTGGCTCTTCCGGGCGCTCCATCGGGCCGGATTCGCCAACCAGCCCTTTTCCCGCGATCGGGAGGACGGTCTGCGGCTCTCCGACTGTTTCGTGAGCGCCGCCGTGCGCTGCTGTCCGCCGCAGAACCGGCCTCTCCCATCGGAGAGGAAAAACTGCTATCCCTTTCTCGCGCGGGAACTGGAGGTTTTCGCCAACCTTCGCGTTCTGATCGCCCTCGGGGGCATGGCCTTTGAGACCCTGCTCCGTTGGGACAAGGAGCGTTGGCCGAAGGAAGGCCGGTTACCTCTTCGGAAGCGACCCTCGTTCTCCCATGGGGCGGAGGTGCCGCTTCCCAAGGGCCGGATCCTCCTCGCGACCTATCACCCCAGCCAGCAGAACACCTTCACCGGTCGGCTCACCGAAGCGATGTTCGACGCGGTTTTTTCTCGCGCGCGCGCGATCCTCGATGCCCACCGGAACGAGATTTGTCCCGGGGAGTAGCAACGGAGGAGAGGCTAAAAATTGATCCGCACGGGAATCTCGCCGTGGTGCTCTCCCGAGCATCCTTGGTCCGTCGGGGTGTCGACCGGTCGGTTGCTTGCTTGGACAAGGCCCTTGGCGATCAGCCACTGTTCCAGCTCCTGGCCGCTCACGTCGGCGAGCAATTCGTCGTTGACCTCGACGCAAGGAGAAAAGGGTTGGCCGCTCTTCTGGATCATCTCTTCCCGGTATTCGGGGACGTTGAGGATATCGCGGTCTTCGTAGGGAAGCTGATATTTCCGGAGGATCGCCCGCACCCCTTGGCTCCAGCCGCACGTGGGCTTCAGATAGGCGATAATCTTGGGTTGGCTCATGCTATACCCTATAGGTCCGGCAAGCGCCAAACGCTAGTGCTTTTTTTGTTTTTCAGACCTTTCCCGGCCTTTCTCCAGCGGGCGGCGGACAGCTCTGGGAGAGGAAGGGCAGGATCGCGCGAAGGTTGCGGCAGTCGTCCTCCATCCCGTCCTCTTTTGGAGTTTCCAGGACCATCGGAAGGCCGGACCAGCGTGGATCCCGGAGAATCTGGTCGAAGGCCGCAAGGCCCAGGGTGCCCCGACCCAGATGCGCGTGGCGGTCCCGCCTCGACCCGAACGGGGCGGCCGAATCGTTGAGATGAAAGGCCAGTATCCGGTCGACAAGAGCGAGCCTTTCCAGTTCGCCCGTGAAATTCCGGTAGCCAGTCCGGGTGGCAATCGGGTAGCCGGCCGCCCAAAGGTGAGCTGTGTCGAGGCAGAGGCCGAAACGGCAAGGATCGGCCAGTTCTTCGAGAACCCAGGCCAGGTGTTCCAGCCGCCACCCGATCTGGCTCCCCTGCCCCGCCATCGTCTCCAGGGCAATTCGGATGCTCGGCCCCGAGGAGCCTGCCGGAAAGAGAAGGCGGAGCCGGCCCACGAGACGGGAGAGCGCCGCCTCCGGAGCCTCGCCGCGCGCACCGGCGCCAGGGTGGACGACGAGGAAGGGAAGGCCGAGGGATTCGGCACGCGCCGTCTCGTCCCGGAGCGCTTCCAGGGATTGCGCACCGAGAGGCTCCGAGGAGGAGGCAAGGTTGAGGAGGTAGCCGGCATGGCCGAAGAAGAGGATGCCCGAGGAGGAGGCTGCCCGTCGGAAGGCGGTGGCTTCCCCTGCGTGGATCGCGGGGGCTTTCCATTGCCGACAGTTCTTGAGGAAGATCTGCGCGGCGGAAAAGCCGCATTGGATGGCGCGTTCGACCGCGCGCCCGACTCCCCCGGAGATCGAGACATGCGCGCCGAGGAGCCGGCCGGAAAGCTCCGAAGAGGAGAGGGGATGGGCGGGAGCCGCCTCGGCCTTCGGGTGAGGAGCCCTCGCTCTCTTTTCCACCCCTCCTTGGTTTCCTCGCATTCTGCTCTTCCGACGCCCGGGGAAAACGATTGTCTTTCTCACGTGCTAGGTCATGATGGCAGGCCACAACGCCTATGGCAACGTGCACTCTCTGGCAGGAAATTCCGGAAGAACTGGTTCACGAAGTGCTTCTGGACGTCCGTGAATCCGACAAGCGGCTCTACCGCGTCGTCGTCGAGCTGACGAGCCGGCGCCTGGGGGTCCGGCAGGCGAAGCTCCTGGAAATGCCCAAGTTGGAGCGGCATGATCTCTCGCGCCGCGTCCTTTCCCTGCCGGAAAGCGAGACGATCTCCGCGCACCTTTTCTCTCACTGGCTGGTGCATCATCGGGCCCCGATGCTTTGTGCCTGGCTCGATACCCTAGGGATCTCCCATGACGGACAGGGGGTGGTCGAGGAGTTTCCCCAGGAACCGCCTGCGGAGAAGCTGCGGGATGCGCTGGAAGGGCTTCTGGCTCGATTCCCGAGCCAGGATGTGGCAATTTACCTCCGTCTTTTCAACGAGATCGAGGATGTGGGATGGAAGGGTCTCCAGGATATCCTCTCTGCGGACGAGCGGCTGCAGTTCGGGAGACGGGAAGCCACGGAGGCTCGAGGATAGGGCGGCTTGCCATGGCGAAAACCGAACCAGGAAACGGGCCTACCTTCGAGGAGGCCTTTCGGAAGCTGCAAGAAATTGTGGCAAGGATGGAGAGCGGCGATCTGGCCCTTGAGGAACTGCTGGAGCGCTACGAGGAGGGGATGCGGCTCGTGAAGATTTGTAGTGACAAACTATCCCTGGCGGAACAAAAAATTTCCGTTTTGGCACAAGGAGCCGAAGGAGGAGAGTCGACGGCCAGCGAACTTCGGGCAGCGGACGAAGGCTCAGCTCGCTGAGGAGAAGAGGCAAAAAAGGAGAGGTGATCCTTGGCGCGATTACTCGATCAAATTGATTCTCCGGCTGACCTGAAGCGGATTCCCATCGGAGAGTTGCCTCAGCTGGCGGAGGAAATCCGCCAGGAGATGATTGCTGTCCTGGCGAAAAACGGCGGTCATCTCGGCCCGAACCTCGGAGTGGTCGAACTGACCATCGCTCTCCACTACGTATTCCAGACCCCGGAGGATCATTTTCTTTTCGACGTCAGCCACCAGGGCTACATCCACAAGCTTCTGACCGGTCGGCGCGATCGCTTTTCTACGATTCGGCAGCCCGGTGGCCTCTCCGGATTCCTCAATCGGGAGGAGAGCGAGCACGACTGCTACGGAGCGGGCCATGCCGGGACCGCTCTCTCCGCCGCGCTGGGCATGGCCGTCGGCCGCGACCGCCGCGGAGGAAGGGAGAATGTCATCGCGGTCTGCGGAGACGCGGCGTTTACCTGCGGAGTTACCTACGAGGCGCTCAACAACGTCTGCGAACAGACCAAGCGCCTGATCGTGGTCTTGAACGATAACGAATGGTCGATCGATAAGAACGTCGGCGCGATCGCCGGCTATCTGAGCCGGATCGTCAGCCATCCGACTTACTCTTGGCTTCGGGACCGGGCGGAGGAGTTCTTGATGAAGATTCCCAGCCGTGGAGTCCTCCGGGCTGCGCGAAAAGCGGAGGAGGCGGTCAAGAGCCTGCTTTTGCCGAGTGTCATCTTCGAGGAGCTCGGCCTGACCTATTACGGTCCGGTAGACGGCCACGACGTGGCGATGCTCATCTCGATGTTCGAGTTTCTGAAGCATCAGGAGCATCCCGTGCTCTTCCACGTGCTGACGCAGAAGGGGCGGGGATTTGCCCCGGCCATGGAAAAGCAGAAGAAGTTCCACGGGCTGGGCCCCTACCACCCTGTGACCGGGGAGACGCCCCCGAGCGCGGCGGTGACCTGTTCCCAGGTATTCGCCGACACCCTGGTCAAGCTCGCCGATCAAAACCGCAACGTGGTGGCGATCACGGCGGCGATGCCCAACGGAACGGCGCTCGACCGGTTTCAGCCGAAGTTCCCCGACCGGTATTTCGATACGGGCATCGCCGAAGAGCATGCCGTTCTCTTTGCCGCCGGGCTGGCGACCAAGGGGTTCAAGCCCTATTGCGCCATCTACTCGACCTTTCTGCAGCGCGCCTACGACCAGATCGGTCCCGACGTCTGCCTGCAGAACCTTCCCGTCGTCCT
>JAQTUK010000129.1 GCA_028710285.1 Methylacidiphilaceae bacterium | reverse complement strand
CCCGAAGACGCATTGACGGCGCTCGCGGCAAGCCAACGCTCGGTCGTGATCACCCTTGGCGAGCAAGGGCTCGTCTGGTCTTGCGAAGGCAAGCGGGGACGGCTTTCCGCTTTTCGTGTCCGCTGCGTCGATTCGACGGGGGCCGGCGACGCCTTTCACGGAGCCTTTGCTCTGGGAGTCGCGCGCCGAATGGCCTGGGAGGATCTGCTTGCCTTCGCTTCCGCCGCAGGAGCCCTGGCCTGCACCCGGCTGGGAGCCAGAGCGGGCCTCCCCACAGCCGACGAAGTAGACGCCCTCCACCGCCAGTCCAGGCTGTAGCTTGTCCTGGCGGCTTCGGAAAAGGGGTTCAGGCCTCCTAGCGAGAACTCGGGCCGGTTGTCGGCTCTTCTACACCGTGGCAGTGGGAGACCGGGCACTCCACGGCGCTCTTTCGCGCAGGCTTCCGTGGGGCTTAGGAAGCGTGATTGCTACTTCCCTTTTCGCACGAGCCTCCCTTTTCACAGGAGCCCTTCTTCTTACCGCACTTTCCCTTGCTTCCTAGATCCGCGCTCTTGTGGGCCGAGCACGCTGGCGTCGCCCAAGCGGGCAGGGAATAGGAGAAGCCGGCAGCGAGGAACAATGCGCAGAGGGCAATTTTCTTCATGATTGCAACATAGCCGATGAACTCCTCGAAGAGCAATCGCATTTCACCGAGACAGCGAGATCCTCCCTCGCATTCGGGCGCAAGCGCACCCTTGCCTCCGCTAGTCCTCGCGACTTCGGAATCGTCGATCCCGCGCCTATTTCTGATCTGGGGCAGGTGCGCGGCGATCGAGCGTAGCCGTGCTAACGGCCTCGCCCCGGCTCGCAGCGTTCTGCCCGAGCGGCGTCGCTTTCGGGGGAAGAGGACGAAAGGAGGAGTCCTCCCACCCGCCTCCGAGTCCCTTCACGAGGAGAGCGGTCAGCACGAAGCGCTTGCCCAATGTCTGGGCGTCGTCCCGACGGCTGGTGAGCAGCTCCTTGTTTGCCTGGACGATCTCGAAGTAGTTCCCCAGCCCTCTTCGGAACCGATCCAGCGTCATGTCGACCTGGCGCTCCGAGGCGACGACCGCCGCCCCGAAGCGGCGCTGCTGCTCCGAGAGGATCCGGATGCCGGACAGATAGTCCTCCACTTCGCGGAAGGCGTCGAGCACCACCTTTCGGTACTCCTGTACCGTCACCCAGTAGCCGGCCTTGGCTGCGTTCAGGCTGGCGATGAGCATGCCCCCTTCGAAGAGCGGGACGTCGATCAGCGGGCCGGCAGCCCAGTAGGCATTATGCAGGGTCATCAGGGTGTTGAAAAAAAGGCTCTGGAATCCCCCGAAGCCCGACAGATAGAAGGAGGGGTAGAACGCGGCCCGGGCCACCCCTACCTGCGCATTGGCTGCTGCCATGAGCCGTTCGGCCTGGGCAATATCCGGTCTGCGCTCGAGCAGCTCGGAAGGGATCCCTTGGGAAATCGCCGGAGGTTCTCCCGTCAAAGGACGGAACGGGAGAGAGAAGCCGGAAGCCGATCTGCCCGCCAGCGCACCGAGGCTGTTCTCCGCCTTCGTCCGACTCCACCGAAGCCCCTCCCGCTCTCCCCGCACCTGCTCGAGCTGGCTGCGGGCCCGCACCACGTCCAGCTGCTGCCCAAGGCCGAGCTTCGTTCGCTCCTGCGTCAGGCGGAGGTCCTTCTCGAACTGGCCGATGATCTGGTCCAAGATCTGGAGTTCCAGGTCGATCTGGCGCAGCAGGTAGTAGTTCTGTGCCACCTCCGAGGTGAGCGAGAGCCGAATCGCCTCGTATGCCGCCTGGACCGCCTTTGCTTGCTCCTTGGCGACGCGCAGCTTGGGGATCTGCCGCCAGAGAGCAAACTCATAGTTCGTATCGCCGACCACCGCCCAGGGATCGAGTTGGCGCGGGAAGGGAGGAACCGGCCACTGGCCCTGGGCCGCGTTGGAAACCGACTTCAACCAGGGCGTGAAATCGAGCGTCGGATAGAACATCGCCTTCACTCCCAGCACCTCGGCCCGCGCCTGGAGTATGTGCGCGAAAGCTTCCCCCAACGTGGGGTTGGCCGTCAGGGCGGCCGCCTCGAGCCGATCCAGCTCCGGATCCCCATACATCTTCCACCAGTCCCCCTTGCCGATCAGATGCTCCTTGGGCTCGGCGGTCTTCCATTGAGGCCCCGGCGGCGCGTGAACCGGATGAGCGGGAGGCGCCCACTTGTATTGTGGGGTCGTGGGAATGTCAGGCCGTTCGAACTTCGGGGTGAGGCACCCGGCAAGCATTCCGAGCAGGCAAAGGGCGGGTAGCCAGCGAAGAAACCAAATCGACCGAGCCGCTAGGGAGGCGGTTCGACGACGAGTACCGGGCAGCGCGACTGGCGAATCACCCGTTCCGAGACCGACCCGAGGATCCAATAGGCCGGACGCGCGAGCTTCCGCCGCCCGACCACGATCAGGTCGTAGGAACCATTGCGGGCCGCCCGCAGAAGTTCCTCCGCCGGATCCCCCTCCTCGATCCGTTCGGAGAAGGGGATGTTCCTTTCTCGCGCGATCGCCGCACACGCCTCCAACGGAGCCCGCAAGAGCCGGCGCTCCTCGGCCGCCGACGGGTCGCAATCGCTTCCCGGAGGGAGGAGAACCGCAAGCGCCCGTACCTCGGCCTCGAAGCGGGCAGCAATCTCGATCGCGAGCCCAAAGGCCGCCAAGGCCCCCTTCGAACCGTCGAAACCGACCAGGATTTTCCGGAAGCCCATCCTCGATTCTCCTTCCGATCCACCGGCGCCGAATGGATCCTACGCTTGCCGATCCCTCGGGCAAGACTGGACTCTTTGCGATCCGTTCCCGGGGCCTCACGGCGCTCTTCCTTGTTGCGGACGGGTTCCCGTGGCCGAAGGAGCATCCCCGCCCCGGTTGGAGTTTTGCTCGATGATTCTCCGGATCCGCCCTTCGATCGAGGCCAGTTCGTGGAGATAGAGGAAGGATTGGTAGTCGGCTGCCCGCGCCTTCGGCGGGACCCGGGTGATCGGCTCGCGGATCGAGTTCCCCCGTTTGGCGACATGAACACGCGTCACCATCGTGAGGCCGAGGACCAGGGGGCGACGAGCGAGCTCCTCCGGATCGAGTCGGATCCGGACCGGCACCCGCTCTACGATGTGAACATAATTGCCGGTGGCGTTGTCCGGCGGGAGAAGCGAGAAGACGCTCCCGGAGCCCGGCTCCAACCCTTCGACCACGCCGTGGTAGCGAGTTCCCCACCCGTACATGTCCGCCTTGAGGATCACCGGCTGACCAGGACGCATTTCCCCGAGCTCCCGTTCCCGGAAGTTGGCGACGACCCAGACGTAGTCGAGCGGGACCACGCTCATGAGCAGCTTTTCGGGCGTGATTTGATCCCCAGGCTGCACGGTCCGGCGGGCGACATAGCCGCTTACGGGGGAGGGGATCCGTCGCCGGTACCAGTCGAGCCAGGCGTCACGCACCCGTTGCGCCGCCTCCCGGACCATGGGGTTGGTCGCGACGGTCGTCCCCTGCACGAGCGCCTCGTTTCCCCGCAACTCCGCCTCGAGAGCGGCGATGGCCTGCTCCGACTCTTGCACTTTCCACTGGGCGTCGATCGACTGCTGCTCGGAGATGACCCCGCTCGCCGTCCCGCCCCGGTAGAGCCCCAGGTCATACCGATAGCGGCCCAAGGCCGCCTTCTCCTCGGCGATCCGGTGGCGGAGCCGCGCGACCTGGCTGAAGAGGCCCTCGACCCGGCGAACCGCCGCGGCCAGGTCTGCCTCCGCCTTTTGAAGCGCGACCCAGGATTTGAGTCCGTCGAGGCGAACCAGGACCTGTCCCTTCTCAACCCGCTCCGTATTCTCGACACAGACTTCGACCACCGTGCCCGCCACCTGGGATTTGACCGGAGCCACATTTCCGGTCACGTAGGCGTCGTTGGTCACGACCCAACCGCGGAGGAAGAAAAACCAGAAGAGAAAGACGAGAAGAACGAGGCTGGAGAGGATCCATCTGCGCCGCTTCCTCCCGGGCCTCCTCTCGTCCCGCTCCGGAGGCCAGCCCTGGAACCGCCGCGTGATTCGGCTCCAAAGCCGGGCGGTCAAACGGCGGAAGCGGGACCGGGGGCGGATCGGTTTCCTCGCCCGGGGCGGCTCTCCGAGGAGATCCCAGACAGGGTTCCCTTCCTTGCCGGCAGGCTCGGAGAACCACTCTTCCCTTTCTTCTTCTCTCATCTGCCTCCGGATGCGGAAACGTCCTTCCGCGCCCCCGGGGGAGCTGGGCAGAGAAGAGCCAGGCCCGCCAGAACCACAAAGCCCCACGCGGCGATCCGGAAGAGATCCTCGAAGGCGAGCACCTGGGTCTGCCCAAGGGCTTCCCGGTCCAAGAGGCGAAATCCGATCTCCCAGCCGATCCCCTCGGACGACAACCTCTCGCGCAGTTGACCGAGGAGAGGATGGGAAGGGGTGAGCCACTCCACCAAGCGCCTCTTATGGAAAGCGGCTTGATGATAGAGGATCGTCCCGAGCAGGAGGCTGGCCCATCCCTGTGCCGCCACGCGCAAGCTGCCCGCCAGCTCGACCGCGAGGTCCCGGTTCCGGGCCGAGAGTCCATTGGAGAGAAAATTGGTGACCGGCGGAAGAAAGAGCCCCAGACCGATCCCCTCGATCAACTGTGGACCGATGAATTCGAGCCAGAGGTTGCGTCGGCGGTAGATCTCGTAGTCGCTGGTCCAAAAGGCAAAGCCGGCAAAGAGGAGGAGAGAGCCGATGAGCAGGAACCGGCTTCGCTGCCAGGTGACGATGCGCGCGCTCAGAAGCGCCAAGGGCAGCGCTCCTGCCGTGAGCGAAAGCCAGACCAACCCTCCCAGCCACGGGCTATAGCCCCAGACTGACTGGAGGCGGACCAGCAGCAGGCTCCAGAGGCCATAAAAGAGGAGAAAACCTCCGCAAAGGCAGACCATCCCGGCGGCGAACGCGGGCCGCAGGAAAAGCGTGAGCCGGACCAACGGATTCGGGATGCGGAGTTCCCACCAGGCGAAGGCAAGAAAGGAGACGGTGGCGGCTCCCGCAAGAGCATCGAAAAGCCAGGAGTTGTACCAGTCGTAATCGTCCCCCATGTCGAGGGCGGTCTGCAGGGAGAAGAGAAAGATCGCGAGCAAGCCGAAGCCGGTCCAGTCCAACCGGGCATCCGGTCGCGCGGGCGCGGTCGCCCTCAAAAGCCGGCGAACCCATTCGGTGCAGAACCATTCCACGGCCCCGTCGACAAGGAACCAGAGCCGCCAACTCGCCGCTTCCCTGCCCCATCCCTCTTCGATCCAGCCGCCGAGGAGCGGCCCGATCGTAAAGGGGAGGATCGCAATCACTGCCCAGAGAACCGGAGCGAACTCCCGGAAGCTCGGCCGATAGGTTTCCAGGAGCAGGGTGGGAGCAAGAAGGATCAGGACTCCGCCGCCTGCTCCCAGCACGATTCGGGCGAAAAGAAAGAAGACGAATCCCGGTGCCAGGGCACAAAGCAGCGCACCCGATGCCGTCGTCCACCCTGCCCAGAGAAAGAGACGGAGAGTGCCGATCCGCTGCGCCAGCGGATTCGCCAGCAGCATCCCGAGCGCCTGGGCCGCGAAGAACTCCCCGTTCATCCAGGCTCCATGGCTCTGGTGCTGGCCGAGTTCGGCCACGCAATAGGGGATGATCCCGGTGAAGGCCCCGGTATTGAGAAGGGCGAAGAGGCTCGCACCCACCAGCGCAAGGTGGATCGAGAGAGGCCGATGCGACCCGGCGGATGGCTCCACGCTCATCCGACGAGCCTCCTTCCCCAACCGATCCCGGCCGGTCCGATTGGACCCTCCGTTTCCCGATCCCCGCGTCTACCCAATGCTCCTTCCCTCCCAATGATGGCTCGCGTAGCGAGACCCGTGGTAGGAGCTATCAGCTCAATCGGTGAGCGGTCTTTTCTCGGGCGAGCCCCATCGCCCAAACCGGCATTGCGGGGCTGGTATCATAACGACGGCCATTTGGCCATCCTTTTCGCGTTTTCTTTCCAGAGCAGACGCTGGGATGAGCGAGAAACCCGCTCTCCCGGGAAGAAGACCAGAGGATGACGATTGTCCCGATCGCGGAGCCGGCTATGCCGGCCATTCCCCCGCGTCGCCCGCCTCGAGCCCTGCCTCGAACCATCACGTGCCTCTCCCGCGCGGAAGCGGGCTTCGGAACGGGGAGGCTCGGACGCGAAGGGCCTGAGACACGCTCGTTACAGGGAGTCCAAGACCCGCTGGAGCCGCTGCCTTGCCTCGGCGGCCAGAGGCTCGATCTCCGGCCGCTGGATCATGGCCGGCATCACCGAGGGATCCAGAAGCTCGACGTGGACCTTCCCCGAGGCGTCCTGCCGGACGACCGCGTTGCAAGGCATCAGCAGCCCAACCGACGGATCCAACTCCAAGACTTGATGCGCCAGGAGTGGGTTGCAAGCGCCCAAGATGCGATACGGGGGCA
>JAQTUK010000011.1 GCA_028710285.1 Methylacidiphilaceae bacterium | reverse complement strand
CCCTTATCTTGGACCGGCTGGCCGCGGAGGGGGCCTTTCCGCTCGCCGCCCAGCTTTGCGCCCTGGGCAGCGCCCAGCGCTTCCAGATTCCGAACAAAGGCGCAATCGAGGTCGGGAACGACGCCGACCTGGTCCTGCTGGCTCTGAGAGAGCCTAAGCCGATTGAGGCCAAGGATCTTCTCTATCGCCACGCACTCAGTCCCTATGTGGGACTCCAGAATCGAGTTCGCCTCCTGCTTACCCTGGTACGAGGCGAGGTTGCCTTTTCCCTCCTCGGACATCCCGTCCGTGCGCGCGGACGCTTTCTGCCCGGGTCCCACGGTCTCCGATAGTCGCCACTCCTCACAAAGCTTACAGCCGAGGCCGAGCCAACGGGCAGAAAAGACTCGGGCTTTGCTCCGTGAGCAGCCGGGAGAAAGGCGGTCGAGCGCCGCCTCCCCGCTCGACCGGGAAGCTACCTGACACCAGCCGCCAGGAGCGGAAGAGAGCCCGATTGGCATGCGAGATGCTTTTCCGCTTTGGGTCGCATGAAAATTCTAAGCCCGGTACCGGAAAAGAAGGGTCGGATCGAAATTATCCCACTCATCGACATCATGGTTTTCCTCATGGCCTGCATGATGATGGTGAACCTGGAGATGATCCGGATGCGGGGTCTCAAGCTCAACCTGCCGACAGCGCAAACCGCCACCCCCGAAAACAAATCCGACTTCCTCACCCTCTCGATCAAAGCGAGCGGTCAAGTCTTCCTAGAAAAAGAGGAGATCGATCGGAATACGCTCGTCGACGAGCTCAAACGCCGCAAGGAGAAGGAGCCCAAGGTGCGCATCTACGTTCAGGCCGACATGGACACGACACACGGGGATGTGGTGCGCGTCCTCGATAAAGTCCGGGCAGCCGGGATTCAGAAGATCGGATTCCAGGTCAAGGAGGAAACTCCAGCAGCTCCCGAGGCTTCCGCTCCTCGCGGCACCGCTCCGGGGCCAGCGCCCAAGCGATGAGGGAAGGAAAAATGCGACACAGTTTCGGAGCCGCCCCATGACATCCCGCACCGAACCGAACCATTCGCTCCTCGTCCGGCACGACGTCGGCCGATCCGAGATCGTCCCTCTTGGTCTCGCGATCTATCCGATCGACCATGGGCTGCGCCTTCGGCGTTGGTCCCTTCTCTGCGTCGTCGCATTCTCCGGCCTGCTTCTGGCACTCGGCGCCATCGACGAGCGCCGCTCGATCGTAGACCTGCTTCTCCGGGGAGCGGTCGCTCCCGTTGCCTCGCCTCCACCAGAGGAAGCAGCCTCTCCCCCGATCGAAGTTGAGTTTACGCCTCCGCCGCCTCCGGAGCCGAATCCCGAGTTCCTCCAACCCAAGATGCAGCCGCCCACGCAGCCCCCGCCTCCGGTCGACAAAAAGCCCGAGCCCAGGCCGGAGCCGCCGAGGCCCATGCCAATGCGCTCGGCCAAGAAGACGGCGATGACCGTTCCCCAGCGTCCGACAACTCGGTATGCCGCGGCCGCACCCCGCGTCGGCGACGCAAACACGCCCAAGCCACCCTACCCCTACGAGGCCGCCCTGCGACGCTTCCAAGGAACGGTCCAGCTCTCGCTCACCGTGGCCCAAGGGAGGCTTCTGAGCGTCGACATCGTCCAGTCCTCGGGTTTCGGCATCCTCGATTCGACCGCCCGTCAGTGGATCCGCCAGCGCTGGCGCCTGCCCGCCAACCTTTCCGGAACCTACACGATTCCGATCGTCTACCGACTTGAGTAGGAAACCCTTCGCTCCACCCATGCCAACCCCAACCTAGGAGACAAGATGATCCTCGCCAATGTTGTCCTTAACACCTTCTCCCGAGGCGGCCCTATCATGTGGCCGCTACTCCTGGTCGCACTGATCGCAATCGTCACGGTCCTGGAACGGATCTTCTGGTGGTCGATGGTCCGGCTCCGCCGGCAGGGGAGCAGGGTTTCCGAAGTCTATAGCCTCCTCAAGAACGGCCAGGTCGAGGAGGCGGCCAAGCTGGCGCGGGCCTCCAAGGATCCGGTCATGAAGATGATCTGGTGGGGGCTGAGCCATCATGACACCTCCCTGCAGAACGCCCTACAGATGGCTGCGGGCTTCGAGCTCAAGCAGGCCGGTCGGGGACTCGCGGTTCTCGATACCATCGTCACCCTGGGTCCTCTTCTCGGCCTCCTTGGGACCGTGACCGGCATCATGAATGCCTTCCACTTCGTGGGCAACGAGGAGTTGGCGGCCGTCAAGGTCAGCGGAGGAATCGCAGAAGCCCTGATCGCGACCGCCATGGGACTGGCGCTCGCCATCTTCGCGCTCATCCCCTTCAACTACTTCGGTCGCAAGCTGGCGAACCTCCAGTTCGATCTCGAAACCTCCGCGACCAATGTGGAGCTTCTCCTCCTGAGCCAAGGCCGGGAACTTCGCTTTGCGTCGCCCGCCGCCTACCATGCGGAAGCCTCTCCCGCGGCAAGCTGAGGAAAGAAGTGACTTTTCCGAACGCACGCCGATGCCCACGCGAGGAAGACCCACGGAACCAGTGCGAAGGCGGAATCGACTCCCCTCTCTTCTCGCGCTGGCGGTGAGCCTCTTTCTCCTTCGTCTCCCGACGGGAGCGAGTGCGAGAGAGACGGCGAACCAAGAGCCCAAAGCGAAACCGGATGTCGGTTCGCCCGAGGGAAGAAACACTCCCGCTCCAGAGGAGATGCCTCCCGATCGCACAACACCTCAAGCGGAGAATCCAAAGCCTCTGCCGGTCGAAAAGGGGCACGGCGGGGTCCCGATGGCATCTAGTCCCTGACCGGGCGCCAGATACCGTCATGGCCATGGAAGAGCAGTCCGGCGTCACCGAATTCGATCTCCGTCCTTCCCCTCATCCCGGCGATGCAGGCCATGGCCGGAGCGAGGAACCCGGAAAGCGTTCCCAAGGGACCCTCCTGACTGCTGAGGTCAGGAGAGAGTCCCACGTCCTCTACCCCTCCGTCGTCGCTTTCTTCGCCTGGACGTTCGCGGTCTACGATTTCCTTCTCTTCGGGCTGCTCCTGCCGGTTCTCGCCAAGGAGTTTGGCTGGACTCCTGCGCAGAGCGTGTCGATCGCCTTCTGGGTCGCCGTCGGCAGCTTTCTCAGTTCGCTTGTCGTCGGCCCGATCGCGGACGCGTTCGGCCGCCGCAACGCCCTGGTCATCACCGTAGCCGGGGCTGCTTTGAGCTCCGCATTGACCGCGTTCGCCATCGGCCCCCTCTCTCTGATCTTGGCACGATCTCTCTCGGGCTTGGGCTATTCCGAACAAGCCATCAATACGGTCTATCTTTCCGAGCTGGAACGGGCGCAGCGACGGGGAAGATTTTATGGCTTTGTACAAGGAGGCTGGCCGATCGGCCAACTCTTAGCCACCAGTGCAGCTGGCCTCCTCCTTCCCGTAGTCGGCTGGCGCGGAGTCTTTCTGATCGCGAGCTTACCCGCCGTCGCCATATTCCTGGCTCGCTTTGGGCTCCCAGAAAGCCCGCGTTTCCGCAAGCTGCAGCGGTTCCGCCAACTCCAGCGGCGTCGGACATCCGAGGTTGCCATTCGCTATGCTCGGCGGAATGGGATCGATGCGGAAAGGTCGCGGCAGCTGTTCCTTGTCCAAATCCTAGGACCAGATCTGCGGCGGCACTTCCTCTTCCTGGCGGCCGCCTTCTTCCTGAACTGGTTTGCCGGACAGATCTTCACGGTCTTGGCCACGACCGTCCTCACTCAAGCCAAGGGGCTGACCTTCCCCGAGGCTCTCCGTGTCTTCGGAGTCGGCGGTGCAGCCGCCTACATCGGTTATCTCGTCCACGGCTTTTTGGGCTCCCTTCTCGGACGGCGAGGGACGGTGGCCGCGGCGTGGACAGCCTCGGCGTTCGCCTATGCTAGCCTCCTCTTCCTCGCCCGAGGATTTTGGCCGGTCGCCATACTCTATGCTCTCGCCGAATTCTGGCGGGCGGGTGCTTACTCGGCCCTCTTCCCCTACATCGCCGAGTCATTCCCGACGCGGGTCCGGGGCAGCGCGAGCGCGCTGATCAACGCGATCGGCCCGCTGGGCGCGATCGTGAGTTCTTCTCTTTTCAGCAGCGTTCTGGGCTGCGGGATGAGCGGGGTCTGGGCGAGCTTCTGGATCGGCACGCTGCCCACCCTTTTGTCCGGGCTGCTCCTCTTCGGCTGCCGACGGATAAGCCCCAGCCTGGCGCTTGAGGAAATCTCTCGGTAGCCGATTGCGCCCTCTCCGGCTGAGGAAGGGCGACAGCCCCACCATCGCCAATCTGACCCCATTGTGTAGTGGTTAGCACCCCACCCTTTCAAGGTGGTAGCACGGGTTCGAATCCCGTTGGGGTCGCTTCCCCGTTCCTCCTCGATCAGCCGCTCGCCCGCCGGCCTTTCGGGCAAGCCTTCTCCCGCGGCTTGCTCAACTGGGCCCGCCTGCTTCGTCGAGGTTGAGTTTGCCACCCTTGCCACAACCTCCGAAAGGAGGGCACGCCCGATCCATAACGGCCGTCGATTCGCAAGGAGATGAGCGGGCGGCGCCTGACAGATCGGCAATGATCTCGTCCGTTAATCAATCGACAAGCGTAGGGCTTTGGTGCAGGTTGGTGCGAAGGGTGCTCCATGATCAAGGCGGCGCAGCAGAAGCGGTTCACAGTGTCTCTAGACTCGGGGGACTATGAGACGTTGCGCGCCTTGCCCGAGGGGCACCGTCCGCCGCTTACCCTGCAATACGTCTTGAGCGTCGCCGTGAAAAACCTGCTGGAGCGGCACGCCGCGAAGCAACCCTCTTTTCCCTTGGATGACTGAGCGGATGACAGGGCTCAGGTTCATCCCCTTATTTGCCGGGCTTGCGGAATTCCATCACGCCCTTGGGCTGCTAGGGTCTACCTGCCTGTTCGCCTGGGAGATCGATCCCGGCCTCGCCGACCTGTATGAAAGGAACTTCGACATCCGCCCGCATGGCGACATACGCGAAGCCGTTGACGAGTTGCCGCCCCGCGATATTCTCTATGCTGGATTCCCGTGCCAGCCGTTCTCGAAGGCAGACGACCGACTCGGCTTCGATCGCTCGCAATGGGGCGACCTATTCGATTGCGTCCTCAAGATTCTGGACACGCATAAGCCCAGACGGCTCCTCCTCGAGAACGCGCCGAACCTGTTGCGGCACGATGTCGGCCGTTCCTTTGGACAATATGAAATTGGACTTGCCTCATGACTTATTGCCTCGCCATTCATGTGGACCGTGGTTTGGTTCTCTGTTCGGACTCGCGCACCCATGCGGGCACCGATAATGTGAGCACCTACTCCAAAATGCATAGCTTCCTGTGGCCGGGAAACCGCATGCTCTGCCTCCTCTCGTCGGGAAATCTGGCCACCACCCAGGGCGTAATCAAGCGCCTGCGCAACGATGTGGGGCAGGGCGCCGGTACCAACCTCCTCAGCGTGCAATCGATGCTGGAGGCGGCGGATTATATCGGGATGGTCAACGCCGAAATCAAGCGCAATCAGGCAGAGCGTGACATCAGCAGCTCCAGCTTTGAAGCGAGTTTCATCCTGGGCGGGCAGATCGGTGCGGAGGTACCGGCCACGTTCTTGATCTATCCCCAGGGCAACTATATTCATGAATCCGCCGAGCATCCCTTTTTGCAGATTGGCGAGATCAAATATGGCAAACCGATCCTCGACCGCGTGATTCGCCCGGACCTCTCCCTAGAGGCAGCGGGGCGCTGTGCCCTGGTGTCGATGAACTCCACCATGCGCAGCAATGTCTCCGTGGGCGGGCCGGTGGAATTGCTCATCTACCGCACCGGCAGCCTCCAGAAAGGACAGCGGCTGTTCCTGGGCGAGGATGATCCTTTTTTCCGTTCCATTGGTGAGCGCTGGAACGAAGGCCTCCTGCAGGCATTGAACAGCCTGCCGCCCTTTCCCTGGGAAGGCCAGATGGACGAAGGCAAGGTATATCCCCTTTATCCTTCCCCTTAACTCAGGCGCAGGAACGCCAGGAGGCATTCCCATGGGTATCCACGTTGCCATTCGACATCGCACCGAATATCACTTCGACCGTCTGGTAACGATTTATCCCCATATCCTGCGCCTGCGCCCGGCACCCCATTGCCGCACCCCCATCCTCGCCTACAGCCTCAAGGTTGCTCCCCAGCAACATTTTCTCAATTGGCAACAAGATCCGTTCGCCAACCATCTAGCGCGCCTGGTGTTCCAGGAACGCGCCCAGTCGCTGCTCGTGGATGTGGAGGTCATTGCCGATCTGACGGTCATTGATCCCTTTGATTTCTTTGTCGAAGAGAGTGCCGAGCGCTGGCCCTTCCGCTACCCGGCGGCCCTTGCCAAGGAACTGGCGCCGTATCTGGAGTGCGAAGCGGCCGGGCCCTTGCTGCAGACCTTTCTCCATGGCCTGGAGCGGCAAGAGCAAAACACCGTGCTCTTTCTAGTGGCCCTCAATCAACGGTTGCAGAAGACCATTGACTATAGCGTGCGCATGGAGCCCGGCGTACAGAGCTGCGAGGAGACCCTGTCCCGCCATCTGGGCTCCTGCCGCGACACCGGATGGCTACTGGTCCAGATCCTCCGCCACCTGGGCCTGGCGGCCCGCTTTGTCTCCGGCTACCTGGTTCAACTCGTGGCCGATGAGAAGCCCCTGGAAGGCCCGGCGGGCCCGGCACAGGATTTTACCGACCTGCACGCCTGGGCCGAAGTCTATCTGCCGGGCGCGGGCTGGGTCGGGCTGGACCCCACTTCGGGGCTCTTTGCCGGGGAAGGACACATCCCCTTGGCCTGCACCCCGCAACCGAGCACAGCCGCGCCCATCGTCGGGGCTACCGATCCCTGCAAGGTGACCTTCACCTTTAACAATACGGTGACCCGCATCCGGGAAACTCCACGCGTCACCAAGCCTTACAGCGAGCGCCAGTGGGCGGCCATCCTGGACCTCGGCCAGCGGGTGGACGCGCGCCTCGCGGCGGGGGATGTGCGCCTGACCATGGGCGGCGAGCCCACCTTTGTCGCCGTGGATGCTCGCGATACCCCGGAATGGAGCAACGCTGCCCTGGGCGAGCAGAAGCGCGAACGGGCGGAAATTCTGGTGCGCAAGCTGCAGCGGGATTTTGCCCCGGGTTCCCTGTTGCATAGCGGCGAAGGCAAGTGGTACCCCGGCGAAGCCCTCCCGCGCTGGGCCCTGGGGCTCTACTGGCGCAAGGACGGGATACCAGTCTGGCGCGATGCCGGTCTCCTCTCCGTAGCGGGCAGGGACTCCGGCCGGACGCTGGCGGACGCCGAGCGTTTTGCCGGCACCCTCACCCGTTATCTTGGCGTGGCAGAGCAGTTTGTCCTGACGGCCTATGAAGACGCCCTCCATTACCTGCGACAGGAGGCGGAGTTGCCGGTCAACCTCGATCTGGCGCAACTGCGGCTCGACGATGCCCGCGAACGGCGTTCCCTGGCCGACAAACTCTCCCGCGGCCTGGACCAGCCCGTCGGCTTCGTTGTGCCCCTGGCCTGGGATGAAACACGGGAAACCTGGCGCTCGGCGGCATGGACCTTTCGCCGCGGCCGACTCATCCTGATTCCCGGCGATTCGCCCCTGGGCCTGCGCCTACCCCTCGATGCCCTACCCTGGGTCGCCGAGGAAGACCGGGAGATGCGTCCCGAGGTGGACCCTTTTGCGTCGCACATGCCGCTGCCCGACATCCAGGGCGAGGTGGCGGCGCGCTATAGCCGCTTCGTGCCCTCGCCCACTGCTCCCGAAAAGACGGAGGCTCCCGCCGATGCCGGAGTTTCACCCCGTGAGATCCCTCACACCGCCCTTGCCATCGAGCCCCGCGGCGGCGGTCTCTACGTCTTTCTGCCACCCCTGGAACGCCTGGAACATGCCCTGGACCTGGTCGCCGCCATCGAGGCCACGGCAGCGCGCCTGCGCCTGCCGGTGGTGCTGGAGGGCTACCCACCGCCCAGCGATACGCGCCTGGAAAAACTCCTGGTCACCCCGGATCCCGGAGTCATCGAGGTCAATATCCATCCCTCCCGGTCCTGGGCGGAGTTGGTGGCCAATACCGACGGCGTTTACGAGGCCGCGCGGCAATCCCGTCTTGGGGCCGAGAAGTTCATGCTGGACGGTCGCCATACGGGCACCGGCGGCGGCAACCATATCACCCTAAGCGGCAACACTCCCGGAGACAGCCCTTTCCTGCGCCGTCCCGACCTGCTGCAGAGCCTCATCACCTACTGGCAACACCATCCCGCCCTGTCCTACTTCTTCAGCGGTCTCTTTGTCGGCCCTACCAGCCAGGCACCGCGCGTGGACGAAGGCCGCCACGAGGCCCTCTACGAACTGGAAATCGCCTTTGCCCAGATTGCGCCGCGCGAAGCGCACCAGCCATGGCTGGTGGATCGCCTCTTCCGCAACCTGCTGGTCGATGTGACCGGCAATACCCACCGCGCGGAAATCTGCATCGACAAGCTCTTCTCCCCCAGCGGCCCTGCCGGCCGCCAGGGTCTCGTGGAACTGCGCGCCTTCGAGATGCCGCCCCATGCGCGCATGAGTCTGGTCCAGCAGCTCCTGGTGCGAACCCTGCTGCTGCGCTTCTGGGAAAACCCCTATCGCCATGCCCTGATGCGCTGGGGCACCGAGTTGCATGACCGCTTTCTGCTCCCGCATTATCTCTGGGAGGATCTGCGCGAGATCCTGCTGGATCTCCAGGCCCACGACCTCCCCTTTGACCCGGCCTGGTTTGAACCCTTTCTGGAGTTCCGTTTCCCCGTTTACGGGCAGGTCCAGATCGGCGACATCGGCATCGAGCTGCGCGCAGCCATCGAGCCATGGCATGTGCTGGGGGAGGAGGCGACGGGTCAGGGCACGGCCCGCTATGTCGATTCCTCGGTGGAGCGCCTGCAGGTTCTGCTCAGCGGTCTGAGTGACAAACGCCATGTGCTGGCCTGCAATGGCCGGCGCATCCCCCTGCGCAAGACCGGGACTCCCGACCAGGAGGTGGCAGGGGTGCGCTATCGGGCCTGGCAGCCGCCTTCGGCCTTGCACCCCACCATTCCGGTGCATTCCCCGCTGGTCTTCGATCTCATCGACACCTGGAATGGTCGCTCCATCGGGGGTTGCACCTTTCATGTCATGCATCCCGGCGGGCGCAATTTCGCGCAATATCCGGTCAACGCCTGGGAGGCCGAAGCACGCCGCCAGAGCCGCTTCGAACGGATAGGGCATACCCCGGGACCCTACACGCCACCCCCGGCGATATGGGCCAGGGGGCCCGTAGCGGGGCGCTTCGTTCCCGAGGGAAGCCACCCCGGTGTGATGGATGCGCCACCCGTGGAGACGAACCCCGATTACCCGGCGATACTGGATCTGCGCCTGGGTGGTGCATTGCCACGGTAGTGGCATCCTTCGCATCCGGAATTTGCCTGAAGCAGGTGCATCCGGCCGAGGCGAGAGCTGAGGGGAGGCCTTGCCGGATCCGGGCGAGGCCTGCCGCTTCCCTTGGCTGGCATGGTGATTGCTTCATTGACGTTGATCTGGAGAAGTTCTTTGATCAGGTCAACCATCACGCTCATGGTTTCCCTCGACTCGCATGACCTCAACTTCTCAAACCTCCCGGTGCGGACCCGCATGCCGGGTGGTGTGGCCGGGGCACGGCCTAGCGCCGTCCCCTATGCCGCTCCACGCACAAGGTGTAGCGAATAGGCGCCCGCCACCCACAGAGGGAGTATGAGCCTGCTTTCTGAGAGCTATGGACGGCAATCGGCCTATGATGAGCTCATCGATGCCCAGCAACAGCCCCGGCCCGCGGCCAAGGCCCTCTTTGCTCACTTGCTCCGTCTCGACCCAAGCGCCCTCGCCGCCCGCCGCCAGTCTGCGGAGGCCGCGATCCTGGCCATGGGCATCACCTTCACGGTCTATACGGAAGCGGGCAACATCGACCGGGCCTGGCCTTTCGACATCATCCCGCGCATCCTTTCCCGACGGGAATGGGAGCAGATCGAGGCGGGCCTGAAGCAGCGCCTGCGCGCCCTGAATCTCTTCATCGACGACCTCTACAACGCCCAGCGCATCATCAACGACGGCGTCTTTCCGTGCGAGGTGCTGGAGGGGTCGCACCATTTCCGTCCGGCCTGTGTGGGCATCCACCCGCCCTTTGGCGTCTGGGCCCACATTTGCGGAAGCGACCTAGTGCGCGACCAGGATGGCACCGTTTATGTCCTGGAGGACAATCTGCGGGTG
Organism: Methylacidiphilaceae bacterium; assembly: GCA_028710285.1. Taxonomy (GTDB): domain Bacteria; phylum Verrucomicrobiota; class Verrucomicrobiia; order Methylacidiphilales; family Methylacidiphilaceae; genus Methylacidimicrobium. The sequence continues at coordinate 18,357 of JAQTUK010000011.1, read as the reverse complement.
CCATCGGGGGTCTCCTACATGCTCGAAAACCGTCAGATCATGAAGCGCCTCTTTCCGGAACTCTTCCAGGGCTGCAGGATCTTGCCCGTCGATGACTATACCAGCCGCCTCTACGATACCCTGGCCGCCCTCTCCCCCCGCACCGGGGAGCGTCCCGTAGTGGTGGTGCTGACCCCCGGCATTTACAACTCCGCCTACTTTGAACATAGCTATCTCGCCCAGCAGATGGGGTCCTATCTGGCCGAAGGCGCGGACCTGTTCGTCGGTCAGGATGACATCGTCTACCTCAAGACCATCACCGGCCCCGAGCGGGTGGATGTGATCTACCGGCGCATTGACTACGAATACCTCGATCCCGAAGTCTGCAACCCGAAATCGGTGCTCGGCGTACCAGGCCTGATCACTGCCTGGCGCAAGGGCACGGTGGCCATTGCCAACGCGCCCGGCGCCGGCGTCGCCGATGACAAGGTAGTCTATGCCTTCGTGCCGGAGATCATCCGCTATTATCTGGGCGAAGCACCGATCCTGCCCAACGTGCCCACCTACCTGTGCATGCGCGCAGCGGACCTCGACTATGTCCTCGCCCACCTCGACGAACTGGTGGTCAAGCCCGCCAATGAATCCGGCGGCTACGGCATGCTCATCGGGCCACGAGCCACCCCCGAGGAACGCGCCCGCTTTGCCGAACTCATCCGTGCCGATCCACGCAACTACATCGCCCAACCCACCCTCGCCCTCTCCACCGCCCCCACCCTGGTGGGAGATCATCTGGAACCCCGCCACCTCGACCTGCGGCCCTTCATCCTGCAGTCGGACCAATTGCACGTCACCACGGGCGGCCTCACACGGGTGGCCATGCAGCCGGGATCTCTGGTGGTCAACAGCTCCCAGGGCGGCGGCAGCAAGGACACCTGGATCGTCGATCTGGAGGAGGCCCCATGCTCTCTCGCGTAGCAGAAAACCTGTACTGGATGGCCCGCTATCTGGAGAGGACCGAGGACATGGCGCGCCTCATCAATGCAACCGCCCTGCTCCTGCTGGACCTCCCCCCCGGTGTCCAATTCGGCTGGGACATCCTCCTGCAGGTAGCGGGAGTCAGCGAACTCTACCGAGAGCATTACGGCCCCCCGGAAGAAACCCGCATCATGCGTTTCCTCATTGCCGACGAACGCAACCCCAGCGCCGTGCTCTCCTGTATCCGTCAGGCGCGGGAAAACAGCCGCACCTTCCGTGACCTGCTGCCCGCCGAGTTCTGGGAGCGCATCAATGCCCTCTTTCTCTTCGGGCGTGATCATGCCAGCGCCTCCGCCGCCAACCGCCATGATCGTTACGGCTTTCTGAATGAGCTCATCGCCCGCCGCCACGCCCTGGTCGGGCTCCTGGTGGGGAGCATGAGCCAGGATACGGCCTGTCAGTTCGTCAAGCTGGGGAACAACGTGGACCGTGCCGACATGACCACCCGCATCGTCGATGTCACGACCGCTGCCATCCTCCCCCAGCATGACAGCCTGCGCGAAGCCGGGGGCGAAAGTCTCTGGGTCGGCGTCCTGCGCGCCATGGGTGCCTTCGAGATGTACCGCCGCCATGTTTCGGTGCAGGTGCGCAGCAACCAAGTGGTCAACTTTCTTCTCAAAAACGGCAAATTTCCCCGCACCGTCAAACACTGTCTGGGCGAAATGGAAGTTGCCCTAGCCCTGCTCCCCAACTCGGGCGCTCCCCTGGACATGGTGCGGCGGGCACGCAAACGGCTCGACGCCCTGCGTTTCGACGACCTCAGCCCGGGCCTCCTCCATGAGGGTCTGGATCAGGCGCAAAAGGACCTGGGCACCATTCACCATGCCATCCATCATGAATACTTCGATCCCTTCGCCAGCAACAGACACGCCGGGTTTTCTGCCGAGCCCAGGCCCAATCCCCAACTCGAAGGCCGCCATGTTTCCGCGCCGTTTCCGCAAAGCTTCCGAGAGACAAGCCCCTGACCCCTTCGGCCGCATTTCCCCGCGGCGGCGACAAGCAATACTCCCCTGATTTTGAGGAATGGTTGGACCACCTGCTGTTTGGACTTTCTTCCTCCTCCTTTCACGACACGACCCCGATCCGCCGCCCGTGCTCCCTCCCGAGCGGAGCTTGGCTGCTGGTGAAGGCGGCGCTTCCGAGCGTCCTTCCGATGACGCACAATACGGGGGTATCGTACGGCATCCAGATGATCCACGCGCATCAAGAATCTTGCGCTGTGGAGGCGGCGTATTTTCTCTCCGTGAGGCAATCCAAGCCAACCGGCAAGCGGGTCGGGGAAGAACCCGGATCAGCACCTCGGTCCTTCGACCGTGACGTTCAGATCTTGGATCAAGCCATCGGCCAAGGAATAGACCCAACCGTGAACGGAAACCTCCTGCCCTCGAGCCCAAGCCTCTTGAACGAAGAGATCGGCCGCCACGTTTCCCACCTGGCGGATCACGTTGAGTTCGCAGAGCCGGTCCAGACGAGCGCTCTCCTCGGGGATCGCCACGAGCTCGTCTCGGTGGTCCACCCAGACCTCGCGGATCGGATGGAGCCAATGGTCGACCAGGCCCCGGCGTTTCCCGTCCACGGCCGCGCTCACGCCCCCACACCCATAGTGGCCGACCACCAGGACATGCTTCACCCGGAGCACGTCGATCGCATATTGCAGCACGGAGAGATAGTTGGCGTCCTGCGAGGGAGCCAAGTTGCCGACGTTGCGATGGACGAAGAGCTCGCCGGGGCCAAGGCCGATGATCTCGTTGGCCGGAACTCGACTGTCGGCGCACCCGATCCATAGATATTCGGGAGCTTGCTGATTGACGAGGCGCCGGAAGAAGCCGGGGTCCCTCGCAACCATCCGTTGCGCCCAGTCGCGGTTGTTCGCTTTCAGGTGTTCGAGCATGGCCAGTCCTCCTCGCGCGAGCGCATTCCCGTCGCCCTGGGAACCGCAACCTCTACGCGCTGGCGGCTTCGAGGCTTGGATAATCGGTATAGCCCTTTTCGGCACCTCCATAAAACGTGGAGGGATCGGGTGTGTTCAGAGGTGCGCGGCGCCGGAACCGTTCCGGCAAGTCGGGATTGGCGAGGAAGAGCCGGCCGAAGGCGATGGCATCCGCGATCCCCGCGGCGATCGTCGTCTCCGCCCGTGCGGCATCGTAATTCCCGCAGAAGGCCAGCACCGAGGAAAAAGCCCCCCGCAATCCTCGCTTCTCCTCTTCGGTGAGCGGCGGCCCTCCCGCCCAATCGGGCTCCGCAATATGGAGATAGGCGATCTTGCGCCGGTCGAGCTCGGACGCAACGTAGAGAGAAGCTTCCCAACTCCCTTCGACCGTCATATCGGAAAAGACGCCCTTGGGAGAAAGTCGAACTCCCACCCTTTCCCGACCGATCTCCGCAATGACCGCATCGGCAACTTCGAGCAACAATCGCGCCCGGTTCGGGAGCGAGCCGCCATACTCGTCGCGGCGCTGGTTGGCCCGCAGGTCGAGAAACTGGTTGAGCAAATAGCCGTTTGCTCCGTGGATTTCGACAAGGTCGAATCCGGCACGATGCGCTCGAACGGCCGCAGCGGCATACTCTTGGACGATGCCGCGGATCTCCGCCGGTTGGAGTTCCCGAGGCAGATCCACGGGAACCCGTGCGGGCGTTCCGTCCGGGAGAACGACGAAGCATTCGGTCTGCTCCGCGCGAACCGGAGAAGGACCGACCGGTGCCTGATGGCCTTCCTGCAAAAGATGGTGGGAGACCCGGCCCACGTGCCAGAGCTGAAGTGCAATCCTCCCTCCCGCGCGATGGACCGCTTCCGCGACCAGGCGCCAGCCCGCTTCCTGTGCATCGGTGTAGATGCCCGGCGTCCAAGCGTATCCTTGCCCTTGCCGGCTGATCTGGCTGGCCTCGGTCACGATGAGGCCAGCGGAAGCCCGCTGCGCGTAATAGCGGGCATTGAGCTCCGTGGGAACATCTCCCGGCTGACCGGCACGCGACCTCGTCATGGGCGCCATCCAGATCCGGTTTGGCGTGGATAGCGTGCCAACGTTCAGTGGCGCGAAGAGATGGGAAAAGGATGACATCGGAATCTCCATTGCTTTTGAAATGCCACAAACCTGCTCGAAGACCCGCATCGGACGGGCTTCGAGACACCTTCGGCGTCTCCGAGAAGCCGGGACACCCGATCGTCTCTTGTACCGAGCCTCCGTGCCCAAGTCGAGCCGCGAAAGGCCCCCGATCCCTGCCGGGGCGGTTGTTCCAGGCGGAAAAACAACGTTCCGGCGCTCTTGGGAAGGAACGATGTGCTATCCTTTGGCCGATGAGCCTGTCTGCGCGCTTGGACGCCTATTTTGCCCGGATCGGCTACGACGGCCCGAGAGCGGCGAGCCTCGACACCCTTCGTTCCCTTCACGCGCTCCACCCCCAAGCCATTCCGTTCGAAAACCTCGATCCTCTGCTTGGACGACCGGTCGCTCTCGACCTCGCCTCGCTCCACCAGAAGCTCGTCCTCGAAGGCCGAGGAGGTTACTGCTTCGAGCACAACTTGCTGTTTGCCGAGGTCCTGCGAACCCTCGGCTTCTCGGTTACCGGGCTTGCCGGACGCGTCTGCTGGAACGTTCCCGAGAGCGCCCCGCTCCCTCGAACACACATGGTTCTTCGGGTCGACCTCGACCAACCCTACATCGCGGACGTCGGATTCGGCGGGCTCACCTTTACCGCCCCTCTCCGGCTGGAAACCGGCTCCGCTCAGGAGACCCGCCACGAACCGATGCGAATCCTCAGCTCCGCCGACGGCTTTCTCGTGCAAGCACTGCTTGCCGAGCAGTGGCAATCGCTCTATCGATTCGATCTCCAAGCCCAACTCGCCATCGATTACGAGATGGCCAACTGGTACCTCTGCTCTCATCCGGCCTCGCGGTTCCGGAAGGAGTTGATCGCGGCGCGGCCGGATCTCGGCTGCCGGTATGCGCTCCGCAACCGTGAGCTGACCATCTACCGGCTCGACGGAAAGACCGAGCGCCGCCGCCTGGCGAGCGGCTCGGAGATCCGTCAGGTGCTCGAAAGCCATTTCCGGCTCTCGCTGCCCGAAGGGGCGAGGCTCCACGCTCTCCTGGAGCGGGTGGCTTCCGATGCCGAATCCCCGTCGTGCCGATTCGGCTTGTCATGACAATAAGGGAAACCCGGATACCACGACAGGGACAATCCCAACGCTTTTTCGACTTTCTCCGGATAGAGGGAGAGCGAAATTCATTCGCCATGCCCTTGATCCGTCCCCGCTTCCCTGCTGCATTGTTTTTTGCGTTTTTGCTGCTGGCACCTTCCCTCCACGCAAGGAGCGGGCACGATCTTTACCTGGAGAACTGCTCGCGGTGCCATGGCACCGGCGGAGAAGGGCTCGATCCCAATCCCCCTTTGAAGAACTCCGCGTGGGTGACCGGAGATCCGGAGCGGCTGATTCGGGTTGTCCTGAACGGCTATACGGGCGTCATCCGGGTGGGAGAAGAAGAGTACCGGGGCCGGATGCCCTCCTGGAGGACGATCCTGAGCGACGACCAGGTCGCTTCCATTCTCACCTATCTCCGGTCGAATTGGGGAGGAGAAGCGATCTCCGCCGGCCAGGTCGCCTCCGTCCGCCGGAAAACCGAGGGCGAACCGACCACGGGAGTTCCTTCGGGCTGCATGGGGGGAGGAGGGATGAGACACGGCCACCATCACGGCATGGGCGGCGGGATGGGATGCGGCGGCTGCGGGCGCTGATCCCGGCTACGGACGGAGCAGCACCAGGGCGATAGCAGTGGGCACAAGAGCGCCGGCGGCCAAGCCTATCGGAGAGACTCCATCGGGAAAGAAGCGGCTCAAAAGAGCCTGGCCCGCCGGATTGGGGGCGTTGGCAATCACGGTGAGCCCCCCGGATGCGATCGCCCCGGCCATCACGGCCCGCTTCGAGGACTCCTCCAAGCCGGGAACGAGGCTCGCCAGATAGGTCACGAGCGCATTGTCGTTGAAGGCGGAGATGGCCGAGGCGCTGAAGAGAAGGCTTGTTTCGCTCAACCGCTCGAGGAGCGGACTGATCCACCAGGTTTGGAGACTCCCAAGGATCTCCAGCCCGGCCAGGAAAAAGCCGACCAGCACGGCTTGCCGGAGGGAGATCTCGTCCTGGAACGGGCTGGTCACGTGCAAAAACCCAAGAAAGAAGAGGAGGCCGCCCACACAGAGAACCGGGATGTCGGCGGTCGCAACGATCCAGGCAAGAAAAACGAAATGAGCGCCAGTGATCCAGGGAGAAAGCCGCTCTCCGGCAGCCTCGTCGATCTTGCCGCGGCGACGGAGGGCCTCCAAGCGGGCGAACTCCTTCCGGAAGACCCCCAGGTAGACCAGACTTCCCAACACCGTTGCCAACGCCGCCTTGGCGCCGAAGTGAACGAACATATATCCACTCCCCCAGCCCCAAGCGCGCGCGGCCATGACCACCGGGGGAGCGGCGAAGTTTGTGAGGGAGCCGCCAATCGACACGTTGGCGAAGAGCAGCCCGATTGTCGCATAGGAGAGGGCCGGACGGGGGCCTAGCGCAAAAAAGCGCTTGCCGAGCAAAAGGGCGGTCACCGTCATCGCTCCCGGCTCGGTGACGAGCGAACCTGCCAAAGCGCCCAGCGTCAACAGGGAAAACCACCACGCGGCGACGGACTCCCGACCCAAGGCGGCCACCCGTTGGAGCAATCGATCCAGGAAGAGAAGGATCGGCCGGCTGGAGGCGACCGTCATGACCGCGACGACGAAGATCGCCTCGGCGAAATCCCGGTGCAGTCCCAGCTGCTGGATCGCTCCGGCCCAACCCTTGACGCCGACCAGAATCCAAAAAAGCGGAATGACCCACAGGCCGAAGACCACTTCGACCTCTCCCAGGAGAAGCAGTAGTTCCGCAGCCACTTGGTCCTTCGCCGCCTGGGGGGCTTGCCTAGGTTCGAGCCGGCGTGCTCGCTCCAACCGTCGGCTTCCCAATCGGTGGAAGAAGGGAGCGAGGAAGGTGTGAAGGATCGCCAGGAGGAAGATTCCCGCTTCGACGAGCCGGAGGGGGTCTTCTCCGACGGCCTTCCATAAGAGCTGCGGGAGGGACAAGGGACTTGCCCCTCCCGCGATCGCTGAAAACCAAAACATCGCTTTTCGTTCGTTACCCTGTTCGACGCGGCGATTACGGCAGCTCCTCCCAGAGAGCCTGCTCGAGGGCGCCGACCATCCCGGCCAAGTCGTCGGCGGAGGCGCAGAAAGGCGGTACGAGAACGAGAACGTCCCCGACGGGCCGCGTCAAAAGCCCGTGCGCCCGCGCCCGCTCGCAGACGCGAAAGCCCGCCTCCCGCGCCGCAGGGAATGGTGACCGATCGGCTCGCCTCTCGACAAGCTCAACTGCCAGCACGAGCCCCTCTTGCCGGACATCCCCCACGTGGGGATGCTGCCAGAACCGCTCGGATAGCCCGCTCAGAGCCTCCGCGCGCCGGGCGATCCGCTCGAAGACCCCCTCTTCCTCGAAAACGGCGAGGCTCGCCAGGGCTGCGGCGCAGCCGATCGGGTTCGCCGTGTAGCTGTGCCCGTGCAGAAGGGCGCGCCCTTTCTCCCCTGTAAACCCCGCGTAGATCTCTTCCCGCACGAGAGTCGCGGCCAGCGGCGTCATTCCTCCCGTCAGGCCCTTGGCCAAGCAAATCAGGTCGGGAAAGACCCCTTCCCGCTCGCAGCCAAACCAGCGTCCCAGCCGGCCGAAGCCCGTGAAGACCTCGTCGGCGATCCAGAAGATGCCTCGCTCCCGGCAAAGCCGGTCGAGCTCGCGCAGGTAGCCGTCCGGATGCATCCACATTCCAGCGGCCGCCTGCACCTTCGGTTCGATCAAGAGAGCGGCCAGCCGGTGGCCGTGGCGATCGAGAGCCTCCTCCAGGACCCGGAGGCATTCCCAGGAGCCTCGCCGACCCTGGCGGGCATCCCTGCTCCCCGCCGCCGCTCGATTGAATGAGCAGCGATAGCAGGCCGGCGCCTGGATGGAGAGGGAAGGGAAGCGCAAGGGTCCGAAAAGCCGGTGAAAGCGGCTTTGGGCCACGCTCATCGCTCCGACCGTGTCTCCGTGATAGCTCTCCGCAAGGCTGAGAAAGAGATCGCGCTGGGGCTGGCCGTTTTGCTGGAAATATTGCCAGACGATCTTCACGGCCGCCTCGATCGCCGTTGCTCCATCGTCCGAAAAAAAGGTCCGGTACGCGGGCCCGCGATCGCCCGCCGTGATCGCCGAAAGCTTTTCGGCGAGTTCCGCCGCCCAGGGATGGCTCAGGCCGAGAAACGAGACATGATCGATTCGCTCGAGCTGATCCCGGATCGCCGCCACAAGCCGGGGATGGCGGTGCCCATGGACATTGGTCCAGATCGAGGAATTGCCGTCCCAGTAGCGATTCCCCTCCTCGTCCCACAGGTAAGGACCTTCCCCGCGCACGATCACCGGCGTGCGGTAATCCGGATTCCGCCAGGGCTGATCGGGAGTAAAGGGATGCCAGACGAAGGCCTTGTCTCTCTGCTCGGTAGTCATCCTTCTTGGCGCTTCAGTTCCGCCTGCAAGAGCCGGACCTCCTCGGGCGAATGGAACGAGCAGAGGGAAATCCGCAGCCGGGCCTTCCCTTTGGGAACGGTCGGAAAGCGGATCGCAGGGACGAAGATTCCCCTCTCCCGCAGCCGTGCCGCCGCCGCCATCGCCCGTCTTTCCATCCCGTAAATCACGGGAAAGATGGGAGAACGTTCTCCCTCGCCGCCTCCGAAGAGGGCGATGATTTCCCGGAGCCGCTCGCGCCGGCTCGCCCCCTCTCCCGAAATCAACAGAGCCAGAGCGGCCTTGGCCGCCCCGGCCGACGGCGGAGGAAGCGCCGTGGAATAGACAAAAGGGCGGGCGCGGTTGACCAGCAGGTCGATGAGCTCCTGGTCGCCGGCCACGAACCCTCCTCCCGACCCGAGCGCCTTGGAAAGCGTTCCGAGCTCTACCTCGATCCGCCCTTCCAGGCCGAGCGCCTCGATGATCCCGGCTCCGGTCCGCCCGAAGACTCCTTCCGCATGCGCCTCGTCCACCAGGCACCATGCCTCGTATCTTTCCTTCAAGGCAACCAGCTCCCGCAGCGGGGCGACATCCCCATCCATGGAAAAGACCGATTCCGTCACCACGAGCGCCCGCCGGCATCTCCCGCGGTGTCGACGCAGGATCTCTTCCAATCCCCCGAGGTCGTTGTGGGGGAAGACGCGAAGGGTGGCCTTGCTCGCGCGCGCCCCGTCAATGAGCGACGCATGGCTGAGCCGGTCGAGCACGATCAGGTCCTCCGCTCCGACGAGGATAGGGATCGTGCCGGCCGCAGCCGCATAGCCGCTCGGAAAGACCAGCGCCGCCTCCCGGCGCTTCCAGGAGGCCAGGCGCGCTTCCAGATCCCTCTGGAGGGCGGCATCCGGACAGAGCAGGCGAGAGGCACCGGCGCCCGATCCCTGTTCCCGGAAGGCCAGGCAACCCGCTTCGATCACCTCCGGATGGCGGGAAAGCCCAAGGTAATCGCTCGAGGCGAAGTTGAGCCAGGGCCCCTCTCCTCCTTCGCCGGCAACCCGGGGCAGAGACCGCAGCAGTCCGGCTTCCGCGAGTCCTGCCAGCTCCCGGGCGAGCGCCGAACGAAATTTCCCGTTCATGGAAACCAACGTCCCTCCGCCTTGAGCACCTTTCCGTGAACCATGAGAAAAAGCGGTTCCTCCCGGCTCTCGATGCAGGCTTCCCATGGATCGAGCCCGTTCCTCCACCGGAACGCCGCGAGATCCGCCCAGGCTCCGCTGCGGATTTCGCCCAGGGTTCCCGGCAGGCCCAGCGCACGCGCCGGTGCCGCCGTGACCATCTCCCACCACCGCTCCGGCGGGATTCCCGGATGCCACTGGCGCGCTTGGCGAATCTCTTCCCGCAGGTCGAGGGTGTCGTTGCTGGCCAGGCTGTCGGTGCCCAGGCAGACGGGAATTCCGAGCGAAAGCATCTTCTCCAGGGGAAAGGGCGCGTAGGAAAAGAAGGCGTGCGACTTGGGGCAGTGCACGACCGGAAACTCCCGCTTGGTCAACAGAGCCCAGTCCGCCTCGCAGAGATAATTCAAGTGGACGAGCAGCATGCCGGGCGTCAGGCCGCCGATCCGGTCGAGCCACTGGAGCGGGGAAAGCTCTTGGCCGGCCGGCCTTGGGCGACCGGCTTGACTGACCAGATCCAGGAGTTCGCCGTCTCCTTCACAAAACATCGTCCACTCCTCGGGCGACTCGGCCACATGCGTGGTCACCGGAAGGCGGAAGCGCTGCGCGCTATCCCGCACCAGGCGATAGAGCTCGGGAGAGACCGTGTAGGGCGCATGCGGAGCCAGCCCCAGCCTGCCGAGCGGGACGGGAGGCTTGTCGAAGAACCGCAGAGCCGCGCACGTCGCTTCCTCGGACCAGATATGGGGGCGGATATCGATCATCTCCAGGAACCACCAGCAGCGCAGCGGAATCCGATCGGCGAGGAGCAGAAGCTCCGGATAGGACTCCATGTTGCACACCCCGGTCGTGCCGGATCGGGAGAGAAGCCCGAATCCTTCGTCGAGGGCCGCTTCGAGCGACCTCCGGTCCAGGGAAGCCTTGAGGCGAAGGATCTCTCGGACCCATGCCGGGAAGGAGGTGACGGGGAGCTTTCCCCGCAGCCCCGTGTAATCCAGGTGGACATGAGCGTTGATCAGCCCTGGGGAGAGAACGGCGTCCTCGAGAACAACCCGCTCCTCGCCCATCCGGAGGGGAAGCTTCTCGGCGACTTGAACGATACGGTTCCCCAGGACGCGAACCACCCCAGGGACGAGTACCTCTCCGGATCCAAGGAAGACAGCCTTAGCGGAAATGAGCATCCGTTGTTAACCGATCTTGCTCTCCTGCTCCTCTTTCCGGTCTCCTTTCCGCTGCGCCGAAACAAAGAGGAGTCGGGGATGGGCGGCGGAAAGTCGTGGGAAGACCTGTCCTCCCCAGCGACGCCAGGCGTAGTCGGTTCCCGCGCTCAACGCCCAGGCATAAAAGGCTCCCACGAACCACCCGGCGAGGACATCGGACGGATAGTGCACTCCAAGATAGACCCGCGAGTAGCCCACCAGACCCGCCCAGAGCCAGACCCAGGCCATTCGCGGGCCATAGACGGCATTCGCCAGATAGGCCAGAGCCGCGTTGTTCGCCGCATGCCCCGAAGGGAATGAGTGGCCTCGGGGCCCCTGGCTTGGATCGGACCAGGAAATCTTTCCTTCGTCGACTTCGCGAACCCCGGGAAGAACGGAAAAGGGCCGGGGACGGTGCACGAGATGCTTCAGGCCGTCGGTCACTCCCATATCCCCCACGACGAGGCTGATCCCGACGAGGCCGAGGAAACAGCGATCCCGGAAGCGGCCGAACGCAGTCAAAAGCACCACTCCAACCAGGACGATGCCCTGAAAATGGTGGTAGTGGGAGACCACGGGCATCCATTGGTCCAACAAGGGGCAGGTCCAATGAGTGTTGATCTCGTAAAAAAGCCAGAGATCCCAACCCATATTGCTTGATTACCCCGCCGCGCTCCCTGCCGCCCGGGGCGCGAACCCCTTTCGTACGTCACCGGCGGTAGAGTCGCAAGGCATTCCCGACGACAAACAAGTCGGACATGCCCATGGCCGCCGCGCAGAGGGCCGGGGCGAGCACACCGAACATCGCCAGAGGAATGGCCGCCGCGTTGTAAAAAAAGGCCCAGAAGAGATTCTCGTGGATCGTGCGGAGCGTCTTCGCGCTCAAGGAGAGGATCCCCGGGATCGCCTCGATGTCTTTCCGCAGAAGAATCACGTCGGCGGATTCCCGGGCGATGTCGGTCGCCTGGAGAACGGCGATGCCCAGGTCGGCTTGTGCCAATGCCGGGGCATCGTTGATCCCATCCCCGACGAACGCTACTCCTCCCCCTTGGGATTGGAGCTTTTGCACGAGCTCGGCCTTGGCTTCCGGGCGCACCTCGGCGAAGGTCCGTTCCGCCGGAATCCCAACCTCTCGAGAAAAGGCGGACGCCGCCTCCGCCCGATCGCCGGAAAACAGGTAGACCGCATAACCCTGTTCCTGCAGCCCTCGCAGGACTCCGGCCGCAGATGGCTTGGGCCGGGCAAGGACCGGCAGAGTTGCCAAGAGTTGCTTACCCAGCGCAAGGCCGAGCATTCCGTTCGCTCCGCTCGCGGCCTCGTCAGGAAGCGCGACTCCCACTTCCCCGAGCCAGCGGAGGGACCCCAGCCGCGCCGTCTCGCCCCGGTAGCGTGCCTGCACTCCCAGGCCACGCTCCTCTTCCCACTCTTCCAGCTCCGCCCCTTGCTCTCCTGCCAAGTACCGGGAGACCGCTTGGCTCAGCGGATGACGGCTCGGTGCGGCCAGCGCCCGCGCCAGCCTCTCCGCTTCCTCAGGAGCCTTTCCATAATAGGTGGGCTTTTCCACGGTCGGCTCGGTGAGCGTGCCGGTCTTGTCGAAGACGATCCTCCGGATCCTGCCGCATTTTTCGAGCGCCTGCGCGTCGCGCAAAAGAACGCCGCTGCGCGCCGCCACGTTGGCCGCCACGAGGATCGCCGCGGGAGTCGCAAGGCCCATTGCGCAGGGGCAGGCCACGACCAGGACGGAGGCGGCCCGCAGGATGGCGGTTTCCCACCCGAGGCCAAACCATCCCCAGCCGAGAACGGTTCCCCCCGCCAACGCCAGGACTGCCAGGACGAAGATATTGCTCACCCGGTCGACCAGCCGCTGGATCGCCGCCCGGCTCTGCTGGGCTCGCTCGACGACCGCCGCGATGTGCGCGAGCACCGTCTCCGACCCCGCGGCCGACACGCGCATCACGATCCGCCGGCTCACGTTGATCGTTCCGGCATAGAGGAGCCCGCCAAGCGCCTTTTCCACCAGTTGGGATTCCCCCGTGAGCATGCTTTCATCGAGAATCCCCTTCCCTTCCTCGATGACCCCGTCGACGGGTACGCGATCCCCAGGACCGAGAACCACGAGATCCTCCTTCTTCAACTGCTCCACCGAGACCTCTTCCTCCCCCCCGTCGGAGCGGCGCCGGCGCGCCTTCGGAGGGGCCAGAGACAAGAGGGTGCGCAGAGTCCGGGAGGCACGGAGGGAGACGCGCGCCTCGAGCCAATGCCCTACGCTCACCAAGGTAAGAATCGCGGCGGCTTCATCGAAATAGCCATGCTCGAGGGCCCCGGGCCGAAAAAGACCGTAGACGCTCAAGAGGAAGGCGGCGGAGCTTCCGAGGGAGACCAGCACGTCCATGTCGAGCCTCCCGTGGCGGAGTTGACGGTAGGCCCCCTGATAGAACGGACGCCCGGTAATGAGTTGCACCGGAAGGGCCAGGGCAAACTCGAGCCAGCCGAGCCAATGGGGATGGGGCGGGGCCCGAACGAGCCAGGGCAGGACAAAAAGGAGCGGAGTGAGAATGACCCCTACCAGCAAGCCGCGCTGCCAGGGGCCGGATGAGTCCTCCTCGTCTTCCGCGGGCGCCGCCTCATAGCCTGCCTTCTGCACCGCCTCGACCAACGCCGCCGAAGAAGGACCACCCTCCCCGATCTCCACCGTCGCCCTGCCCTTCTCGAGGTCGACCCGCGCCGAGGTCACCTTCGGAACCCCGCTCAACGCCGTTTGCACATGCCGGGCGCAATTGGAGCAGGTCATGCCGCCGATCCGCAGTCGAATTGTCATCCCGTCATTATACGCGATCCTCCCCGAATCCCAAACGGGCAGGAGGAGGGTTTCTGGCCCCCAGGATGTCAACGGAATGCTTTGCGTCGAGCGGTTCCGCGGATGCGGTTTTCACCCTGCGGCCAACCGCTCGAGGATCTGGATCGCGTTCCAGGCTGCTCCCTTGAGGAGTTGGTCGCCGCTCACGAAGAGCGCGAGCGCCCGGGGATGCGAGGGATCCTCGCGAAGCCGGCCCACCAGGACCTCCCGCTTGCCCGCCGCATCCAGCGGGGTCGGGAAGCGGTTGGCCTTCCGGTCGTCAACGACCGTGACACCGGGGGCATGGCGGAGAATCTCCCGGGCCTCCTCGGCTGAGAGCTTGCGCCGGGTCTCCAGCACGATCGCCTCGGAATGCGCTCGAAAGACCGGAACGCGGATGCAGGTGGCGCAGACTCCCAGCTTCGGCTCTCCGAAGATTTTGCGAATCTCCTGCGCGACCTTGATCTCCTCTTCGTTGAAGCCGGATTCATCGACGGGAGTGTTGTGGGAGAAGACGTTGAAAGCGATCTGCTCGGGAAAGACCTTCCTCCGGATCGTTTCGCCCGCCGCGTACTGCCGGACCTGGGCATCGAGCTCGGAGAGCGCCTTCGCACCGGCGCCGCTTGCGGCTTGGTAGGTCGCCACCACGATCCGTTCGACGACAGCGGCTTGATGGAGAGGCCAAACCGCGACGGAGAGGATCGCCGCAGTGCAATTCGGGTTGGCGATGATTCCCGAATGGCGGTTCAGCGCCTTCGCGTTGACTTCCGGCACGACCAGCGGCACCTCGTCCGTCATCCGAAAAGCCGAAGAGTTATCGATGACGACCACTCCGGCCTTCGCTGCGACCGGGGCATACTGGCGGGATACCGAGCTGCCGGCGCTCAACAAGACATAATCCAGCCCAGCCAGCCTTTCCCCGCGGATCTCCTCCACCCGAACCACCTGATGGCGAAAGGGGAAAACGCGGCCTGCGGAACGGGCCGAAGCAAAGAGACGGATCTCGTCGATCGGGAGACTTCCTGCTTCCAGAAGGTGAAGAGCCTCCTGGCCGACTGCCCCCGTTACTCCAGCAATTCCGATTCGCAAGCCCATGGTAAGCGGGATCGTGCTCTGGGAGCTACGATGGGCTTCCCTTCTCCACAGGCTTTCCGCCGACGGGGGGAAGCGACTTTGCCGCTTCGCCGACCTTCGGCGCCCGAGACGATGCCTCTTCTTTGCCTGCCAAGGTCAACAGCTTGAAAAAGGAGCCGGCTTCCGGTCTCTCAACCTTGTCGGCTTGGAGGCTCTCGGATTTGCCGACGAAGACTGCCCCCTGCTCGATGGCCAGGGCTCCCGCCTGCACGTCGCCGAAGACCCGGGCCGATCCGACCAGCTCCAGCCGCTCGCGGGCCAGAATGTTGCCGAAAACCTGACCGCGGACGACCACCTTCTTCGCCCGAATGTCGGCTTTGACAAGAGCGGTGTCGCCGATCACCAGGGTCCCATCTTCCGAGAGAATCTCTCCCTCCAGTCTCCCGTTGAGTTGAAGCTCGCCCGTGAACCCAACGGTTCCGCGGAACTCGGTGTCCCGCGTGAGTACCGTCACCTTGGGACCGGGTAGCTCGGTCTCGCTTTTCGTCGCTTCGGAGGAAATGTTCATAAGGGGTAAAAAGGAGGTTTTTGTTTTTTACAGCAAACGCGGCCTCCTTGCTCTTTTCAATCTCTTTTTGCCGACTTTTCTCCGAACCTTGCGCTTTGCGGTTTTCCCGCTCCGAGGTCGCTGCTAAGATCTCGCTCTCGATGATCGGCGCCGGACAAGAGCCGCCTCCGAGCGTCGGCCGCCCCGGGAAGAAAAGATTTCCTCGCCGCATCGGCCCGCTGCTCGTGATCGTTGCCTTCTTCTCCTTGCTGGCTCTCGTCGCCAGCCCCTGGGCCGGCCGCCGGATCCAAGCCAACACGTCCGAACTTCTCACCTGGATCGCCCGTCGCCTCGCGCTTCCCCTGGATATTGACTCGGCGGAGTGGCTCTCCTCCACGTCCTTGCGCCTCCGCGGCGTCTCGCTAGGGGACGTCGGCCAGATCTCCGATGTTCTGATCCGGTGGAGATGGGACGACCTCCTTCTCCGGCAGAGGCTCGGCTACGTCGAACTCCATTCCCCCACGGTCTGGAGTTCGGCTCTGATCGCTTTTTTGGAACGAGAGTCGAAGGGGGCGCGCCCCAATCCGTGGCTCAAGCTCCTCCCCAAATTTCGCCTCCAGATCGACACCGTCCGACTGGCTCGCGCCACGATCAATATCGACCGGCTCGCTCCCCACCTGCCGCCGATCCCCTTGGCCCTGGGCTTTCATGGACAGCCGATCGAGCTCCACGATATCCCGGTCGCCGGCCTGAGCCGGGATGATCGCCTGATCAATATCGCCGCCGCGCGCAACGTGATGATCTATTCCCCCTACGACCCTCTTTCCAAGATCCTCACCATCGAGTCTCTCCGGATCAAGTTTTCCTGGCGGGGACTCTCGCAGCATCGGATCGATCGCCTGGCAATCTTCGGCCCGGTCCTCTACCTCGGCCCCGATCTCTTCTGGTATGTCGAGCAGTTCCGCAAGGAGGAGGAGATCCGACGAAAGAGACGCCGCGAACGAACCCTGGAGCAGTGGAGCGCCGACAAGGTTCTCCTCCGAGGGGGCCAATTCGTGATCAGCGCCTTCGGCGCCCCGGGGGTCGTGCTTCCCTTTCTCTTTGGCCTGAGATCGGAAAACGTTCCGCTCAACGATTGGACGCAGGCGAGCCTCAAGAACGAGATCGAGATCATGCCGGGGCGAATTGAATACCCTTCTTATCATATCATCCTCGACGTAAAAAGGGGACGCCTCTCCTTCAACCTGCCGCTGAGCGAACGACGGGCGAACAACTTGGTTCACACCATCTTCTTTCACGAGGTGTCCTGGCGCGGAATCAGAGCCACCGACGATTGGCTCGACGTGACCTTCAACAGCGGCGGCATCTTCGGCCACTTCGGCGGAACGTTCTATGGAGGGTATGCGGATGGGGGGTTCTCGATCCTTTTCCAGAAAGACTTCCCGTGGGACGGATGGCTTCACCTGAAGGGAGTCGCCGTCGAGCCGATCGCGCAGCAGTTCACGAGCAACCGCTTCGCCTTGGCCCTGACCGGGACGGCGGACGGCCGCCTCCACCTCGATGCGCGGGGAACAAGCCTGCAAAATGCCTTCGGATTTTTGACCCTCGATGGTCCGGGAACACTGGAGATGCGCGACATCGACCGCTTTCTCCAGCGCCTCCCCGCCGATTGGAGTCCCGCCAAGCGTCAACTCGTCCAGATCCTGGGTCAATCCCTGCGCCGCTACGCCTACTCCGTCGGTTTTCTCTCGCTCTCCTACGCCCTCCCGGAGAGCCGGCTTCGGCTGGAACTGCGCGGACCCGACGGGAAGAGAAACTTCAAGATTCGCTGGCAACAAGATCCCCGGATGGGAGCGCCGATCGCAAGCGGCTTGTCTCTCGAGCCGAATTCTGATCAGTTGCCGGAGCAAACGAATGGAGAGTATTCCCCGAATTCCCCGTAAAGGATGGGTTCTTGTCGCCGTCCCGATCACCCTCCTCGGGTGCTCCCCCTCCGTTCGCGTGACGACTCCGGAGCCGGTGCGCATCCACGTCCGCATGAACGTGGAAGTCACCGAGAAGCAAATCGCCCACGCGCCTCCGGTCGCGCCCGAGGTTGCGGAGCGCCGGCGGCTTCGTTCGGGAGAGATCCAAGGCTTGAAAAACGCGGGTGTGATCGGAGAAGATCACGATGGATTTCTTGCCGTCGTCAATCCTCCGGCGGATGCTGCCTACAAGCAATTCGCCGAGCGTGTAGTCCAAGACGAGAACCAGGACCGCGTGAAACTCTACATGGCCCAAACGAAGCTACAGGGAAAAACTTTCGAGGAGATCCAGGACGAGTATGCGCGGCGCTGGGCCAGGCGCACCTTCCCGGGAGAGTATGTGCAGCAACCAGATGGAGCGTGGGTTCGCAAATAGCGAGACGGTCAACTACCCCGGCCTGAAGGCCGGAGCTTGTGAAAAACAGGCTGGGTTGACCAGGGAGCGCAGAAAAATGCGCAGACGTTTGAAACGGGTCGAAAAGACGCACCGGCGAATGCTTCCTCAGTTCGCCGCTCTGCAAGGCGGGGGTCATGATGGGCAAAGGCAAAGGCCCGAAGGTTTCCGCCGCATCCGAAAGGATGGAGCCGGTTTCAGACATTCCCGAGGGGAGACCCCGAAAGGGGCGTCATAAGGCGCGTAAGCGCAACCTTATTAGGGACTAAGATGTACGTGTTCGTGCTGGATAGGAAGAAGAAGCCGTTGATGCCGTGCTCGGAAAAGCGGGCGCGGCTTCTGCTTGAGCGAGGCCGGGCTCGAGTGCACCGGATGGCTCCGTTCACGATTCGGGTGGTGGATCGGTTGCAGGCGCAATCTGTCCTGCAACCGCTGCGGCTGAAGATAGACCCTGGCAGCAAGACGACGGGGATGGCGCTTGCGCGGGGAGAGAGCCGAGTGGTGAAGCTGATGGAGATTGCGCATCGAGGCCAGTCGATCCGCGACGCTCTCGCTCAGCGACGAGC
>JAQTUK010000128.1 GCA_028710285.1 Methylacidiphilaceae bacterium | reverse complement strand
TTCTTTCCTGGTTGTAAATACGACTTGTTAACGCACTTTATACCAGGGAAAGGCGGCCTTTCCTATGCCCTTTACACGCTTTCTCGCTTCACGCTTCGGTCGGCCTTCGTGAGAAATGGCAGCTAGCGGGAGAGCCCGGTCGATTCAGCGATACCAGGCTTGCCAGACGACGCGAAGGGTCCCCAGTTGCGGAGATGGCGCTGCATCCCCGAGACTATGATAGTACCACCAGATCTTGTTCCCCTCGATCCGATATCCTTTGGGGGATACCTGGAGAATCTTGTTGGCCAGAAACTGCGGGAAAGCCGAGGAGGGAGGGGAGCCGGGAGCGCTTCGGGGCGAGAGGCCAAAGGCGGGACTCTTCGATTCGTGCACCATGTAGGCGCTGAAGAGACGGCCCAGGTCGACGACGACCCAGTAGTTGACGATCGGCGGCCGCCAGCCGGTGGGTTGGATCAGGTCCTCGAACGAGTCGATCTTCTGGCTGGGGTCGACGGGGAGAACCTGCTGCAGCGATTCGATTTGGACGCGAACCCTTTGGCCGCCCGGGAAGTGGAGCGGCACCCAGTAGCGGTCGCCCTGCTTTTGGACGGGGATCGGGACGCCGTTTGCCTTCGCGCGAAAGTCGAGATAGGGGAGATGGGCCGGTTCCTGTTGAAAAAGGGAGATGTCGCCCGTTTCCCCCCAGTTGACGCACTCCCAGACGCCTTGGTAGTGGATCCGGGGGTAGACCGGTTCGCCCGGGCGAGTCGGGGTCGAGAGAAAGAGGGAGTAGTAGCGCCTTGCGCTCACGAGCTGCACCGGCGGGTTGGTCGCTCCGGCCGAGCTGGCTTCCGGCACTCGGAAGAGGACCGCGAACAGGAAGAGGAGAGCGGCGCCGGGGCATCGTCGCCGCGGGAGCATTCTCGTCGCAGGCCCGGTTGCGATCCGTTCGAGCGCGCGTCCGAGAAGTCGAACCAAGATGCGGCCTTTCCATCCCGCCCGTCAGGCGCGGGCGACCCGATCCTTCTTCGCCGCTTGGGCGACCGCCTGGGCTACGCGCTTGGCGACGTCTCGGTTGAAGACGCTCGGCACAACGTACTCCGGAGCCGCCTCCGAGGCGGGGATGCACGAGGCGATTGCTTCGGCCGCCGCGAGCTTCATTCCTTCCGTGATCCGAGAGGCCCGCACGGAGAGGGCGCCTTGAAAGATCCCCGGGAAGGCCAGGACGTTGTTGATCTGGTTTGGATAGTCGCTTCGGCCCGTGGCGACGATCCGGGCATGTTGGGCAGCTTCTTCCGGCATGACTTCCGGAGTGGGGTTGGCCAGCGCGAAGACGGTTCGCGGCTCTCGCATTCCCCGAAGGTCCTCGGCGCAAATTCGCCCTCCGGAGGAAACCCCGATGAAGACATCGGCCCCTTTCAAGGCGTCTCTCGCCGCACCTCGGCTGCCTTCTGGGTTTGTGCGGGCGGCCAACCATTCCTTGATGGGTGTGAGATCCGAGCGGCCAGATTGAATGATGCCGCTGCGGTCGCAGACGACGATCGACCGACAGCCGACTTTGAGAAGCATTTTGGCCACCGCCACTCCGGCCGCTCCCGCCCCCAGGATGACGTAACGCTGCGCCGACAGCTCCCTCCCGAGCAGGCGGGCGCTGTTGATCAACGCGGCGAGCACGACCACGGCTGTCCCATGTTGATCGTCGTGGAATACGGGGATATCCAACCGCTCCTGCAGCTTCTCTTCGATCTCGAAGCAGCGTGGGGCCGAAATGTCTTCCAGGTTGATTCCGCCGAAGCCGACCGCGATTCGGGCAACGGTGTCGACGATCTCCTCCGTTTCCCGCGCGGAAAGACAGATGGGGTAGGCGTGAACCTGTCCGAATTCGCGGAAAAGCATCGCTTTCCCTTCCATGACAGGCATGGCCGCGGCCGGCCCGATATCCCCGAGGCCGAGGACGGCGGAGCCGTCGCTGACCACGGCAACGGAGTTGCTCTTGATCGTCAGCTCGTACGCAAGGTCGGGTTGCGCGGCGATCGCCTCGCAGACCCGGGCAACACCAGGCGTGTAGGCCATCGACAAGGTGTCGCGGTTGGTCAAGGGAACTTTGTTCTCGACATGGATCTTGCCGCCTTGATGGAGGAGGAAAACGCGATCGGAGGCCGCGAGAATCGTCACGCCGGGCAACTGGGCGACCGCCCCCTCGAGCTGCTTCGCATGCTCTTCACTTCGGGCATTGACCGTGATCTCCCGAGTCATCTGAGCGGACTGCACCGAGACGATGTCCATCGCCCCGAGATCCCCTCCGTTGGCGCTCAGCACGCGAGCGATCTCGGCTAACATCCCGATCTTGTTGGGATAGGAAAGACGCAGAAGGAAGCTGTAACTGGCGGACGGGCGAATCGATTCGGACTCCATAGGGTAGGATCTCCAAAATGGGGTAAAACAGCCCTTTTTAATGGGTGTCGACGCAGGGCGCACGTTCTTTTTGTCCGAGAATCTCCGAAGCTTCGAGAAGAAGGCTCCGGCTTGGGTCGAGCGGCAGCCGGATCCAAGCGGCGGGTTGAAAAAGCGGTGGACCGGAGCCGGATGCCGCGCTTGTGCGGCGCTCCCGGGATGCTAGGATCCGGGAATCAGCGGGAAGGAGTCCATCTTGGCGGCGACGGTCCTCGGCACCAGTACGGGGAAAGATCCGCTTGTGGCCCTTGAGGTCGAATCCTGAGGGCCGCACATGAGCGAGCAGCGGATTCGCATCGGCGTCGATCTCGGCGGGACGAAGATCGAGATTCTCGTCCTGAAAGGAGAGGATGGGGAGATGGCCCGGAGGCGCATCCCCACCCCGACCGAGGGTTACGAAGCGATCCTGGAAGCGGTGCGGCGGCTCGTGAGGGAGGTCGAGAAGGAATTGGGCCTTGACCCGCTGCCGCTCGGCATTGCTTCGCCGGGCAGCTTATCGGAAGCCAGCGGCCGATTGAAGAATTCCAATACGGTCTGCCTTTGCGGCAGGGCGCTGCAGGCCGACCTGGAGCAGCGGCTCGCTCGACCCGTCCGCATCGCCAACGATGCGAACTGCTTTGCGCTCTCCGAAGCATCCGACGGCCATGCGAAAGGGGAATCCGTTGTCTTTGGAGTGATCCTGGGAACGGGGGTGGGGGGCGGGGTGGTGATCGACGGGAGGATTCTCCCCGGAGCCAACGGAATCGCCGGAGAGTGGGGCCATAATCCCTTGCCCTGGGTCCAGCCCGACGAGCTTCCCGGACCGGAATGCTACTGTGGAAGGCGGGGCTGCATCGAAACCTTCCTGTCCGGTCCCGGCATGGCTTCGGACCATGAGAGGGTGTCGGGAATGCGGCTGAGGCCGGAGGAGATTGTCCGGCGCGCGGTCAGCGGCGATCCCGGCTGTGAAGCAACACTGCTGCGGTACGAGGCGCGGCTGGCTCGCGGGCTCGCCCATGTGATCAACCTGCTCGATCCGGGGACGATCGTTCTCGGCGGAGGGCTCTCCAACGTCGAGCGGCTCTATCGCCGGGTACCGGCTCTTTGGAGCCGGTGGATCTTTTCCGACCAGATCGTCACCAGGCTCGTGCCGCCTCGACACGGTGACTCGAGCGGAGTTCGAGGAGCGGCCCGCCTTTGGGATCCGCCGATCTCCCGAACTCCTCCGTAGAAGCGGCGACGGCTCAGAGCCAGGAACGCACGAGGCGAAGCAGCCGCTCGGTCGAGGCGTCGTGCGGCGTATGCGCGGGCTCACCGCTCAGTTCGGGCAGGAGGATCTGAGCGAGCTGCTTGCCGAGCTCGACCCCCCACTGGTCGAAGGAATCGATGTTCCAGATGGTCCCCTGGACGAAGATCTTGTGTTCGTAGAGGGCAATCAGGCTGCCCAGGGTGCGGGGTGTCAGCTTGCGAAAGAGAAAGGTGTTGGAAGGGCGATTCCCTTCAAAGGTCCGGTGGGGAATGAGCCGAGCGATGTCGTCGGCTGCCAACCCGGCGGCCTCCATCTCCCCACGCACCTCGTCGGCGGTCTTGCCTCTCAAAAGTGCTTCGGTTTGCGCCAGGCAGTTGGCCAGGAGCATCCGATGGTGCTCGTCCGAAGGCCCCAAGGGATTGTGGCTCCGGGCGGGGACGAGAAAATCAGCGGGTACGAGCTTGGTGCCCTGGTGGAGAAGCTGGAAAAAGGCGTGCTGTCCATTGGTTCCCGGGGCACCCCAGAGGATCGGTCCCGTGGTGACCGGAACGGGAGTCCCGTCCTTTTGGACATGCTTCCCGTTGCTCTCCATGTCCGCCTGCTGGAGGTAGGCCGGGAGGAAAGCCAGATATTGATCGTAGGGAAAGACCGCGTGGGTCGAAGCCTGGAAGAAGTTATTGTACCAGATCCCGAGAAGTCCCATGAGGACGGGAATGTTTTTCGCGAACGGAGCCGTGCGGAAGTGTTCGTCCACGGCGTGCGCGCCGGCCAGCAGCTCCTCGAAGTGATCCATGCCGATGGCCAGAACGATCGAGAGGCCGATCGCCGACCAGAGGGAGTAGCGGCCGCCGACCCAGTCCCAGAAGGGAAACATGTTTTTTTTGTCGATCCCGAAAGCGACGACCGCCTTTTCATTGGTCGAGATCGCCACGAAATGCTTGGCCACCGCCGCGGGATCCTTGGCTTTTTCGAGAAGCCATGCTCGGGCCGATCGGGCGTTGGTGAGCGTTTCCAGCGTGCCGAAGCTTTTGGAAGAGATCAGGAAAAGAGTCGTCTCCGGAGAAAGGTCCCGGAGCGCTTCGGTGAGCTGAGTTCCGTCGATGTTGGAAACAAAGTGGAGGCGAAGAGAAGCGTGGTAGGGGCGAAGGGCATGGGTCACCATCACCGGGCCGAGGTCGGACCCACCGATGCCAATGTTCACGACGTCGCGAATCGGCTGCCCCGTGTACCCGCGCCACTTGCCCTCTCGAACGGCTTCGCTGAATTCCCTCATCTGATCGAGGACGGCGTGTACCTCGGGCATTACGTCCTTCCCGTCGACCTGCACCGAGCTGCCGCGGGGGTTGCGGAGTGCGGTGTGAAGAACCGCGCGTCTCTCGGACACGTTGATCTTCTCCCCGGCGAACATCCTTTGGATCCAGCGCGGCACCTCCGCCTGCCGTGCGAGCTCCAGCAAAAGCTGGAGGGTTTCGTCCGTCATCCGATTCTTTGAGTAGTCGAAGACGATCTCCTCGAAGGAGAGCGAATATCGTTCCGCACGGCCCGGATCTTCGCGGAAGAGATCCCGCAGATGAAGCGGGCTGATCTTGGCGTAATGCTCCTGGAGTTTGCGCCAGGCGGGCAAGGCAGTAGGAGAGCTCATAGAATTAGGATCGTTGACGTGACGAATGGGGTTTTCCGATTTTCGGTGGCTTGGTTGTGAGCGATCGCTTCCGACCGATTGACTTGCCAAGAAGCCGATCAGACCAGTCAGTAACAGGCCGGGTTCGCCGCAAGCAAGCCGATTCTCTGCCTCCGCGGAAAGGACCGCCTGTCGTCGTGCTTCATCGTTGGCTGCCGAGAAAGAGCAAGCGGGGGCCTTGCTTTCGAGAGGGAGCTTTGCCATGCTTTCCCTTGCCGCCCGTGCCCGGCGGCGGTGCAGTAGCAAGTGAAGGAATAGGCGCCTTTCGGCGCTCTGCCGTTCCCGTTCTGGTCGACGCCGGGCGCTGCCTTCCGGCCGGTTGGAGCCGAAGCGCACTCCTCCCGGAAGGAGAGACTGTTGGTTTGGAGGTTGGTTGACTAAGTCGCACGTTATGCACATTCCCGTATCCACTTATCGCGTCCAACTCCGAAAAGAGCTGGGTTTTGCCGCCTTGGAACCCGTCGTGGCGTATCTCGATGAATTGGGAATCGGAGATATCTACGCTTCGCCGATCACGCGAGCGCGGACGGGCAGCAGCCACGGATACGACGTTGTCGATCCGGGCGAGCTTCATCCGGAGCTTGGCACCCTCGAGTCTTTCCACCGCCTGATGGAGAGTGTTCAGCGCCGGCGGATGGGATGGCTTCAGGATGTGGTTCCCAATCACATGGCCTACGACAAGGAAAACCGGTTCCTGATGGACGTGTTTGAAAACGGCCCGCAATCCGAATTCTACGAGTTCTTCGATATCGAGTGGAACCACCCCTATCCAACGCTACGGGGGCGGGTGCTTGCCCCGTTCCTCGGTCCTCACTATGGAGAGGCGCTGCAAAAGGGCGAGATTCACCTGTCTTTTGAAAAGGGTGCCTTCTGTGTCTCCTATTTCGATCACCGCTTCCCGCTCTCCATCGAAAGCTACGGAACCGTTCTCGCGCAGGTTCAGCAGCAGATTCGCAACCGCTTGGAGCGCCGAGATCCGGACTATCTGAAGCTCCTGGGCGTCATCTACACGGTCCGCAACCTGGGTTCCGCGGCGAGTCGCGAGGAGAGGATTGACCAGACGACCTTCGTGAAGGGCGTCTTGGAAGATCTCTATCAAAAGAATGGCTTCGTGCGGACCTCTCTGGACCGGAGCCTGGAGATGTTCTCTCCCGCCAATCCCACCACGGAATCGCTGGCACTCCTGGATCACCTCTTGTCCGAGCAGTACTTTCGTTTTGCCCACTGGCGGGTGGCTTCGGAGGAAATCAACTATCGGCGGTTT
>JAQTUK010000010.1:21838-29459 GCA_028710285.1 Methylacidiphilaceae bacterium | reverse complement strand
TTCTATGCCACACCCCGTCCAAAAAGTGGCGTGACAAATTTGTTCCAAGTTTGTGACAACTTCGTGACGTTATCCATGAGTTGCATGTTGTTCTTCTCCAACGTGCAACTAGCGAAAGGCATTCCCAATCCGTCCACGAGACCGCTTCACATCGGCGATGGAAAGCGAAGGCAGGGACAACTCGGAGAAACCTCGGCCCTTCCTCGGGGCCGCACGTGGATGCGGCGCGGGAATGGAAATCCAACCTTGGGCAAGGCCGGCAAGACTTCCCGACCCGCCACAGGAGAATGCTCTGGAGAAAGCGCCAGCGACAGCGGAAGAGCCGCTGGCCGGCGACTTAAGAAGACGCGAGCCGTCCTTGGTCACCCTGACGCAGGGGTCATTGCTCGCGATTGCCGCTGCAACGGAAAGCAGGGCTGCACCTGCGAGAGCGGGCGAACGCCGCCCCGCAAGAGGCGGCGTTCCAGAAGTCCTCGGCCTTGGGACCGGACGAGCCCCCTCAATCCTGCCTCAGGCTGCGATCGGCCTTGGCTTTGCCCGCTTCATCCTCGGCGATGGCGGTCCTTTGAATGAAGCCGCGAATATCCTCTACCCTCTTGCTTGCAAGATCCCGGTAATCCTGAACGAACCTGGACTCCTGCTGCGCCTGATATTGATTCCCCAACTCCACCGCTTTCTTTGCTTCTCTCTCGTGCCTGGCCACGCCGGCACGATATTCCGCTTTGGCTCTTGCGCGTTGCCGTGCGATTTCTTCTTTTTCCGCCTTCTTGCTATGAAACAGGCCATTGACGAAGGGAACCGCCGCCTCGAAATAAGGAATCGTCCCGGTGCCAGTAATTCCTTCGACATTGGCAAGCGTATTGTCGCTGAACTCCTGTCCCTTGTTCATTCCTTCTTTGAAGCCATCCGAGCGGGCTTGCTTCACCGCCGCCGTATCGATCCCTCTCACGCCGCCGGGAGCCTTGGGTACCTCGTTGTTAAGATCGTCTTTCGCCTGGGCGATGTCGGCCTTCATCGCCTCGTATCTCCCCTGTACATCGGACAAGCACCGGTTCCAGGACGCGGAATACTCGCCGAGATCCTTGCCGCGGCAGAGGAACAGAGGAGGAACGGCACCCCCTCCATGCAGCGCGTTGTCCAACCCGGCGGCAAGGAACCCATTGTTCCACTCCAAGAGAGGTGGGGCGACGCGCTGAATCCGCCACTTCCCGTCGACGACCTGCGCCTTCTCAACCTTCCAGAGGAAGGAGAACTTCTGGTCGGCCTTTGCCAGCAGATAGCGGTCCTTCTCGTCGGCTCCGAACTCCATCCCCGGAGGCAAGGTCGCGTCCCAAAGCAGATCGGGCCAGACTTGCTTAATCGGCTCGGGGGCATTTTCCGGCGGCCCCGCCACGGCAAGAGCCGGAACGACATAAATGTCGACCGGCGACTCGACGGTCACCCGATAGTCCAATTCCTCGGCGTTGCCAACGGAACGGTAGCCGATCGGCTCGATCGCGGTGATCGTGACATAACCGGGAAGATGCCTCCGCAAGCAGGCGTGGACCGCTTCTTCCGGAGGCAGATGCGCCTTGGCGTCGAACATCCCGATCTTCTTCGCCGGACGAGCCTCTGCGTTACCGCTACCATTGATCCGGTCCAGGATTTCTTTCCTCCAGTTTTCGTACTGGGCAGTGGTTCTTTCGAAAGCATGATACTCCTCGTCCGCGACCGACCCGGGGGCCTGCAGGTGGTTCCACCAGTAGGTGAAGCCGCCAATGGCCAGGCCGCCCGCAAGAAGAATCCCAACGCCGAGGGAAAGAAGAAGGAAGCCTCCCTTTCCTCTCCCTCGCTGCGGCGAAACCGAGGTCGGCTCGACCGCAACCGAGCCATATTGGACCAGCGTACCGGACGCCGATCCTGCTCCGTTCGCGTGAACGCCGTTTTTAACGACCACCTGCCCATCTTGGGAACCGGCTGCTTCCGCGTGCAGCGCATGCGCCGACGGATCCTCAGGATCGAACAGCACCACCCTGGGGCTTTTTGGGCTCCAAATCCTTGAAACACTCTGCAAACGATTCAACATGTTCATCATCGCCTCCTTCCGAACTTTGATATCGCCAGGAGTTCTCTCTCCGTGCGCGAATTACCTTCTGCCTCCCCCGTGAACATGGGCGGCGTGCACATGGGGGGTGTGCACATGGGTGGCATGCATATGCGGCGCATGCGTGTGACCAGCCATCCCCCTGCCGCCAGCGGCATGAAGATGAGGATGGCCTCCTTCAGAGGCTCTTGTGGACAAGTGGAGGTGCTCTCCCATTCCTCCCGAGAGGTGAGGATGCCCACTCATTCCTCCCGAAAGATGAGGATGTTCTCCGCCTACCCCTCGTTCAGAGCTCAAACCGGAAGACGCCAGGCGAGGATGCTCCGAAGCAGCCGTCCCCTCCGACCGGTTCCAGTCCCGCACCGCCTGCCGGTCTTCCTGCCGACCCAGTTGATCCTGCCGCTGCGCTTGCTCCCGGTACATCTGCGCCTGGTTCATGTGACCCTGCATTGCCTCGTCCCGCGCCAGCGTCTTGTCCATTTGCCCCCGAGCAAATCGCTGCTGCCCTTCCTGCTGCAGCCCTTCGGCCCGCGCGCGCTCCGCCCAGCCAGGAGCACTGCCTCCTCCATTCCCCCGGCCGCCGCTGTTCCCTCCTTTTCCGCTTCCGCTTAAAGCCGTTCCCTTCCCGCCGGCCGAGGTCCCTTGGCCGCCGGCTACCGGGTGATCCTTGGACTCTTTGGCTTCCCGCATATCCTTCACCGCCTGGGCATCTTCCGCTTTCGCCTTGCTTTCCAAGTGAGCCGCCCGCGTCTGATCGATTTGCGCCTGCTGCGGATGCCCGCCCTGCTTTTCAATGCCCGCTGCCATTTTATCGCCGGAAGCCAAAGCCTGATTTTGACCGGCTTTATCCTGCAAAGCCGTGGCCTGCTGCCTCAGTTGTTGCGCGCTTTGCCCTTGATCCGCGGCGGCGTCTGCCGCCGTGCCCTCCGCATGGAGAACAGCCAGACGACCCGCGCAGATCCAAGAGAGCCCGGTGACCAACCACCACTTCCGGCTCAATCGATTCCGTCTTTTCATGTCATGCTCCTCGTTTCGATGGTTTCGTTTGTTCGTGTCGATGATCGCTTCCAAAACTTGGCCCGATGTCCAATGGCAAAGACGCATCCGCCCATCGGGTTCTTAGAGAAAAAATTCGACACCGGAAAAAAGGGCATCGTAGCCGGTGAATGCTCTGCCGCGAGGTCCCGAGGACAATGGTCGGCTGCTCCAAGCCTCCTCCCCACACGAGCCAGCCGCGCGGTCAACGCGGGAAGAGACGGGATTGGCTCATTCGCTCGCTTCCGAGCCTCACGCCCCATAATCTTCCCTCGGGTCTTGCACCTGTCTTCGCAAGGACGGCGCGGAGATCGCTCCAGCAGACCACCCGCGTCTGCCTGGCCGCCTCTAACGATTTCTTAAGGCCTCTTGTACCACGAGTCGGCGGAAGACAATTGTGACAAGTTTGTAACATTTCGGTTACAAAACGATGTCCTCTCGTTAACTACCTATCGCATAGCAGTGACATATCTCAATTACTACGAAATAGATAAGCAGACTGGTCACCTAAACGATCTCACAGAGACCCGTTGCAAGCGCGACGTCTCTCCTCCTATGCCGAGGCGGCCGCAAGGCCGCGACACGGTCATCCCGAAGATTTCGCCAGCTCGGCCTCGACTTCTTCGAGGTGATTGCGTCGGCTTAAGGGAGCCAACAGGGAATAGACGCAGGGGACGACGAAGAGGGTGAAGAACGTCGAGACGATAATCCCGCTGATCACGACGAACGCCAGGGGCTTCCGAACTTCTGCTCCTGGGCCGAAGCCCACTGCTCCGGGCAAGGCCGCCGCAATGGTGGCAAGCGACGTCATCAAGATGGGACGCAGCCGGATGGCGGCGGCATCCAGAAGCGCCTCCGGGAGAGGCAGCGCCTCCTCAAAACGCTTTTTGTTGAAGAATTCGACCAGGAGAATCGAGTTCTTCATCGCAAGGCCCATCAGGAGGATGACGCCAATCCCGCTGTAGATGTTCAGCGACATTCCCGTTAGATAGAGACCCTGAAGGGCTCCGGTCAGGGAAAAGGGGATCGCCACCAGCACGACCAGAGGATAGAGGAAGCTGTTGAACTGGGCGCCCAAGAGCATGTAGGCCAAGAGGATTCCCATGCCGAAGGTCAGCGGGAAGGCAGCGAAGGTCTCCTTTGCGGTCTGGCTGCTCCCGGTGGGTTCCACGTCGTAACCAGGCGGAAGGTCTTTGCGGCAGATCGCCAGAGCTGTTTCGAGAGCCTTCGCCTGGGAAACCTCGGGTTTTACGTTCGCGAAGAGGGTGATCGCCCGCCGCCGATTTTCCCGGGTGATATTGAGCAGCTTCGGCACGACCCGCAACTCCGCGATGTCCTTGAGCCGGATCATTTCCCCACCATAACCCGACCAGAGAGGCAAATTGGCTACGTCCTCCGGCTCCTGCCACTGCCGGGGTTCCAGCCGAATCCGCAGGTCGTAGCGGCGATTGTCCGCTCGGTTGGTATATTGCCCCTGGCGGACTCCGCCGACACTGGCTGCCACCACATCGGCAATCGTCTGCATGCTGATGTTGGAGTCGGCGGCTTTTTGGCGGTCCGGCACCACCTCCAACTGGGGCATTCCCGTTCGGTAGTCGGTGTCCAGATCGGTGTAAAAGCCCGTCGCTTCCATTTGACGGATGATCGCCGCCGCCTTCTCCTGAAGCACGGCGTAGTCCGAACCGCGCAGCGAAAGCTCGATGTTGGTGCCCCGCTTGCTGCTGAAGGCGCTCTGGCTGATATCGATCACCTTGATGTGAAGGTCGCTGTACGCAGGCTTCTTAAACTCTTTCCGCCATGTGCGGATGATCTCCTGAAGCCGCTCCTTCCTCTCCTTCCGAGGCTTGAGGGTCACGAAGAGGGACCCCTGGTTGACCTCTCCGCCCGAATAGCCGCCTACCGTGGTAAAGAAGTGGGCGACCGTCGGCTGGCTCTTGAGAAAGGTTTCCAGCTCCTGCACCCGATGGCTCGTATACTCGAGCGAGCTTCCCACCGGAGTTTCAATCCGGAGCAGGGCCATGCCGAGATCTTCCGAAGGGGCGAGCTCTCGCTGCAGCAGCGGGAAGACGCGGAGCGAGAGAAAGAAGAGGCCGAAGGAGACGAGGACGACAAGCCACCGGTGGTGAAGCGCGAAGCCGAGGCAACCACGGTAGACTCTTCCCATTTTCTGATAAAAGCCCTCCAACCAGGTTTCGACCCGCCCCGGCCCGTGTGCGCCGCTCACGAATTCGGCACAGCGCATCGGAGCCAGCGTCAGCGCCTCCAAAAGAGAGATGAGCACCGCGCACGAGATCATGGCGCCGAACTGGAAGAGGAACTTCCCTACGACTCCCCCCAGGAAAGCAATCGGGGCAAAAACGGAAACGATCGTCAGGGTGGCGGCCCCCGCCGCGAAAAAAATCTCGCGGGTTCCGTCGAGAGCGGACTGCTCCGGGCTCTTCCCCAGCCTGTGGTGTCGGGTGATATTCTCCAAGACCATGATCGAATCGTCGACGACGATCCCGACGGCCAGGGAAAGGGCGAGAAGCGTAAAGAAGTTGAGCGTGAAGCCCATCGCCTTGCAGAAGATGAAGCTCCCGAGGATCGAGATCGGGATCGAGAAGAGCACATTCACGGTGGTCCGGAACGAGCCCAGGAAGGCGAGGCAGACCAGGGTGGTGACACCGATCGAGAAGAGGAGCGTGAAGGCGGTCTCGCGAATCGCTTCCGCGGTGAAAACGGAGGAATCGTAACGAGGACCGATCTTCATCCCCGGCGGCAAATCGGGCTTGAGATCCGTCATGATCCGCTTCGCGGAATTGGCCACCTCGATCTCGTTGTATCCGCGGAGCTTTTGTAGACCTAGGCCCACGGAGGGAACTCCGTCGCTCCGGGCGAATCGACGAGGGTCCATGAGTCCATCCTCCGACCGTGCGATCTGGGCGAGCGGGGTGAACGAGTCCGCCGGGCCTCGGACGTTACTGAGGGTATTCGTCGCAAAGCTGGTCGTCCCCGCCGTTCCCGCCATTCCGCCTTGCGCGGAAGCGATCCCGGTCAGAGGCGGAAGGTTTGCTCCGCCCGACCCTCCGCGGTGGTTGAGGGCTAGGCCGCCCATCTCTTCCGGCGACCGGACCTCGCCCATGACGCGAACATTGATTTCGTTGTTTGCGCCCTCCAAGTAGCCGGAAGCCGTTTCCTGGTACTCGGCGCGGAAAAGATTGAGCACATCGTTGGGCGCGACCTGGTACCGAGCAAGCTTATCGCGGTCGAGCCAGACGCGGAAGTTCCGGTCGGTCCATCCCCCAAGCTGGATGTCGCCGATACCTTGGACGAGGGAAAACTTATCGCGGACGTTGTTGTCCACGTAGCGGATCAAATCCTTGAGCGGCCGATCCCAAGTGACCGCGAGCCACAGGATCGGGGCGTCATTCTGGTTTACCTTGTAGATCACCGGAGGGTCGACGTTGAACGGAAGCTGCACCGAACGGATCTTGGAATTGGTCTCCTGCAAGGCGGCGTCGATGTCCCGATCCAGACGAAAGTCGAGCTGGATCCGCGCTACGCCCTGCATGACCGTGGTCGTCACATCCCGGATTCCCTGCACCGACATGAGCACCTCCTCCAAAGGGTCCACCACCTCGGCTTCCATTACCTCGGGAGAGGCGCCGGGCCACTGGGCGACGACGGTCAGGACCGGGTAGGTCACATACGGGAGACGGCTGATCCCAAGGGAAAAGAGGCAGAGGATGCCGAAAAAGACCAGGGCCGCCATGAGCATCCATGCGGCTACCGGTCGACGGATCGCAAGCTCGGGCAGGTTCATGGGATTCCGTCCGGGCTCTGCGGGGTCTCCGCGTGCTCCCAAACCATCGGAGCCGACCGCTCCCTCGCCGGAGGGGAGGGTGGCCGAGGCTTTCTCTCCAGACGGGCGAGCACACGATAGGCCGCCGGAACCACCAGGAGCGTAAAGAACGTGGATACCGTTACCCCTCCAAGGATGGTGATCGCCATGGGAATCCGGCTTTCGGAGCCAGGGCCGATCGCCAGGGCCGGCGGGAGCGCCGCCGCCAGGGTCGCCACCGAGGTCATCAGAATCGGACGGAGCCGGATCGGACCCGCCTCCAATAGTGCTTCGCGGACGGGAAGGCCATCGAGAAGCCTCTTCTGGTTAGTGAACTCGACGAGCAGAATCGAGTTTTTCTTCGCGATGCCCATGAGCAGCACCAAGCCGATCATGCTGTAGAGATTGATCGATTGATGAGTCAGCCAAAGAGCGAGGAGGGCTCCGCTCAAGCTGAAAGGAAGCGCAAGCAAGACAGTGAAGGGATGGACAAAGCTGTTGAACTGGGAGGCGAGCACCATGTAGGCGATGACGATCCCGACCCAGAGAGCAAACTCGAGACTGCCGAAGGTCTCCTCGAAAGCGGCGGCTCCTCCGCTCCAGTAGACCCGATACCCGCGGAGGACGCATCTGTCGGCGATCTTCCGAGCCTCGGCCAGGGCCGCCGCCTGGGACTTTCCCGA
>JAQTUK010000010.1:0-21828 GCA_028710285.1 Methylacidiphilaceae bacterium | reverse complement strand
GACCGTGATCGCCCTCTCCCGCATCCGCCGGCCGAGCGTCTGGTAGGTCGGAACGGTTTCGAAATGGGCGACCGAGGTGATCGGCATATATTCGTTGGAGTTCGTCCGGACGAAGAGCTTCTGGATATCCTCGGGCTTGACGCGCTCTCCCCCCTCCAGGCGGACCCGGATGTCGTAGCGGCGGTCCCCATTCGTGAACTGGCTCTGGGCCACTCCACCGATCGCGACCGCTACCGTGTTGGCGATGTTTTGAATGGGCATCGCGCAGGCGTTGGCGGCGAACCGGTCGGGAAAGACGCGGACCTCAGGCATCCCATCCCGGAAGTCGGTATCGAGATCGACGAAGTAGCCCGATTTCTTCATCTCGCCTGTGATCTTGGCGACCTGTTCCCGGAGCACCTTGTAGTCCCGGCCGCGCACGGAGAACTCGATCGGAAACCCGCGTCCGGTGGTAAATCCCCGGATCGATAGATCCTGCAGCGCCACGTTGAGCCCTCCGAGCTTGTCCAGCTCGGACCGGAGCCGATCCCCGATCTCCCGCTGGGTGAGCTTGCGCTCGCCCTTGGGCTTGAGGGTCACATAGATCGTGCCCACGTTGACTTGCGCATCGATCAAGTTGCCGTCGCTCGCGCCCGTGCGCTGAATGAATCCTCCGACCTCTCCAAAAACCCGAGCCACCTCGGGGTGGGTCGCAATGATCGCCTCGCACTCTTCAAGCTTCCTCTGGGTCAAGTGAATGGACGAGCCGACCGCCGTCTGGATCCGCACGAGGAACGAGGATTCGTCTTGCGCGGGAATCAACTCCTTGGGCAGCAGCACGAGAAAGCGCAGGGAGAGCGCGAAGAGGATCGTAGCCGCGAGGAGGACCAGCCAGGGGTGATCGACGCAGATGCGCAGGAAGACCCGATAGACCCGCGAGAGCCCGTGGAAGACGCGGTCCATGAGCCATGCCAGCCCTCGGCGATGGCTCGGGTCCTCGAGCAACTGGGAGCAGCGCATGGGAGTCAGGGTGATCGCCTCGAGCAGGGAAAGGGCGACCGCCGCCGTGATGGTCACCCCGAACTGGTAGAAATATTTGCCGACGATCCCCCGCATGAAGGCGACAGGCAGGAAGATGGCAAGGATCGCCACCGTGGCCGCCACGGCCGCAAAGGTAATTTCCCGCGCCCCGATCTGGGCGGCCAGCACCCTTCCCTGCCCCATCTCCCGATGCCGGACGATGTTCTCCAAAACCATGATCGAATCATCCACGATGATCCCGATCGCCAGGGACAGGCCGAGAAGGGTGAAGAAGTTGAGCGTAAAGCCCAAAAAGTAGAGGATGATGAAGGTCCCGAGCACCGAGGTGGGAATGGAGAGCAGGACGTTGAGGGTGGAGCTCCAGGTTCCCAAGAAGAGATAGCAGACCGCCGCCGTAACCAGAGCCGAGAGAAGCAGGGTAAAGAGAGTTTCCTGGATCGCCTCCTCGATATGCTGCGTCCGATCGTAGACCACTTTGAGATCGAATCCAGGAGGCAGATGGCGCCTGACTTCCTCCAGCTTCTGCTTGACCGCCCGAGCGACAGCCACCGAATTGGCTCCGGGCTGCTTCTTGATTCCCAGGCCGACGACCGGATGGTCGTCTGTGACGGCAATCCGCCGGATGTCGTCGAGCCCGTCCTCGACGCGGGCGACATCCTTGATGTGAATGGGAGACCGATAGACGAGCTCGGTCCCTCGCCTCTTGATCTGAATGTTGCCCACTTGCTCCGGAGTGAGCCCTTCCCCCATCGCCCGGACATTCATCTCCCGCCGCGAGTTTTCAAGGTATCCGGCGGCGACCTCGACCTGTTCCTGCTGGAGTGCCGTCTGCACGTCGAGCAGGGTGAGCTGCAGCGGCTTCAACTTCTCGTTACTCACCCAGACGCGCAGGTTGCGGACGTTGTACCCGGCCAGAACGATTTCCCCGACTCCGGGGACGATCTGGAATTCGTCGTGCAGCACCAGGTCGACGTAGGTGACGAGATCGTGCAGCGTCTTGTCCTTGCCCGAAACCGCAAGGATCAGGATCGGCTGCTCTTCCGGATTGTCCTTGGTCAGAATCGGCTGCGCGACGGGCTGTACGGTCTGTGTCGCCGCTTGGGTCGTCGTATCGTAGGGGAGCTTGACCGAGCTCACCTTCGACTGGACTTCGGTCAATGCCGCATCGATCGGCCGGCCGAGGTCGAACTCGAGAATGATCGACGCCTGCCCCTGCTCGATAAAGGAAGTGATGTTCCGAAGCCCCTGCGCGGAAATCACGGCTTCCTCGATCGGATCGACGATCGACGTCTCCAGGATCTCCGGTGCGGCGCCCGCCCACTGGAGGTTGATGGTTAAGACCGGGAAGTCGATCTCCGGCAGATCGCTGACCCCAAGCCTGCCCAGAGAGATCGCCCCGAAGAGGATGAGCCCCGCCATCAGCATCCAGGCGAAGACGGGCCGACGAATGGAGAGATCGGAGAGCGTCATCTAGGGGTCCCCTCCCGGATCACGCATGACCAAGTGCCGCTTCCCTGAGGAGGAACTTTCGTGCGAGTTCACAGGCATTCGTCTGTGGACCGCAAAGGATTGAACCGTCCAAGCGAAAAAAAATCGCGGAATATATGCCGTATTTTAGCGCTAGTGGCTACAAGCCGCCGGAGAAGGCCCCGGTCTCCATCGCCTCGTTCGGAATGAAGGAAGGCACGACCCTCTCTTGAGGAATCCTCCCCTGTTGGCCCGCCCCTTTCCCGGGAACCGCCAAAGCCGGCAGCCGAGGCGGGCTCGGAATCCGGATGATCGGCCCGTCCGGGCGCTGCTGGAAATAGCCGCCGCCCCCCGGGAATGTCCTCCATAGGCCCCTCTCTGCGGAAGACCCTCCGTTTGACGATCTCGCGTGGCCTGCTTCTCCGGCTCCCGCGGTGGAGAGGTCGACCCACAGGGTAAAAACGGCAAGGAAGATGCCGAGAATCAGGAATCGTCCTTTGGCCGGCATGGAAATCAGTCTAACCCGTTCGTTCCCCGAGGGGAAGCAGACATTCCGCACCTCCATCAGAGTTCCTCCCGGAGGAACGATAATGTTCTGCGCAAGCTTTCGCGAGCGCGAAAGAGTAGTGCTCGCGTCGCACTCAAGGAAAGCCCGAGAACGCGTCCGATCTCCTCGTAGGAGAGATCATCGTAGCTTTTGAGCACCACCGCGAGCCGCTGCTTCGGCGGAAGGGATGCAATGGCCCGCTCGATCCGTTCGAGTCGCTCTTTGTCCAGGAGCATGTCCGCCGGAGAGCGGGGGTTCGCGGGGAGAACCCCTTCCCCCGGATCGTCGCCCCGGAAGACGAGAACGTCGCCGGCGCTCCGGCGACGGAGCTCATTCAAGACAAGCCGACGCAGGATCGTGAAGAGCCAGGTGCGAAATTTCGCGGTGGGGCGATACCGCTTGGCCGCCCAATAGACGCGCAGGAAGGCCTTTTGCGTGACCTCTTCCGCGGCGAAGCGGTCCTGCAGCATCTTGACCGCAGTGCCGAAGACGGCAAGTTCATGGCGCTCGATGAGCCTTTGAAAGGCTTGGTCGTCGCCCTTGGCGATCTTCGCCATGAGCTCGGCATCTTCCCATTCTTCCGGCACCACGTTTTTGCTTCCGGACCCTGCGACCGTTCCGTCGTACCTACTCAAACCTGTTTAGACAGGTTCAAAGCTGACCCGGTGCGCGTCAAGCCCCGTCGCTCAGGGTGGGGAAGGATAGCGCGGACGGCGTAGCCGTCCTTGAGTTTCCGTGTGGTGTCTGCTGCGGTTCGATGTACTGGCAAACGATGGAGATCGGCGCACCGCCGCAGGATGCGACGAAGTAAGAGGGAGACCAGAGCACACCACGCCAGTAGCGTTTCTGTCTGTCCGGGCGCACCTTTGCGCAGCAAGCGACTGGACACACCCTTGAGGCTGTTCACGAGGTTCGAGACGGGCACCTTGGGCGGGTACTCGACCAGAAGATGGACGTGATCGTCCTCGCGGTCCATCTCGATCAGTTGCGCCTCGAAGTCGGGGCAAGTCTTGGCGAAGATGTTGCGCAGGCGTTGGATGGCATCGCCATCGAATACCTTGCGGCGATATTTCGCCACGAAGACCAAGTGGACGTGCATTTTGAAAAAACGCAGTGCCGCCCGTGGCGGAATCTCGTAGTCATCGCGCGTAGTCCAAGTGTATAATGTAACGACATGCAACGTTACCAGGCATTCAAATACGAACGGATGCCGAACGGCCAGCAGCAGCGCCAGATGCGCTGCTTCGCAGGCTCGTGCCCGGTCGTGTTCAACGAGGCGCTGAACTTGCAGAAAGCGCGCTTCGAGCGCGGCGAGAAGAAGCTCGGCTGTGCTGGGCTGTGCAGGGAGCTCACGGCATCGCGTAACGGCCAGGAAACACCATGGCTCCGCGAAGCGACGATCCACCCGCTTCAGCAGGCACTCAGGGACCTGGAGCGTGCGTATGCCAACTTCTTCGGCAAACGCGCCGATTTCCCGCGTTTCAGGAAGAGAGGCCGGAGCGACAGCTTCCGCTACCCCGACCCGGAACAGATCAAGCTCGACCAGGGCAACAGCCGCATCTTCCTGCCCAAGCTCGGCTGGCTGCGGTGTCGCAACAGCCGGGAGGTGCTGGGCGCGGTGAAGAACGTCACCGTGCGGGCGTCCTGCGGAAAATGGTTTGTTTCGATTCAGACCGCCCGCGAGGTCAATCAGCCGACTCCGCAGGGCGATGCGGTCGGAATCGATATGGGCATTACTCGATTTGCCACGCTCTCTTCCGGCCAAGTCCGGTCTGAACAAGTCCATCCTCGATCAGGGATGGTTCGAGTTCCGCCGCCAGCTCGAATACAAGATGCAGTGGAAGGGCGGCTCTCTGGTCGCCGTGCCGCCGCAGAACACAAGCCGGACCTGCCCGTGTTGCGGACACGTCTCGGCGGACAACCGGCAGACGCAAGCCCGATTCGCGTGCGTCGAATGCGGCTTCGAGGAGAACGCCGATCTGGTCGGCGCAACCAATGTTCTAAGGGCGGGACACGCCCGGATCGCCTGTCAAGTGAGCGGCACCAGCCGCCAGCAGCAGGAACCCACCCGAAGCGGCTCATGGGAGGCTCCACGTCTCAACTGAGCGCCGTAGGGAATCTCCGGCATTGATGCCGGGGAGGATGTGTGCGCCCAGCATGGGCGCGGTCTTGGAGGTGAAAGTCCTCCCGTGAGCTGACCACAGCGAGCGAAAAGAAGTGCAACTGCGTGAGGGCGACCGAGCGTGGGAAGGAAGCATGGAATGAAACCGTGAGCCGATGAACAAAAACTGGATACAAGGCACGATGGAACAAGGCGAGCAGGCACATCACTGCAAAGCTTTTGTGGTCAAGGTGAAATCGTGTAGATCCAGCGGTTGTGCGGGGAAGGATCGCGTTCTTACCTGGGGAGATCTCGCTTCGCGCCCGAAAGGGCGACGGCGAAAGCCGGAGCGAGAAGTCAGCAGAGGCCGTAGTAGCTGGGCAACCAGTCAAGGGCCGAACGAGAAGGAGAGCTGGAAGTTATGACACTCGGTAGTGCATCGCATCAGAAGCCTGGGCAACCGGGGCGGGACACAGTTGGGGCTGGTGAAGCCCGTGCCAAAGTGGCTCGTGATGAAGCACGCCCGGCGTGTCAGCAACAGGAAGGCTTAGGGCGAGACGACTTGCTAACGCAGGTCCTATCGCGTGAGAACATGGCAGCGGCGTGGAAACGCGTCAAAGCCAACAAGGGTAGTGCAGGCGTCGATGGATTGACGATTGACGAGACCCCGGAATTCCTCAAAACCCACTGGCCGCGCGTTCGGTCGGAGCTTCTGAGCGGAACCTATCGGCCTCAAGCCGTGCGCCGCGTAGAGATTCCGAAGCCGACAGGTGGCACGCGGGAGCTGGGTATTCCGACGGTCCTGGATAGGCTGATTCAGCAAGCCCTGCTACAAGTCCTGCAACCGTTGATTGATCCGACATTCTCGGAATTCAGCTACGGCTTTCGCCCAGGTCGGAGTGCGCATGACGCGGTGCTGCAAGCACAGCGCTACGCGCAGGAAGGCTACCGGGTGGTGGTCGATGTGGATTTGGAGAAATTCTTTGATCGGGTCAATCACGACATCCTCATGGACAGGCTTGCCAAGCGCATTGCCGACAAGGCCGTTCTGCGGCTGATCCGGCTCTACTTGCAGGCAGGGATTATGGCTGATGGCGTGGTCATGGACAGGTCGGAAGGGACGCCGCAAGGCAGTCCACTCTCGCCGCTCCTAGCCAACGTGCTGCTGGACGAAGTGGACCAGGACTTGCAAAGGCGGGGGCATCGCTTTGCACGCTACGCCGATGACTGCAACGTTTACGTTCGCAGTCAGAAAGCTGGCGAGCGGGTATTGCTCTCGCTAAGGAAGCTTTACGACAAGCTCCACCTGAAGGTGAACGAGAAGAAAACCGAAGTGGGACCGGTCTTTGGCCGCAAGTTCCTTGGCTACTGCCTACGGCGATGGTCAAAGGACACGGTGAAGATCGCCGTCGCACCCAAAGCGCTCGACACGTTCAAGCAACGCATTCGGCTCATCACAAGTCGAGTCGGTGGCAAGGGCATGGCCCAGATCGCTGAACAGATGCAGGCATACCTGCCGGGGTGGAGGTCTTACTTCCGGCTCGCGCAGACCCCGCAGATATTCAAGAACCTGGACTCATGGACACGCCATCGTCTGCGGGCGGTCCAGCTCAAACACTGGCGCGTGGGCACGACTGTCTACAGTCGTCTACGGGCTCTTGGCGCAACCCATGACCTGGCCGCTCAGATTGCTGGTGGCGCTGGACATTGGTGGGGACATAGTGAAGCAGGCCTGAATCGCGTCCTTACCGTTAAATACTTCGACGATCTTGGCATACCCCGACTCACATGACCTCAACTTCTCGAACCGCCTGGTGCGGACCCGCATGCCAGGTGGTGTGGCAGGGGCGCGGCTAACTGCCGCCCCCTATGCCGATCAAGCACTACCGGCCAGAGGAAACGCTGCTTGCCCGCTACGCCAAGGAGCGCGAGCAGAACCGTATCCCGGTCGAGGTTGCGCCGGGCAAGGAAATCACCGTTTTCGGACTGTTGCGCAGTGATGGCATTAAGCTTAGAATGCTTTCATTGATAGCGCAAAGCGCAGGAGGCCAACATGGCGACAGTTACCGTTAGAAATCTGCCGGACGAGGTGCATCGCGCGCTTCGTGTGCGCGCAGCAACGCACGGCCGCAGCACCGAGGCCGAAATCCGCGACATCCTCGAATCGAGCGTTCGCCCGCCGGAGCGGCTTCGCCTGGGCACGGCCCTGGCCGAGCTGGGCCGCCGCATCGGGCTGACCGATGACGACATCGCAACCTTCGAGCAGGTACGCGACAAGACGCCGGCCGAGCCTGTGAGGTTTGAATGATCGTCTTGGATACCAACGTCGTTTCCGAGGCGATGAAAGCGGAACCGAATCCCGCCGTACGGGCATGGCTGGATGAACAGGTGGCCGAAACCATCTACCTGTCCAGCGTCACGCTTGCCGAACTGCTGTTCGGCATCGGTGCCCTGCCGTCCGGTCGGCGCAAGGATGCGCTGGCCCAAACGCTGGATGGCCTGCTGGAGCTGTTCGGGGATCGCGTGCTTGCCTTCGACACCGACGCAGCCCGGCACTACGCCGAGCTGGCCGTTACCGCCCGCGCCGCCGGCAAGGGCTTCCCCACACCAGACGGCTACATCGCCGCCATTGCGAACGCTCGCGGCTTTACCGTCGCCACGCGCGACGTTGCGCCGTTCCAGGCGGCCGGCCTCAACGTCATCAACCCGTGGGAGGCGATGCAGTGACGGCACAGGAGAGTTACCCCACGGCGCTGCAAGCGTCGTGACACCGGCGAACTGGCCAGGTCGTCGAGCCGTCACCAATACCAACCCCGGCGCGCCAACGCTGGTTTTTCTAGGAGTGGCGAACGATGAACCAGAGCATTGAACAGACGGGTATCCCGCAAGCCCAGATCGAGGGCTTTGTGAACGCTTTCTTTGAACAGTTGGAGCCGAGGCCGAAGAAGGCCCGGCCGTGGACGTTTGACCGCCTGAACGCGGCTTGCGACACCCCCGGCGCAGAGCCGGTGCAGGCGATTTTGTACCGCCCCCTCTCCTCCCCTTTCTGCACGGAAGGGGAGACTGCTTCCTACGGAGCCGAGCCCGGCATCACCGGCGGCGCTCCGGGTCCGGATGGCGAGCTGGTTCGCAGCATGTCTTGGAGAGGAAGGCCGGTGCGGCTCATGTTGCTGCCGGCCAGGCCCGACTGGACGAAGAGGTTCACCAATTGATAGCGGGCGTTCATCTCGGTCTGATGCAGAGAAAGCCGAGCCTGCTGGTAGGTATTCAGAGCCACCAAGACATCCAGGAGCTGCGCCACTCCCCGACGAAAGTCGTTCCGCTGCGCCGCATAGTAGAGTGCCGAGACCTCGACCTGCTCCCGGTACTGGAGGACCTGTCCCACTGCGGCATTGAACAGGGCGAAGGCGGTCCGGAGGTTCTCATCCGCCGTGCGCTTCAGATTTTCCACCTGGAGCTCAGCCGAATGCACAAGCGCCTGCTCTTGGCGGACATATCCGGTGTAGAGGCCGCCCGTGAAAAGCGGCATCGTTGTCACGATATTGGTATTCCAAACCACGGGGGAATCCGGCTGATGGCTCAGGAAGTAGGTGCCCGTCAGCGCCGTGCGCGGGCCAAACTCGCCGATGGCGACCGCCAAGGTCGCTTTCTGGGAGCGCAAGAGCTGCACCTGAGCGAGTACGTCGGGCCGGCTCCCGACATGCACCAGGTACTCCTCCAGGGTCTGGGAGCCGGGAAAGGCTTGGGTCTCCTTGAGGTCGATGTTCTCCGGGCCGATGCCCAGGTAATAATTGAGCACCGCCTTGTACTGGTTCCTCAATCCGATGTAGCCTTCGCGCGCGGCAACCGCGGCCGCAAGATTGGCCTGGCCTTGAAAGACATCGGCGGGACGAGAGCGACCGATCTTCAACCGGTACTGGAGCTCGTTCACGAGCCCTCGCAGGGCCGCGATCTGGTCTTCCAGGATAAAGACGCTGCCTTCGTAATTGAGCTCTTGATAAAACCCCTGGGCGACGTTCAGGTAGAGGTTCTGGTAGTCCCATTGCATCGTGTAGGTCTGCGCGGAAGCGGTCGCCCGCGCCGCGGCAACGCGGTTCTGCTGTCGCAAGCTGTCGAAGAGCAGCCAGGTCGAATTGATCGAGTTGAAGGAAAAGTAGCCGTTGGGGGCAGAAGTTCTCACCGCCACTCCGCCCACTGTGGGGAGGACTCCGATCGTGTTCTGAAAGCTCTGCATGTTCTGCCAGGAAAATTGCGGAAGGAACGCCGACTGGGCTTGCGCGACCACCGCCTGCTGCGCACGCACGGTCTGGTAATCGATCTTCAGCTGGTCCCAGCGGATCGCCGCCAGCCGGTAGCATTCCGCCAAGTCGATCGCCCTCGGATCCGATCGTTTTACGGCGATCGGCGAAACCGCTTGTAGCATGGCTTCGAGCGCAGGCAGGT
This sequence comes from Methylacidiphilaceae bacterium, assembly GCA_028710285.1. Classification (GTDB taxonomy): domain Bacteria; phylum Verrucomicrobiota; class Verrucomicrobiia; order Methylacidiphilales; family Methylacidiphilaceae; genus Methylacidimicrobium. Next base: position 12,250 of record JAQTUK010000010.1, on the reverse strand, counting down.
CCGAAGCAACCGGGCGGCCGGGGGCCGGCTGCTCACGAGCCGGCAGCGCGCGAAGGGGCCAGGAAAGATGCGGCTCTTCCGCCTTCTCCTGCGGCTGGGCCATCGCCTGCCACGGAAGGAGGCTGCGCAGGCAGGCGACTCCGGCGGCAAGCGCCGCCCACCGACATGCCCGCGCCTGCCGCTTCCTCTTCTCGCTCTTCCGATGACCCATGCTTCCGCTCCGGCCGGCTCCTACGGAATCGATGCCTTGAGCGCCGGCGGGGTGCCCGGACCGACGGGCGGACCTGTGCGGAGAACATTGTGCACGGGAAGGCCCGTTGCCTCGATGTTGGTGGGAGTCAGGCCCGCCTGGACGAAGAGATTGATCAACTGGTAGCGGGCATTCATCTCATTCTGGTGCAGGGCGAGTCTCGCCTGTTGATAGGTATTCAGAGCCACCAGGACGTCCAGGAGCTGGGCGACGCCACGCTGAAAATCGTCCCGCTGGGCCGCGTAGTAGAGTGCGGACACCTCGACCTGCTCCCGGTACTGCAGAACCTGTGCTACAGCGGCATTGAAGAGCGCGAAGGCGATGCGAAGGGTCTGGTCGGCGGTGCGCTTCAAGTTCTCCACCTGGAGCTCGGCGACATGCACGAGCGCCCGTTCTTCCCGAACGGTGGCGGTGAGGAGGCCGCCGGTAAAGAGCGGCATCGTCGCCACGATGTTGACGGTCCAGACGACCGGCGAGTCGGGCTGGTGGCTCAAGAAGTAGCTGCCCGACACTCCCGCGCGCGGACCGAAATTGCCGATGGCCACGGCCAGTTGGGCCTTCTGCGCGCGCAGGAGCTGGAGTTGCGCCAGGACGTCCGGCCGACTCCCGACATGAACCAGGTACTCCTCCAGGCTCTGCGACCCGGGAAAGGCCTGGCTCTCCTTGAGATCGACCTTCTCGGGGCCGATGCCCAAGTAGTAGTTGAGCGTCGCCTTGTATTGATTCATCAAACCGATATACCCCTCCCGCTGGGCGACTGCCGCGGCCAGATTCGCCTGCGCCTGGAAGACATCGGCGGGACGAGACCTCCCGATCTTGAGCCGATATTCGAGCTCGCTCACGAGCCCTTGGAGAGCGGCGATCTGATCTTCTACGATGGAGACGCTCCCTTCATAGTTCAACTCTTGATAAAATGCCTGGGCGACGTTCAGGTAGAGCATCTGGTAATCTCGTTGCATCGTGTAGGACTGTGCGGCGGCGTCCGCCCGAGCCGCGGCCACGCGGTTCTGTTGCCTCAGGCTATCGAAGAGAAGCCATGTGGTGTTGATCGAGTTGAAGGAAAAGTAGCCCTGGGAGGTTCCCACGACCACCCCGCTGACGGTGGGACTGACCCCCGTGGTGTTTTGAAAGCTCTGAATATTTTCCCAGGAAAACTGCGGGAAAAAGGCCGACATGGTTTGTGCCACCACCGCCTGCTGGGCACGGAGGGTCTGGTAGTCGATCTTGAGTTGATCCCAGCGGATCGCCGCCATCTGGTAGCAGGCGGCCAGATCGATCGCGTTCGGATCCGACCGTTTCGCAGCGATCGGCGAGACCGCCGCCAGGAGCGTTTCCAGGGAGGGAGCATTGCCGGGGGCGGGACGTCCCTGCACCTGCTGTTCCAGGGACGGAAACGCCCGAAGCGGGCGGTCCGGCTGCGGGTTTCCCGCCTTCGGCCCTGTCTGCGCGAAGGCGGGTCCGGCAAAAAGAATCCGGCAAAGCAGCATTCCTGCCCACAACGCCACAGGCCATTGCGCACGTGCGTGACGCTTCTTGCTTTTCTTCACAAATCCGACCCGCCGGGAAGAGGCTTCCCTCCTGCGCAACCGCTTCCCAAAGCGAAACATTTATCGGATATAACCGGGTCGCGCCCAAATTGTCTCGCTCCCGCCGCGCTATTCTCTCGATGCGCCACACCGTGTCAATGAAAGCGGCCTCGTTCCACCGAGACCTCGGAAGTGGAGGATGCGTTCAGAGTGCCCAAGACGCTACGCAACACGAGGCTTCCGAGTCGGAAGCCGTGCTACCGAAGCTCCTGATCGCCCGAATCGAGCTCCTTCTCGAGTTCCGGGAAAAGCCGCCGCAACGCCTCCTGGTACTTTGCTTGCGTCTGCGCCACGATCGGCTCCGGCAACGCCGGCGCAGGCGGCCGTTTATCCCAGGCGAGGGATTCCAGGAAGTCGCGCACGAACTGCTTGTCGAAGCTGGACTGCGCCTCCCCGGGCCGATACTCCGACAGAGGCCAGAACCGGGAGCTGTCGGGAGTCAACACCTCGTCGATCAGGAGAAGCTCCTCTCCTCGTGTCCCGAACTCGAATTTCGTGTCCGCAACGAGGATCCCCCGCTCCGCCGCATAGGCTCGTCCCGCCTCGTAGAGCGACAAGGAGAGCGAGGAGACTCGCGCGTAGAGTTCGGCTCCGATCCGCTTCTCCGCTTCGGGCGAAGCAAGGGGCAGATCGTGCCCGACTTCCGCTTTCGTCGTCGGGGTGAACAGCGGTTCCGGCAGGCGATCCCCCTGCCTGAGTCCCCGAGGAAGCGGATGGCCTGCCACCCCTCCCGTGCTCCGATACTCCTTCCAAGCGGAGCCCGCCAGGTATCCGCGCACCACGCACTCGATCGGGAGCGGCCGGCAGGGCTTGGCTCGAGTGAGCCGGCCCGCCCACTCCGGAATGGGCACCTCTGCCGGGAGATCGTAGCCCAGGACGTGATTGAGGCAGAGAGGCGCCAGAAGGGCAAACCAGCCGCGGCTGATCTGGGTAAGGATTTTCCCCTTGCCGGGAATCGGGGTGGGCAGGATGCAGTCAAACGCGGAGATCCGATCCGAGGCGACGAGCCAAAGCTCCTCCTTCCAGGAATAGAGATCCCGAACCTTCCCCTGGTGGACAAGCCGAAGCCCATAGCGGGCGTTCTCCTGTTCGTTCTCCACGGTCTCTGTTTATCCTGCTTCGTTCCCTTCCGTAAAGCCAAGGCCTCTTCCCCGACGGGTCGGCAACCCTTGCCAACCTTCGGCATAAGTCGCTAGGATTCTCTCCAAGAGCCGGTTAGCGGCCCTGCACCTCTGAGGGTGCCGTTCCTACTGCGTATGGGGGTCGCCCGCATCCAAGTTCGTGCGAAGTTCTTCTTCGAAGACGGGCGAAAATTTCCCATCCAGGGGGTGACCTACGGGCCTTTTGCTTCTCGTCCGACCGACGGCGCGCCTTTCCCCGAGTCCGCAGCGATTCGAGACGACTTCTCTCGAATGAGGGAGTGCGGGTGCAACCTGATCCGGGTCTACCACGTTCCACCGCTCGACCTGCTCGATTCCGCTCTCGACCAGGGGCTGCGCGTCCTCGTGACGATCCCCTGGGTCGAACGCACCCTTTTTTGGAAGGATCGTCGAGTTCTGCGCAAAATCCATGACCACATCCGAAATTCGGTGCGGGAGAGGGCTGGTCATCCGGCGATCTTCGCTTACTTGGTCGACAATGAGATCCCTCCCGATCTCGTCCGCTGGGCCGGCGTCCGGAGAATCGAGCGTCATCTCGATACCCTGATCGACCTTGTCCGACAGGTGGATCCCGAAACGCTCGTCAGCTATGCCAATTACCCTCCGACCGAATATCTCGATCCGCCTTCGGCCGACTTCCTCAGCTTCAACCTCTACCTCCATCGACCCAAGGACCTCCGCGCCTATTTGGCACGCCTCCAGAATCTCTCGGGCGAGAAGCCCCTCCTGATCACCGAGTTCGGCATGGATACCCGGCGTCACCCGGAGAACGAACAGGCCGATCTGCTCGCCACCCATGTGGAAACGGTTTTCGAGCTGGGCTTGGCCGGCACCATCCTCTTCTCCTGGACGGACGAATGGTTTACGGGAGGCTTGGAGATCACCGACTGGGCGTTCGGCTTGGTGCGGAAAGATCGCAGCCCAAAGACGAGCTTTCACCGGGTGCAAGCCCTCTTTCGCTCATCGGAAGAACCGATGGTTCACCGTTTTCCGCTCCGGCATTCGCCGAAAATTTCCGTAGTCGTCTGCAACTTCAACGGCGAGAGATACCTAGACAGTTGCATCCGTTCCTTGCAACGACTGCGATACCCCGATTTCGAAATCATCGTCGTCGATGACGGCTCCACCGATGGCTCGGGGAGACTCCTCGAATCCATGGAAGGCATCCGCATCCTTCGCCAAGGAAACCTCGGGTTGGCGGTCGCGCGAAACCGCGGCGTCGCTGCGGCGGAAGGAGAGATCGTCGCCTTTACCGATGCCGACTGCGTCGTCGACCGGGACTGGCTCTATTTTTTAGCCAGAGCCTTTGAGTCCGGCGATCTGGCAGGGGTCGGAGGTCCCAACGTCGCTCCGGAGCCAACCACGGCTCTCCAGGCGGCCGTCGCCGCAGCCCCCGGCGCCCCGACTCACGTCCTGCTCACAGACCAATTGGCCGAGCACCTCCCTGGATGCAACATGGCGTTTCGTCGAGCGGTGCTGGAAGAGATCGGGGGATTCCTTCCCGAATTTCGCGTCGCCGGGGACGACGTCGATCTCTGCTGGCGGCTCCTCGATCACGGCCATCGCCTCGGCTTTGCTCCCGGGGCCCTCGTTTGGCACCACCGGCGCTCGACCGTGTCGGCCTACCTGCGGCAGCAAGGCGGTTATGGGAAGGCCGAAGGTCTCCTGCGCTTTCGCCACCTCTCGCGCTTCCGCTCGATTGGGGTGGCCTCCTGGAGAGGACGAATCTATCCGCCAAGTTCTCCGCGCCTCTTCTTTTTGCCACCTCTGGTCTACCGCGCTCCCTTTGCCTCCGGTCTCTTCCAGTGCCTCTACGCTCGCCCCGAGCCCTTTTGGCTCGCGGCCGTCTCCAGCGAGGAATGGTTGGCCCTGACACTGCTTTCGGTCCTGCTCTGCCTTCGCTGGCCCGCATGGCTCGCGCCAGCCCTCCTCCTGCTTTCCGCCAGTCTGGTTCCGGCAGTGGCCTATGGGCTGCGCACCCAGATTGCGCGCCCCTTTGCGAGCGGGCCCAACCGGCTCCTTCTTGTCGCCTTGGCTTTCCTGCAGCCCCTGGCTCGCAGCATTCCCCGGCGACTCACGTGGCTTCGGGGCAAGCCGGTTCCTCCCTGCCCGAACACCTCGACGGGAGCTTGCGCAACCAAAGAGACACTCTCCCGAGAAGGGGTGGCTCTCTGGAGCGAATCGGGCGCCGAACGGATCGAGCTCCTCGACCGGATTCAATCCGTCCTGGCGGAGAATCGCTATTGCTATGCGCTCGATTCCGGCTGGGAGGACTGGGACATTCAGGTCTTTGCCGGGCCTTGGTGGAGTGTGCGTCTCCGCACCTCGATCGAAGTCTATCCTCAAGGGAAAAGACTCCTGCGGGTGGGGATCTTCCTCCAGCCAAGTCCATTGGCCGTTCTTGCCTGGACATTCGGCTTCCTCGCAACGATCGCGGGTCTCTTCACGTTCGGCCGCCCCGCCCTGCTCTGCTTCGCGGGAGCGGCGCCGGCTTTTGTCCTTTGGGTTCGAGAGGGATTGCGGATTCGCCACAGGCTTGCCGAACTGGTCGGCACGGCGGGTCGCCGACTCAGCCTGGTCCCGGTTCCCTGGCTGCCCTTCGGCTCACGGCTCGGTTCGTCCTGCGATTCTCCGGGCGAGAAAGGGTGAGGCATGTCTCCGGCATCGGGCATGAGAGGCAGAGAGCAGCGACGCCAGACGCGGTTCGGGGCATCGGGAAACACGGGAAAGACTCGCTGGGCCATCTATCGGGAGACCTTCCCCTATTTTTCTGGCCACTCGGGCTCCGTGGTCTTCGCCATCCTCCTCCTTTTCCTGACGGTGGCGGCAAGCCTGCTGCGCCCTTGGCCGGTGCAGTGGCTCATCGACCATGTCCTGCTTTCGCCTCGCGCCAAGGAGCAGTTCCTCGGCTGGCCCATTTCTCCGACGGAGGCCGCTTTCGGCGCCGCGTCGGCACTGGTGGGGTTTTCCGTGCTGCACGGTGGCCTCAATCTCTGGGCCACCTCTCTCCTCTATCAATGCGGGCTCCGCGCTCTGGTCCTGCTTCGCACCGACCTCTTCGAATGCTTGCAAGGCCTTCCGCTCTCCTTTCATCGGAGCCGCGTCAGCGCGGATCTAGCTTACCGGGTGGTCTATGACGCCCAGGCGATCCAGACGCTTTTCCAAAGAGGGCTGGGCACAGTCCTGGGGTCGAGCGCCACGTTGGTCGCGGCCGCCGTCGTCCTGTTCCGGATGAACCCGCTCCTGGCGGCGTGCGCGCTCGGAATCCTTCCCTTTCTCTGGTTCGTCATCACCCATTTTGCGGACCGGATCCGCAGGGAAAGCGGAGAGGTGCAGGAGAAGGAAAGCACGGTTCTTGCCCATGTTTCGGAGGGGCTGGCCAACATTCAGCTGCTTCAGGCCTATGGCCGGGAAGAGAACGCCCTCACTTCCTTCCGCCTTCATGTCGAGAAAAGCCGGCGGAGCAATCTGGAATTCCTCCGGACCAACAGCCTATCCGTCATGGCGGCGACGGGGATCACCGCTCTTGGCACCGCCCTGGTCCTCTTCGTTGGGGCGCAGCAGGCCGCTCTTGGCCGCCTGACCGTAGGGGAATTATGGATTTTCCTGAGTTACCTGGCACTCCTCTATCAACCGCTCGAGCAACTCTCTTACACCGCCTGGGCCCTGGAAGATGCGGCAGCGCGCCTGGGCCGCGTATTCGACGTCCTCCGAACCGACAACGCAATCCCCGACCCGCCGGGTGCCACGATCCTGCCGCGCGTTCGTGGGGAAATCCGCTTCGAGCAAGTCTCCTTCGCCTACGAAGGAGGTCCGCCCATTCTCCAAAACCTCTCCTTCCATATCGCTCCGGGACAGCGCATCGCCATCGTGGGTTCGACCGGCAGTGGAAAGAGCACGCTCCTTTCCCTTCTTCCCCGCTTTTTCGAGCCATCCGACGGCGCGATCCGGATCGACGGGATCGATATCCGGACCGTCACCAAAAGATCGTTACGCGAGAACATGGGGATCGTTCTCCAGGATACGCTCCTCTTCCAAGGCACCATCCTCGAGAACATTGCCCTGGGAAGGGCCTCCGCCTCGCGCTCCGAAATCCAAAAGGCGGCACACGCAGCGCGGGCCGATGAGTTCATCGAGCGCCTGCCCCAGAACTATCAGACGCCCGTCGGTGAACGTGGACTCACCTTGAGCGGCGGCCAGCGACAGAGGATCGGGATCGCCCGCGCCTTCCTCCGACACGCCCCGATCCTTCTGCTCGACGAACCGACCGGATCGCTGGATCCCGCCGTCGAGGCCGAAGTGCTCAAGAGCTTGCTCCTTCTCTCTTCCCGACAAACCACGCTGCTGGTCACCCACCGGCTTCACCTGGCCAGCGAAATGGATTGGATCTACGTGTTGAACGAAGGCCACTTTTCCGAATCGGGCCGGCACAGCGACCTTCTGGCTCAGGGCGGGCTCTACCGACGGCTCTGGGAAGCGCAGAACTCCGACGCGGCCCCCGCCGCCACGATCGACCCAGGTTAGCCGCCGCTATCGCACGGCGCTTTCTCTTTCGAATCGCGCCGCGACGGTCCCCATCCGGCTGACCTCATAGCCAGGCAGAACGGCGAACTCGGCCCGCATCCGCGAATCCGAGAGCAGATCCAGGAGCAGGGCAACGGTGGGATGATCGACTTGATCTTGTGGAACGATCCAGTCGAACTCGCTGGCACCCAGGGCAATGAATTCGACCCCCTGCGCCTGTGCGCAGGCGCGATTGGTCAAGGCGGCGTCGGCCGCGCCGCCGGCCACCGCCCGTGCGGCGGACACCGGGCTGCGAGCCATTGTCTCATACCCTCGGATCGCACTCCCGGGAATCCCCTGTTTTTGCAGAAGGTCGTCCAGAAGGGCTCGGCTCCCCGCTCCCACCTCCCGATTGAGAAAGCGCAGCCCCGGATTGGCAAGGTCTTCCGCGGAGCGAACACCCATCGGATTCCCTGGCGCGACGGCGATTCCCTCTTCCCATCGCGCAAACCGGATCAAGACGCCACCGACCCCCTGCAAGGCCTCTCGTGCGAGCGCAACGTTGTTGCGTCCTTCCCCGCCGGGAAGATGGCAGCCCGCCAAGTGCGTCTGACCTGCTCGAAGGGCCGCCGCCGCCTTTTCGCTCGCGCAGGGAACCCAGCGCAGGCGGTCCCGGCTCACTGCGGCGATTCTCTCGACAAGCAGGCCGATCCCGGGGTCGCAGCCGAGCAGGAAGGCGCTGCGTTGTATGGCGGAAGCGGAGGAGAGAAGCGTCCACCGACCACCCGCCTGACCGTCGCCCGCAAGGAGAGCGTCGGCCGCCACAAAGGCCCCCGAACCCTCTTCCAGACGTTCGACCGGGTAGGGAATCAGCTGGCCGCGTACATCCGCCAAGACGAGCCGCCTCCCGCCTTCGACCTGTGGAAACGGGCCGGACAAGAGAGGCAGGTCGATTCCTTCCCAACAGGGAAAGATCTCCTCCACCCGGCTTCCGAGCGCTCGCGCCAGTCGGATGGCGACGAGCGTGTTCGGAATGTAGCGCCCGGTCTCAATGGAGTGAAGGGCCTGCCGTGTAATCCCCACACGGCTGGCCACCTCTTTCTGCGCAAGCCCTTTTTCGAGCCGCTTTTGGCGGATGGGGCTGTCGAAAGCCGTAAAGCCGCCCTCGGGATCCTGCTTTTGCCGCCAGACGGTGTCCATGAGTTATCTTCCGTGCCTCCTTGGCACAGCGCCTCGCCTTCGCGACCCAACCCCGACTCGGCTTCCGGGATTCCCAGAAGTCATTTCCCCGCCGCTCGGTTCCCGAGCCTCCGCCGAAAGGCAGGAATGTCGAGATTTTCTCCCTTGTGCAAGGTGGCTGCCGTTCTCGCAAACGGGGTGTTTTCCGCAGAGGAATGGGCGAGATCCCTTTCCGGCGCGACCGCGATGCGTGAATGCACCGGCACATCCGCACGAGCCTGGATCCGCTCTTCGGGAACCCGTTTCGAGGGTGCCGGTTTGGGGAGCCGAGGGGTGGCTCGCCCGAGAAGGAGCAAGAGGCGATTTCTCATCGATCGTGCTCGCTTTCGCCGGAAAAAGGAGATGCGCGCCCCTTTGGAGAGATGCTCCTGGAGCCGCCTCTCGAGTTCCCACTCCCAGCCCGAAGCCTCTTCGCCCGCCTCGACGTATCCCAGGCAACGGTCGGCTCCCTCGGCTGCCTGTCCGAATTCGCGGCTCTCCAGGAACGCCAACGAGGAGGCATCGAGGCAAGAGCCCGCTTCTTCCGTAAAAACATGGCAATCCTGAATCTCACCGGCCCCCGCGAATGGAGAAGCCTGCGCTTCGTCTCCTTGCCGAACCGGGAGGACGATTCCATTGGCCAATGCCGACCAGGCATCGACCCATTGGGCGATTGCCCCCTGAAGTTCACGCAAGCCGCGCCGCACGGGAGCGACGCCGGAATCGGCGTCTTCCGGGAAGACCCGCGCCGTCGAGAAAAGAAAAACAGAAGCCTCGGCCGAGAACCCCTCTCGGGCGGCTTCCGCCGCCTTCTGCCGCTCCTCGGCTTCAAAGGGAAACGGGAGGAGGCCAAAAATCGTGGTCGGGATCTCCCGCTCGCAAGCCTTAAGAGAAAGGGCTTCGGCCACCGTCGCGCCCGTTGCCCCGGCAAGGCCGGTCACGATCAATAGACTGGTGCAATCCCCCAGGAGCCTGTCCAAACGCTGATTCTCCTGCCCCACCAGCCGCCAGGCAAGATCGCGGCTCCCAAAACAGCCCAGTCCTCCCACCAGGCCGGGAGCGAGAAGAAGCTTCTCCGAAGCAAGCGACCCTTCGACCGAGGAAGCCTCTCCGTCGCAGGCCAGACTTCCTTCCGGACAATCGGAGAGGAGAATCCACTCGTCGAGAACGTTGATTCCCGCGGCGCCGGCTCCGACGATGCGAATATTCATGCTGCTTCACCCGCTGCCCGGATTCTCCCCTAAAAAAAACGAATCCCGGAAAGAAACCGGCGCAACGACCGGCCCATGCGATCCCAACGGCCGCCCCCGCTCTCTTGCCTCTCCACGATCCGCCCATACCGCAAGAGGCCCAGCACGGTCGTCCACTCCTGTTTCCCCTCGCAGGAGACCTCTCCCTGGAAGACAAGCGGCTTTGCCGTCTCCACGGGCCGATCAAAAACCTTTCCGGCCAATTTCTGAATGCCGTCCAGATGGGAGCCTCCGCCCGTCAGAAAAATCGTTCCGGAGAAACTTTCCCAGAATGGCTGCGCTTCCAAATCCTCTCGAATGATTTCCAAAATCTCCGACTGACGCGCCTGGAGGACTTCCACGATCAGGGGCATCGGGACAAATCGCTGCTCGTAGGGCCCTTCTGCGGGAAGGCTGACCCGTCGATAAGCCGTTTCCTCCCGCAGATCCACCGTGCCATGGGTTCTCTTGAGTTCCTCCGCTCGGGGAAACGGAATCTTGACCGCTACGGCAAGATCGTTGGTGAGATGGTCTCCTCCCACCCCCAGCGTACCGGAATGGGCCACGAAGCCATTCCGATAAACGATATAATCGGTGATTCCTGCTCCGCAGTTGATGACGATGGCGCCATAGCTCTTTTGCTCGGGGGTAAGGAGAGCCTGGGCGGTGGCGTAGCTCGACAGGGCGTAGCCTTTGACGTGCAGAGAGAGCTCTTTCACGCAGTGGACCGTGGTCTGAAGACGCGTCGCGATCCCGGAAACCAGGTGATAGTCGGCCATCAGCCGGCGAGAAAAGAGACCGACCGGGTTGGCGGTGGCCGTGCCGTCGTCGAGAATGTAGCTCTGCAACAGATCGTGCAGCAAGATCTGGCCCGGCGGCAGGGCCTGCTGGCGCACGAGCTCGCGCAGCTCGCGCAGATGGCCCTCCTCGATCATCGTCCCATTCTCGCCTAGGTCGAGAGCGAGACGGCTTTGGAAGGAGCGAATGTGGGCGCCGGAAATCGCCAGGTAAACCTCTCCGATCGAAACATCGGTTTTCGCTTCCGCATCCAGGATCGCCTGGTGGATCGCCTTCTGCGTCATCTCGAAATCCGTAATTTCGCATTTGCGAATGTGCGTCGACGCGCTCTCCGCTACTCCGAGGAGGGAAAGGGATCCTTCGGCACGGAGCTCGGCGACGGCCACCTTGATTCTGCTGGTTCCCGCTTCCAATCCGACAAGGACGGACCGAGATTTGCCCCCAAACATCGAAAGCCTCCTAATGATTCAATATTCGAAAATGACCGGAACATTCTGCTCCGGAGTTAAGTCGACGGAAGCCACCTTGCGACCCCGGCTCTGCGAAAAGGTGTAGATTTTTTGCAGCCTCTTCATCTGCCTCTCGAGATGATCCAAGCGCAAGGCGACGCTGATCCCATCGCGGGTGACGACTCTCAGGCAGAGATGGCCCGAGACATCGAGGCTCGCTGGATCGAGAAGATTCCGCAAGGAGGGTGTCCCCTGAAGCAACCGGAGCAGTCGCAGCGCCGCACGGCATTCCGGACTGTCCAGGCGATTGCCGATCTCCAGATCATCGGAGGGCACCCCTTCGATCTCGGGCAAGAGCGCAACGACCTCGCCCTTCCTCGCCACGAACACAACTCCCTGGAGGTCGATGCACAGATTCTGACCCGCGAACCGCTTTCCCTTCGTCCAGAGCTTTGCGAGCGGAACCCGCTCCTCGACCGTGATGGTGACGCGATCGGGAAGCTCTCGGCGAACCGAAGCTCGCTGCACGTAGGGAAGGGCCGCAACCGCTTTGTAGACCGCCGGCAGCGAGACTCCCAGCAAGTTCTGGCCCAGGTGCAATCCCGATGCGGACAAGATCTCCTTGCGAGGCAGATGAGCCGTGCCCTCGATGCGGATGTCCTGGAGCGCATACCGCGAATCGCCGGCGAGAAAGGGGAGAGCCAAGCGGGTCCCCGCATAATACCCGCCCGTGCCGACGACGAAAAGGCCGGCCACGAGGAGAACCAAGGACGAGACACGCCGCAGAAACGCCCGCCGACGTTGCTGCGGACCCGCCCTTGTCTGCAGCACGCTCTGCCGGGATCGTTTTCGACGGACTGGCTTGCGGAAGCGGTTCATCGCCCTCCCTTCCTTTCCGACCAAGAGAGCCGAAGCACCCTTTCACAGAGTTGCGGGAAAGCGATCCCGGCCGCCTGCGCGGCTTTCGGCAGAAGGCTCGTCTCCGTCATTCCTGGAATCGTGTTCACCTCCAGCACCCAGGGATTCCCGTCTGCATCCAGTAACAGGTCCACCCTCC
>JAQTUK010000009.1 GCA_028710285.1 Methylacidiphilaceae bacterium | reverse complement strand
GCGACGAGAACTTTTTGCCCTTGCCCCGGGGCAAGGGCAAGAACCCCAAAAGAAACAACAAGCCAACAACCGAAACGGTCAGATCATTTGTTCTCAAAGCGGTCAGTTTGACATGTCTTCGACACTGCATTCTGCTCCGGCCATCCCCTGGGGTCTCTCCGCTGGCGCTCCGGCCAAGCAATGTCGCTCTCCTTCGCTCCCGCTCCCCGCCCGCGTCTTTGCCGCTCTGGCCTGGATCGGGCTCGCCCCCGCCCTTCCGACAAAGGCCCAGTCCTCCGATTCCCTCCTCTCCGCACCTTCCGTCGCGCCCCAGGCGGCGGAGCTGCAGAAAGCCCTGGAGGAAGGGGGAATCGCCGTGCAATCCGCTCCTCCCGGTCTTCGCCTGAACGGTTACCTCGACAGCTCCTACGTCGACAATTTTCTTCCCCCCAGCGCCCGAATCCCGACGCGAATGGCCGACGACGGGATCGCCGGGGGAGGATTCAACCTCAACGCCGTGCGCTTGCTTTTCGAAAAGCCGCTGGATGACCAGAACCGCTGGGAAACCGGTTTTCGGGCGGACATTTTTGTCGGACAGGATGCCGCCGCCATGGGCGGACCCGACAACCTGGCCGGTCCGGGCGTCCCCACGGAGGCCGGGAACGCCCGAAACAGCGCGAGCTTTCTCCTGGCCCAAGCTTACGCCATCTTTCGCATCCCCATCGGCAACGCCATCGACGTAAAGGTGGGCAAGTTCGTTCCCCCCTTGGGGTTCGAGGTCATGGAGCGCCCCGCCAATCTCAACTTCACCTATGGAAATCTCTACACCAACTTGATTCCGGAGATCGTAACGGGCACGGAAGCGGTCTATCGACCGCTCGATTGGGTGGAAACCACTCTCGGGGTCCTTGACGGGGCCTTCAATGCGGCTCGGGCGGGCTTCCCTTTTTTTGGACAGAACAACAATACCCTTGGCAATTCGGCTGCCTATCTCTTCCTCGCCTCCGCGGGATTCGACGCGCCGGCGCGAAACGCCCGTCTTGTCGCCAGCGGCCTCTACGGACCCAACGGGGCAAACCCTCCCGGCTTTGGACTCTCCCCATCCGCTCCCGGAACCGGAGTCTTTGTCGAGAGCCCGCTCAACCGCGCTGCCCCCTTTTTCCTAGGGGATGTCTGGGGCGAGTGGATTCCCAAGGCGACACGCGACCGGCTGCTGCTTGCCTGCGAGACGACGGGAGGGTTCTACGAAGGCATCGGTGTCCCCGGAAGCGGGGCACGCCAATCGGCGACTTGGCTCGGGGCAAGCCTATGGGCAAAGTACCAGGCCAACAGCCTCACGAGCCTTGCCCTGCGCGCCGACTGGATTCACGGAAGCGCAAACGAGATCCTTTCCGACCATGCGGGGCCTGCAGACATCTGGAGCGCGACGGCCACGCTCGGCTTTGACCTCTGGGAGAATCTGATGCTGCGAACCGAGTTTCGCATGGACTGGGGTGCTGCCGTCTACGGGACTCCCTTTTCCCCCGTGGGAACCCTTCTTTTCCCGGTCTCGAGCGGCCCCGCGTTCCTGTGGGCGGTGGAAACCGTCTACTCCTTTTGAAGGCCTGGCCCGATGGTCTCCTCCGGTCAATCGGCGGTCGAGCCACCGCGCTACGGTCAGGCCCGGGATGACGAGGCCAACCCCCTCCACCGAGAGCCCGGCCACCTTGGCGAAGCAGAGTCCGACCAGCTTTCCGTCCAGATCCAGGACGGGAGCCCCGCTGTCCCCTTGGTTTACTGCGGCATCCACCTGCAGGAGGGAGAGGTCTTCCCCTTCTTGAAGGTCCACCCTCCTCGGACACGAACTAAGGATGCCTCGCGATACCGTGTTCCGATAGCCCATGCCGGACCCAAGCACGAGCACGGTCGTCCCCAGCTGCCCTTCGGAAAGATTTCCATAGCGAAAGACGCCGGGCAGCGGCCCGGGCTCCACGCGAAGAAGCGCGAGATCCGCGCCTGGAGCCGAACAGATCAAGTGAGCGAGCCGCACCCTCCCGTCAAAAAAGGTGACGAGCAGCTCCCTCCGGGACAACCTCTTGCCAAGAACATGCGCGCAGGTGATCACGTCACCCTGCTTCGAAACCACCAGGCCAGTTCCCATCCCTTCGATTTTCCGCGTCGGCCCAAACAAACCGCGACCCCTTTTTTCAACGGATATGGAGACCACGGCCGGCAGCGTGCGACGAATCACCTCGACCGTCGCCCGATCGCACGCGGCAAGGGCTTCCGCGGATTCCGGCGAGCCGATCGCGGCGAGCGCACCGAGCCAAATGGAAAGGCAGGAGAACGCTGGCTCTCGCCGCCATCGCCCGCCTCGCCAACGGCGGAGTAAGATGGCAACCATAAGATCACTCTGACGGATGCCGAACAAGATGACAATGCGGCACTCCGTCCGTGCGGCACTCCGTCCGTGCGGCACTCCGTCCGTGCGGCACTCCGTCCGTGCGGCACTCCGTCCGAGAGATCCCAACCAGAAGCGTCCCCAGCGGCAAAGCGCCTCTGGAGGGGAAAGTGACACCGCGGCTTGACAACGCTCTGACACCCTCCCAACCTGACGTCTCGTGCGAATCGCGCAAATTGCTCCGCCGGTAGAGCGGGTTCCGCCAGAAGGCTACGGCGGAACGGAACGGGTCGTCTCCTTTTTGACGGAGGCGTTAGTCGATCTCGGCCATGAAGTGACTCTTTTCGCGAGCGGGGACTCGATCACCCGCGCACGGCTTCGAGCCGTTTGCCCCCAAAGCCTTCGCAAACTTCCGGGTTGCCGAGATTACCTCCCGTACTTCCTACTCGAGGTCGACGCCGCACTCCGGTCCGAAGCCGAGTTCGATCTTCTCCATTTCCACACCGAGCTTCTTCATTTCCCCTTTTTCCGCAGCCGGGCCAACCGCTCGGTCACTACCCTCCACCTCCGGCTCGATACCCCGGAACTCGCGGTCTTTTTCCACGGCTTCCCGGAAATGCCGGTGGTGGCCATTTCCGAAACGCAGCGTCAGTTTCTTCCTCATGCCAACTGGGCGGGAACCGTTCCTCACGGCCTGCCCGAGAATCTCTACTCCCTGGGCAGTGGAAGCGGGGGATATCTCGTCTTCCTGGGCCGAATCTCTGTGGAGAAGCGACCCGACTTGGCGATCGAGATCGCCCGGCGTGCGGGCCTGGAGCTGCTCATCGCCGCAAAAATGGATCCCCGCAACGACGCCGACTATATCGATGCCATTCGTCCGCTTCTCTCCCTCCCCCATGTCCATTACCTCGGGGAAGTCGATGAACGCCAGAAGCAATCCTTGATTGGAGATGCCGTAGCCATGCTCTTCCCCATCCAATGGCCGGAACCCTTCGGACTGTCCGCGATCGAGGCGCTGGCCTGCGGGACGCCGGTGATTGCTTTTCCCTACGGGGCGATTCCGGAAATTCTCGAACCCGGAACAACCGGCTTTCTTGTTCAGAACGTCGAGGAAGCTGCCCAAGCGGTGCCGCTTGCGGCGCAACTCTCCCGGAAACAGATTCGCCTCTCCTTCGAAAAGCGGTTTACTGCGGAACGAATGGCTCGGGACTATTTGGCCATCTACGACAATCTTTCGGAACGAGGCCCAGCCGGCTAAAGGCCCGAGTCGCCTCCGCTCCCGTTTCCATCGAAGGCGTAATCGAAAAGCGCCACCGCATCCGTCCACTTATTGGGGCTATCGAGAAGGATCAGGGCCACCTTGCGTTCTCCTCGCTGACACAGGGCGGCATAGGTATGCCGCGCCTCCCGCGTCCATCCGGTCTTGGCGGGACCCATTCCCGGATAGGGACCCAGCAGTCGATTCGTATTCATCAAGTACTGCACGGGCTTCCCTCCGGCGGAGCGGAGGGAGTAGCTCTCGCTGGCGCAGATGCCGCGCAAGGGTTCGACCGCGAGCACGGCCTCGAAAATACGCAGGAGGTCGCGGGCGCAGCTCAAATGCCCGGGCTCGGTCTGTCCGCTCGGGTTGACGAAGTGAGTCTTCTCGCAACCCAGCTCTTTTGCTCGGGCGTTCATTTCCGCAACGAACGCGCCGACCGACCCGGACGTGTGCCGGGCAAGCGCGAGAGCAGCCTCGTTGCTCGAGCTGATGAGAAGGGCCCGGACGAGATCGGCCACCATCAATCGATCGCCCGGCAGCAGGCGGACGGTCGACACCTCGCCGGCGCTCGGGAGATCCTCGCCAGAGACGACAACCTCTCCCGCAAGCCCTGTCTTCTCATAGACGAGCAGAGCCGTCATCAACTTGGTCGTACTCGCCGGCGGATGGGGTGCATCCACTTGACGCCGGAATAGCGGTCTCTTCGCATTCTCGTCCCAAAGAAGCGCCGAACCTGCCTGTACGCGCGAGGCGAGCGCATTTTCCGCTTTCATCGATGCGGCGCAACCAAGGAAGAGGCCGCAGGCCAAAACGAAGAGCCCACCGTACGCCAAGCTTTGCTGATTCACCAATCGCATGCTCTGCCCATCCTCACTTCCTGAGCTTCCCAGTAACGGAAGAAGGCTGCCCACGGTGGGATTCGAACCCACACGGGAGTTTCCCCCCACGGGATTTTAAGTCCCGTGTGTCTGCCGTTCCACCACGTGGGCCTTCGCAGACAGGCTTTGCCCCAATTTATCCGCCGCCAACAACTCCGGGCCAGCCAATTGCGGCAAAAGATCTGCCGACCGCCCGGAAAAGCCACGATGACGGAGAAATGAAGTTGTCCTCGCGAGTGCTTTGGGGGAAAGAGGCCGGTCACTTTCCATCGGGACCGACAATCACCCACCAGTAGCGAAATTCGCTAAAACGGAGCGTGCCGGCTTGACGACCTACCCAAGCCGGCACATAGGGCTCCTCTTCGCGGCCCACCAAGAGAATGCCGTCGCCACCGTTCTTCGCCGCGAGCCGCGCCGCATGCTTCCGCCACCGGTTCGTCTCCAGGACACCGATGCGCCGAAAGGGTCGGCTGGGAGCGGAACTCCAGACCGCGACCTTCCTCTTCGCTCCATCCACGGTGACGGTGATGTAGTCATCCGGTGAGAGTTGTCCCGCTTTCTGACCGGCGGAAGAGAGGACCTTCTTCAGCGGATAATAATTAGTTTTGGCCCAAGCAGATGGGCTGATTGCTACCGCGACGAGAATGGCAAAAAAAAGACGGAACCCATGCTGTTTTGTTGATCTTTGCATGGGAATTCCTGAATAGGGTACTCTCCGGCCGTCGTCAACCTTGTTTTCCCTCCAACGGCTCTCGGAACAGAGATCGATTCGTTGACGGAAGGGGCATTCGATCCGTAGCCTCGGCCGGAGGCCGATCCCATGGGGCGGATCATCGAATTGCTCTCCTTCTCCGGCGCGGCCCTGGTCGAGCTGGCAGGCAAAGAGCCGGGCGCCATGGTCGGCGCTCTGGGGCTCGCTCTCGCCTGCGCAGCCCTTTCCTGGACGTTGCTCCGTCATTCGGCTCTCCTCTGGAATCGAGGCTTCGCATCCAGGGCTGGGCGCCACCCGCTCTGCGCTCTCGCGGCCCTCTCGACCCTGTTCGCCGTGCTGTTGTCCGTGGGTGCCGCCCACACCCTCCCCGCCGTCCATCGTGCCGTCGCGCACTGGGCCCGGGAGGTCTTGGCGACCTCTTCTTGGAACGATATCTCGTTCGAGCGGGCTCGGGAAACCATTCGCCTCGGGGGGCTGGAGCCCTTTCTGCCGCCACCGGAAGCGCACTTTTTGCCGCTGACGACGGATCCGGCTCGTGAGGCAGCGGCGGCCGCCTATGCCGCCGAAGCCGTCCGAAGCTTCGCCACCGCTGACCCGCCGGTAGCCACTCTCCTCGGTCTTTCCGCGGCGGAGCCGACAAAAGCACTCTTGGCGGATATGAAGGACTTCTTCCACTCCTCGGTAGGAGTCTATCCGGCACGGCGAATCGAACGGGTGCTTGCCGACTCCTTGAGGCAAGCCGCCAACCAGCGCTGGGGAGATACCGTGAGACGGATGCAAATCTTGCTCTTGGTCCTTCTCCTGCTCTTCCATCTGGCCGCGTTCGGAAGCCTCGGGTGGGCAGGCTATCGCGAAATTCGCACGGGCCACGTCGAGATGAAACGATAGGAAGAAGTGAGAAGCTGCTGATGGCTACCGCAAAATCGCTAGGAAAAAGAACGGCCGCCTTCTTTTGCCTGGGAAGTTGCCTTTTCTCGGCCCAGGCGCGCGCTCTGCCGGTCCGGCTTCTTGCCGACAACGCCTATGCTCAACTCGTTCCCGGGAAACCAGCCTCGGCCTCCCCTGCCACTCCTCCCCCACGGCTCAGTCCCCGCGTGCTCTACCAGGAAGAGGTCGTGCTGCAGAACAGCGACCGGAGAACCAAACTTCGCTTCTACTCGGACGAAGATCCCCGGAATCCGCCGCTCTGGTTTCGCGCGTGGGACCAGGAAAGGCCGGTTGATGCCTTTCGGGAAGAGGCCCCGGAAGAGCTTGCCCGCCTGGGGGAAAGGAATGGCCACCCGGTGCTCAATGCCTGGGTCATTCCCATGGTTTTCGAAATCCGGGAAACCAAGCGGATCCGGATCCAGGCCGAGTATCCGGTCCTTCCCCTCGCCAGCCGCCCAAAGACCGACCGTTTCGAAATCTACTTTTCCCGCTGGGGCTGGCAACCGTCGAACCCCGATCTGCTCTTTCGCTTCGACATCGGACCCATGATCTCCACGATTCCTTGCCTCGGCCGCCCGCCGACTCCCGCGCTGCTTCCCTGGCTCCTTTCCTCCTGGTTCACGCTTCAGCCCGCGGGATACCAGACGCGCGGCTTTACCGCCTGGTGGCGTTTCCGGGCGGCAGGCGAGCCGGAACGCTGTGAGAAGATCTGCGTGGAATGGTACGCTTGGTACCGATAGACGCCGGAAACCGTTACATTTCCGGGCCCAGCCGGAGAATCGCTTGCGCTCGTTCGTCGATCTCCCGCGCTTCCTCCATCGAAGAAGCGATCACGGAGTAATGCCCCATCTTCCGCTTCGCGAGCGGCCGACTTTTTCCGTAGAGATGGAGGCGCAAGCCCGGCAAGGAGAGAAGGGCCGCCCAATCCGGCTCGCCTTGCGCCCATAGGTCGCCCAGCAGATTGCGGAGCAGGAGGGGTCCTCGCGAACGGACATCGCCCAGAGGCAGTCCGGCAATGGCCCGCAGCTGTTGTTCAAACTGACTCGTGATACAGCCGTCCAGAGTAAAGTGTCCGGAGTTGTGCGGCCGCGGAGCGAGTTCGTTGACCAGCAGCTGTCCCCCTTCGGCAAGAAAAAACTCAACGGCGAGCACGCCAACCAGTCCAAGGGCGGAAGCAATCTCCACGGCAATCTCCCCTGCGGCTCTTTCGACGCGCTCTCCCAATCCGGATGGAACCAGCGAACAATCAAAAATGCCCTCTCGATCGAAGTTCCTGGGAATCGGGAAGACCGTGATGGCTCCCGCTGCGGACCTCCCCACGATGGCGGAGAGCTCCGCCTCCAGCGGCACCTTCTTCTCCAGGATCGCCGGGCACTCTCCCAGTCGCCGCCACGCACGCTCCAAATCCGATTGGGCAAGCACCTCCGCCTGTCCCTTTCCATCATATCCAAGCCGCGCGGTCTTCAACACGGCCGGGATCCCCACAATCTGGAGGGCTTTTGTCAGATCGCCTGCACTCTCAATGCGACAGAAGGCGGGTACCGGACAGTTCTGCCGAACCAGAAAGTCCTTCTCCAGGATGCGATCCTGGCAGATTCGAAGAATTTCCGGAGAAGGGAAAACAGAGACCTTCGAATCGAGAAAGGCCAAGCTCTCCACCGGGATGTTCTCGAATTCGTAGGTGATGACGTCGGCAGCGTTCGCAAATTCCGCCAACGCCTTCGGATCGGAAAAGTCGGAGCACCAATGGCGGTCCGCCAACGCGGCTGCCGGGCTCTCCCGATCGGGATCGAAAACCGCGACCCGGTAGCCCATCCTTCGCGCTTCTCCGGCAAGCATGCGTCCAAGCTGGCCACCACCTAGGATCCCAACAGATGCGCCGGGAAACTTTGGACTCATATCGTCTGATCGAGAACCCGCTGCGTTTGCGCGCTGCGAAACTCGCGCAAGAGCTCGGCGAGTTCCGGATTCTCCAAGCCAAGGATCGAAACCGCGAGCAAGGCGGCATTTCGCGCGCCGGCCTCCCCGATCGCCAGGCAGCCCACCGGAATGCCATATGGCATCTGCACGATCGACAATAGGGAATCCACTCCTCGCAAGGCCCGCGTTTCGACAGGGACGCCGAGGACCGGAAGCGGAGTGTAAGCCGCGAGCATTCCCGGCAAATGCGCCGCCCCCCCGGCGCCCGCAATCAGGACCTTGATCCCGCGCTCGGTTGCCGATAAAGCATAGTGACGCAGCTTTTCGGGGGTGCGGTGAGCGGAGACAATCGTCTTCTCATGAGGCACGGAAAACTCCTGCAATACCTCGGATGCACCCTGGAGGACAGGCCAATCGGATTGGCTCCCCATCAGGATCGCAACGACCGGCCGCGCCTCCATCCGCAAACTCTCGCTCACGCTTGCCCCCTCGCCTTTCTCCGGTTGGCTCCCCGAGCGCGTTCCGCAGGGCTCGCCGGACGGTCCGATTCCGCAGACGGGATCGCTCGATCGGCGGTGCGAACGCTGTTCCAACCACCGCTTCGAGCCTCGAGCTCAACTGCCGCCAGTCTCTTCCGGTCGCCGGGAGCCTCTTCCTATTTCTTCTTCGAGGTCGGTGCCTTCTTGCTATTCTTTTCCGTCTTCCTGGTCGTCGGCTTCTTCGCGGGCTTCTTTTTTTCTGCCATCTCGCTCACCTCCTTGCTCTTGTCCTCCTCACTAGGCAAAGAGAACGGTCTTTGCCCGGGCGCGGCAAGCTCTTTTCTTCCCTGTTTTGACGGGTGGAGGAGATGCGTTTCCGCAGGCACAAGCTCTCGGATTTTGGCATAGAGCTGATCCACGGGCCAAAGTCGTCCGGGACCCTCGGTTCCGCAAGAGAGAAGGCCGCTCTCCGGTCCCACAAATCGCACGCCCCGCCTTTCCAGCAGGGCAACATTGTCACGAACCGCAGGATGCTTCCACATCTGCGTATTCATCGCGGGCGCCAGGAGGACAGGCGCCGCGGTGGCGAGAAGGAGAGAGGTCAGCAAATCCGGCGCCAGGCCGCACGCATATCGGCCGATCAGGTCCGCGGTGGCTGGAGCCACGAGAACGACTCTGGCACGCTCCGCCAGTTCGATGTGAATGGCCCGACCCGCTAAGATCCCATGGCTCTCGTCGGTGTAAGCACATCGATGAGTAACGGCTTCGAAGGCAAGAGGCCGAACGAAGTGGAGAGCTCCGGACGTCAACACGACATCGACGAGATAACCCCCCTTGGTCAGTTGGCTAGCCAGCTCGATCGCGCGGGAGCCCGCGACCGAACCGGTAACGCCGAGAAGAACGGTGGGCGCGCTATTCTTCACGCAGAGTCAGTCTCCGACTCAGATATCGCTCGGCTCGCATGATCGCGCGGAACTTGGTCAGGTCCTCCTCCACGGAACCGGAGAGAATCGTGTATTTAAACTCCTTCCACGCCTTCATCTCTTCCCGGCCGCGTTCCAGTCTCCGCTTGATCTCGCTTTCGTTCTCCGTTCCGCGCTTCCTCAGCCTGCGCTCCAATTCGCCGAAGGTTGGAGGCATGATAAAGACGTCTACGAGGGCCGCTTTGAGGCGGGAGTCCTCCTGGTTGCGAATATTCTTTGCCCCCTGAACGTCGATGTCCAGCAGGACATCCGTTCCTTCGGAGAGAGCTTCCAGCGCCGTGTGCCGCAAAGTCCCGTACCAGCAACCATGGACCTTCGCATACTCAAGAAACTCGCCTGCGGCGACCTTGGCAAAAAACTGTTGCTCGTCCAGGAAAACATAATCCTCCCCATCGACTTCTCCGGGCCGGGGCTGCCGGGTCGTGCAGGATGTCGAAAAGACGAAATCCGGCGTCCGGCGCAAATTTTCGCACAGGGTGCTCTTCCCTGTCCCGGAAGGGGCGGAAATGACGAAGAGAATCCCTTCCCTGCGAAATGCGGTCACTTCCTCTCTTTTCATTGGTTGCATCATCGATTCCACAGGCTCAACTCCGATCGGACGCCTCCGGGAAAGGAGTCGCGTCCCTTCACGGGACTGGAAACTTTAGAGAGGAGAGACGTCCTTTGGTACAAAGTCACCGCCTGCCCCCCCCGGGCGCTGCATCCGCACCACCTGTTCGACATCTTTGTCTCCACGGCCGGAAAGGTTGACCAGAAGCACCGCCTCGGGGGGGAGCTTCTTGGCCAACCGGATGGCATGAGCGATGGCATGGGCGCTCTCCAGTGCCGGGACAATGCCTTCCGTACGCGCCAGGAGATAGAAGGCATCCAGTGCCTCTCGGTCGCTTGCGGCCGTGTATTCGGCCCTTCCGACTTCCCGAAGATAGGCATGCTCGGGACCGACGGCAGCATAGTCCAATCCCGCAGAGATCGAGTGGGTCAAGGCAATCTGGCCGTCGGCATCCTGCAGCAGGTAGGTGCGAGTTCCCTGCAGGACTCCAACACCTCCGGCCGCAAAGCGAGCGGCATGGTCTCCCAGTTGATCGCCCCGCCCGCCGGCCTCGACCCCGACGAGACGCACCTCTGGATCGTCCAAGAATCCATGAAAGATGCCGATCGCATTGCTTCCTCCTCCGACACAAGCCACGACGGCATGAGGCAATGCTCCCGCGCTCTCCAGGATTTGCCCTCGTGCCTCCCGGCCGATCACGGTTTGAAAGTCTCGCACCAACATCGGATAGGGATGCGGACCAAGTGCCGAGCCAAGGATGTAATGGGTCGAGCGCACGGTTGCCGTCCAATCGCGCATCGCGGCATTGACGGCTTCCTTGAGAGTGCGCTGCCCGGCGCGCACAGCCACGACCTGTGCGCCAAGAATCTCCATGCGGGCAACGTTCAGCGCCTGACGCTCCATATCGACTTCACCCATGTAAATCGTGCACGCGAGGCCGAACCGGGCGCAAACGGTCGCGGTAGCTACCCCATGCTGGCCGGCGCCAGTCTCGGCAATGACTCGCTTCTTGTTCATCCGCACGGCGAGGAGAGCCTGGCCCAGCGTGTTATTGATCTTATGCGCCCCGGTATGGAGAAGATCCTCCCGCTTGAGATAAATGCGCGCGCCGCCCAAACCTTCCGTCAGGCGAGCGGCATAAGTAACCGGAGTCGGCCTGCCCGCATACGCCTGGAGCAGCTGTGCCAGTTCTTTTCCGAAAGCCGGATCGGCTTTCGCGAGCCGGTAGGCTTCCTCAAGTTCCGCCAGGGCCGCCACGAGCGATTCTGGCGCAAACTTCCCTCCGTAATGCCCGAAATGGCCGCCGGCATCCGGCAGGCTAGCTAAACACCCTTGCATCTTCGCACAAACTCCCATACACGCTTTGGATCCTTTTTGCCAGGGGCAAGCTCCACCCCGCTTGCCACGTCGACAGCGAAAGGATGGGTCTGCTCGATTGCCTCCGGGGCGTTCTCAGGCGTCAAGCCTCCGGACAGGATAAAGGGCTGGCGCAGTCTCTCGGCAAACTTACGCACAAGCGGCCAATCAAGCGTCTTTCCGCTCCCGCCCCAAGAAGACGACGGACTGTCCAAAAGCAGTGCCGCGGAAGGAAAGGAGAATTCCGCGACGTCCGGCCACGGAGGGCGAATGGCCTTGATCACCTTCCGAGGCCGAAGCGAGAAACAGAATGCTGCGCTTTCGCTCCCGTGCAGCTGCCAAGCGCTGAATCCCGCCACCGATTCGATCCGCTCGATTTCACCGTCGGTGGGATTGACAAGAACGGCGACCCGCTCCACCAAAGGCGGAATCGCCTCAAGGATTTCCGCGGCGGAGGATGGCGGCACGTAGCGTGGGCTCCCAGGATAGAGAATGAATCCGAGAGCGTCCGCTCCCGCGTCGATCGCCATCCGCGCGTCGCCGAGCGAGGTGATCCCGCAAATCTTGACTCGAACCGGCATGCGAAGAAGGCCTGGGCTACCCGCCCGGCGGCCGCCACCCCCCCTTCGCCCCGCCTTCTCTGTGAAACTCGGCCACCTTGGCCTTCGGATTGTCCGACCGCATCAGAGCTTCCCCGACAAGAATCGCATCCACGCCCAGGGACCGGAGACGGGCCGCTTGTCTTCCGGAGACGATCCCGCTTTCGCTCACGGCCACGCGTCCTTCCGGCAGGAGGCCGATCAACTGCTCGGTGGTCGCCAGATCGATCGAAAAGGTGCGAAGATCGCGATTGTTGATCCCGATCAGCTTCGCGTCGATCGCCATGGCTCGCTCGAGTTCGGCTCGGTCATGCACTTCGACAAGAGGCTCCAGATCCAGGTCGATTGCGAGCCCATGCAAGTCGCGAAGCTGCGCCTCCGACAAGGCCGCCACGATCAGGAGCACGGCATCCGCTCCCAAGATTACGCTCTGATAAAGTTGCGCTTCCGATAGCAGGAAGTCCTTGCGCAAGAGCGGGAGATCGACCGCCTCCCGGACTTGACGAAGGTCTTCCCATGATCCAGAGAAAAAGGGACCGTCGGTAAGCACGCTGATCCCATCCGCTCCCGCATCGGCGTAGAGGAGCGCCTGTTTTGCGGGATCGCAGCCGGGGGCAATGGGCCCCGCCGAAGGAGAGGCCCGCTTGACCTCGGCAATGAGGCCAACCCGTTCCCGCTTCTTTAAGGCGAGGGCCAACGAACGAGAGCGACGGCTCAGGGCGCGCGCTTCCCGCCGCAACCGGGCAAGGTCGCCATCGAGCTCCAGAACCTCGGCCCTTTTCCGATGGAGAATCTGCTCCAATCGATCCTGCATGCTTCTCGATCCTCAGGCTTCCAGGCCTACAATCCCGCTCATCGCGCCTCCGGTTCCGCCAGCGCAATATGACCGCCAGCCGGATTCTGGGCAAGACGATCCTGAGAAGAGACAGATGCGTGGAGGGTCCGACGCGGATCGATTCCCTATAAGTCGCGCGCAAACAAGGTCTTAAGAAAGCTTATTGACTTTTTACGCCTCCGAAAGACAAAATCCTGGCCCGATGCGCCTATCTCTTCGAGGTAGCCTGGCTTGCCTCCTGTTGGTGGTCGCCCAACCCGCCCACGCGGCCTATCCGCCTCAAGACCAGTTCCTCCAAGCCTACCTAACCCTGCAAGAGGCGGAACAGATGGAAAAGAAGGGGGAGGGAACCGCCGCCCACCAAAAATACCTGGACGTCGAAAGAAAGCTCGAACTTCTCAAAAGAAACAACCCGGACTGGGAGCCATCGATCGTCGCGTTCCGCCTCCGTTATGTCCGCGGCAAGATCGCCCTGTCCGAAGAGGCTCGGAAGAAGGGCCTATCCTCACCCGAGGCTACGCAGCCGGACAAGAACGAGGTAGCCTCCTCTCCTTCCACGGCTTCCACGGGCGATGGGTCGAGGGATCATCCGCGCGGGAGCCATTCCGTCCCCGCGAACCGCGTCGACGCCGAATCGACCGAAAGCACCGGCAACCGCCAGGTTTTTCTCCTGCGTAGCCGCATCTCTCAGCTCGAAGGCGAGTTGACCTCGACGAAGTCCAAACTGCAAGCAGCCGTCTCGGAGGCGGGCTCCCTCCGTGAACGGCTCCAGAGCGCGCGGAAGGAGCTGGCCATCGCGCAGTCGTCCAACGTCGAGGAGAGAATTGCGGCCGTTCTCCAGGAAAACAATGCGTTGAAGGCGCAGCTTGCGCAGACCGAAGGGAAGATACGCGCTCTTCAGGCCGGAAATGACGAAGGTGCGGTGGTCGGCATCCGGGATCAGCTCAAGGGAGTACAGGAACAACTGGCCGTCCTCGAGCGGGAAAATCAAATTTTCCGAACGACCGCAGGCTCCTTGAAGTCCCAGCTGGAAACGGCTCAGCAACGCTTGGCCGAGTCGGCGCGACAATTCTTTGCCTCCTCGGGCAGCGAGCAGCTGAAAAAGGAAAACGAGATCCTGCGGGGCATCGTCAACCGGCAGCTCCAGGAACAGGCCCGTCGCGAGATGGCCAAGAAGCTTCTCACCGAGGAGCTTCAATCGCTCAAGGTCGACTCTCAGTTCGTGCAAAGGCAGTTGGAAATTCTCTCCTCTCCGCTCGTATCGCTTTCTCCGGAAGAACTCGCTCTTTTGAAGGGTCCGACCGTCGCTCCCCAGGAACATGGGGACAAACAGGCTTTCGTTGCCGCCTTGAAGCAAAAAGCCCAGCAGATGGGCTTGTTCTCGCAAAGCTCCGATGCGGGACCGGCAAGCGCTTCTGAGTCTGGCCCGGCAAGCCCGGTGAAGGCCGACCTGCCCGCTCCGGCTTCGGAGATGACGATATCGGCCTCCGCCACCGCAAGCGCCTCGGACCGTCATCCCGCTGCGCGGTCCGAGACGCCGATGCCCACCTCCCGCGACTCAAGTCCGGAGTCCGCTTCGGTCCCCCAGCAGAACGCCGCTCCTCTCGCCTCCGACGGCGGCACCCAGGGCAACAACGCCTCCTCCCTCTCGTCCGAACTCCGCCAACTCGCGGAACAGGCGGCAGGCTACTTCAACGAACAGCGGCATGAAGAGGCGGCCAAGGTCTACGATCAAATCCTGCAAAAGGATCCCGGAAACGTCTTTGCGTGGGCAAACCTCGGGGTGGTTCGCTTCCAGCAGAGCCGCTACGACGATGCGGACAAGGCTCTGCAGCAAGCCATCAAGCTCAATCCCAACGACGCTTTCTCCCACTCCGTTCTCGGGATCGTGTACTATCAGCAGGGACGCTACGATAATGCCATTGCGATGCTCACCCGCTCCATCGTTCTCGACCCGAACGATCCTCGCACCCGCAACTATCTTGGGATCGCCTGCTCGAAAAAGGGATGGCAGGAGGCCGCGGAAAAAGAACTCCGCCGCGCGCTCGAGCTGAACCCCAACTATGCGGATGCCCATTTCAACCTCGCCGTGATTTACGCTACGCAAAAGCCCCCGGCCAAGGAGTTGGCCAAGCGCCACTACCAAGATGCTCTCAACCTTGGGCTCCCCAAGGACGTTGGCCTCGAAAAGTTCTTGGAATAGAACTTGACATTACAACACGCCCGCGGGTAATAACGTGATTGCGATCCTCGCACAGGAAGCGCATCGTTATGGCTCGACCGGCTTCATCGATGTCAGCCTTCGTGGCTCTGGCGTTGCTTTTCTGGGCGCTCCTCGTTCCGACGAAAGCCGAGATCGCTAGCTACGACCCCAATCCGCCTTTCCGGCTCGACCGCTTGGAACCCGTCGAGATCCAGGACGAGGTCACGCATCTCGCCCTCAAGGCATACCAACCGAAAAATCCCTACAACATCCTGATCAACTACGAACTCGGGATGCACTGCGTGGGATTCGACATCTCCTACTGCTGCGTCATCCCGCCCTACAACTCCTTCCAAGCCCAGGCCGTCCGGTCCGGCAGGAATGGCGACCGGCCGAGGCTCTTGTCTCCCGCAGATCAGGTCAAGCTCTACTATTACTTGCGGGACAACAGTTATTCCGAAGGGAATAAGATGAAATACTGGTCTGTCCTCAAGGACGTGAATGGCAACGGCACCATGTCCGATCCCGGGGACAACATGGCGAATTACGTCTGGGAGCATGTTTTCATCTACAAGGATCTCGAAGGCACGATTCCCAAGGATTGGTCGACCGACAAAAGGATCCATATCGGCAAAGACCTGGAGATCCCCGTGGATGCCGGCCCTTCGGGCAAGCCGCTCGCGGGGGGATATCTCGATTATGCCGGAGACCAAGGGGGAGACATCGTCTTCACCGATTCTCTGATCCCGGATGTAAAGAATGTCCGGTTGACGCTAACGGCAGCGAATGTCTGGGACGCGCTGGGCCTTCCCTTGACCGCATTCTACGACTCCAGGAGGAAGGGAACGATCCGGAGCGTCACGAACAAGGATTTCCAGCCATATCAATACTCGACGGTGCAGCTGCACGACAAAGAGGGCAAGCCCGTCCTCGTTGAGGGCAAGCCCGTCCAGTTTTTCGGCACGAATCCCGTCGATATTCCGAATTGCGTGATCTGCCATTCCGCCGACGGCAAGGGGGCAAAGCTCGCCAAGCAGGCCGGCATGGTCCTCTTCGAGAAGGAATACGACTACTGGAAAAAAAACTATCCCGATGAATCCGACTATATGGCGAGGCTCTCGTCCTCTTCCATCAACCTCCTCGAGATCCACGACAGGATGTTCCAGACGCAGTTTCTCCGGGAGTACAATCCAAACGCCTCGTCAAACCGGCTCGGCAGCGTCGGATCGGTCAACTGTGCTGACTGCCACGGCGATAATGTCTCTGGGAACCTGCAAGAACCGAGGCCGGGAGCAACCGGGTATCCCACAACAAAGGCAAAGCCGCTCGCCCCTTCGATCCACGCCGCTCACGCGAGCTTTCTCGCCGACATGAACGACAAGGCCGGTAGAACGGTTTCCTGCCAGGCATGTCATCCAACGCACTGGCAGAATCCCCAGAGGAACGATTTCGATACCAACCCGTTCCAAGTCACCGACTCCTACGGAAACAACAAATTTGCGGATTCCGATCAAAGAATTGCCGGCGGCGGCTGCTACCTGAGAAGAGATGCCCACACCAACCCGGATGTTCAGCCGCCATTTTTTCTCAACTCACTGGGCAAGTGGTACTTGGAGAACGTGAGCATGCGGGATGAAAACGGCAAGCCCATCTCACGAATGAGGGGCCTGACCTGCACCAACTGCCACAACCAGCTTTCGAACGAGCTCTACAACTGGGACGACCTGGACGATGTCGTCTCGCAAAAGGGCAAGACCTTAAGGGACAAGGGACTCGAGGAAATCCGGAAGGCGATTGCCGGTGGAGAGATCGAGCGTTTCCTGGAAATGGCCGATCCGAAAATCAAGAACGGAAACAACCCTGTTCACACCTATTACGCCGATCACAAGGGGGCCACGCTCGTCCGGGCGTCGAAGGACAAGGAAGGCAATCTTCAGTTGTTCCCGTGGAATGCCGGTGAAGGGAGCCCCGTTTCCTACGATGATGCTTCCGGAGGAAGCGACTGGTGGCTCTCCGCCGCCGAGCCCAAGTGCGCTACCTGCCATGCCGCTCCCTTCGTCGAAAGCGCGGGTGGCAAATATTTTCCCATCGATCAGCCCCGCAAATACGCGCTCTATCGCTACTCGAAAGCGCACGGTGCGCTTTCCTGCCAGTCCTGCCATGAATCGATTCATGGCCTCTATCCCGTCCGCTACGAAGGAGAATCAAAAACGGTCGACCTGACCACCCATCAGGCTGCCTTGCAGTATTCTCCTGACGGCCGATATGCGGGGCCTGTCAGCTGCGCCGCTTGTCATACGGTCAATCACAAAGGGGTTCCCACCTTGTTAGCCGGGACGGGCTACGCCAACGATTACTGGGCCTCGGTCGTCCTCTTGCATTATATGCGGGAAGGGGACGAGAAATTGCCGGTGAAAGAGCTTCTTCGAAAGTATCCTTACCAGGATTCCCGCAAAGTCGTTCTCCGAAGTTGGAAGTAACGGAGAGCGCCTCCTCTGATCCCCTCCGCGTTTTTCTCGGCGCATTCCAGATCGCCGGCGTGCTAGGGTGCCTTTTGTTTCATGGTGAGCTGGCTTAAAGCACGCCGTCCACGCCCGATTCCCGACATGGCCTCTCATTGTACGGAAGGAGTTGCCCCGTCTGCACCGGGCAATTCCACCCGTCCATCGCCGGCCGGGCAATGGGAGCGTCTTGCCTGGAGCTGCTTCGACATCGGCAGTTCTTCCTTCACCACGGTCATCGTCGACTTGGTTTTCGCCCTCTATTTCGTTCGCGTCATTTGCGCTCATCGAGTCGACGCCACTTGGCTCTGGACCCTCGTTCTCTTCTTCTCCCAATCCTTTGTCGCCTTCTCTTCCCCGATGATCGGTGCGATGGCGGACGTCCTGGGCAGCAAAAAGCGAATGCTCTTCTCCGCCTATGCCGTCTGCATCCTCTCGGGCTTGATCCTCGCGCACATGGGCGAAGGAGACGTCTGGACGAGCATGATCGCGTTTGCCATCACCAACATTTCGTTCTCGTTTGCGGACAATCTCATGGCCGGGTTCTTGCCGGAGATCACCAGCTTCGATTCTCTGGGCCGCCTCTCCGGCTGGGCCCGTTCTTTCGGGAACCTGGGAAGCTTGGCCAACTTGTTGTTGGTTGCTCCGCTGCTCGTCTCGGGGTTCACGGTCTCCAACGCAAGCCACATCCAGCTCGCCTTGACCGTGACGATCGCCATCTACGCCCTGGCGGGACTCCCCGCTCTTTTGCTCCTGCGCGAACGCGCGGAAGCCCAGACCAGCAACCTTTGGCAGGCTCTTGGACAAGCCGCTCGACGCTTGGGCGACTCGGTGCCGGACGTGATACGGCCAGGAGCGTTGCGAACCTTTTTTGCCTCTTCGCTTCTCTGCGGGGCGGGAGCAACGGTCGTGATGGTCGTCGTTGCGATCTACGCGCAGATGGCAATCGGGATGGCGGACACCGAACAGGTTGTCGTCTTGCTCGCCGTCCAGGGCGGAGCGTGCGTCGGAGCTCTCTTTCTCGGCAAAATCAAGGACTGGCTTGGGTCCGCCCGCGCCCTGCAACTGGTCGTTCTCGTATGGACGATCTCCTCGATCGCTCTCGTGTGCGTTCAATCCAAACCGCTCTTTTGGGCAACGGCCTTCCTCGTCGGATTTGGCAACGGCTCCCTTTTTTCTGTCAGCCGCGCCGTCATGGGACTCCTCTCCCCTTCCGCGGCGCGGGCTCAATACTACGGACTCTGGTTCGTCACGGGACGAGTCGCGGCCGCGGTAGGGCCTCTGCTCTTCGGGGAGCTCTTCGAAGCAACGCACTCCTTTCGAATTCCGATGACCATCCCCTTAGTCTGCTTCGCGCTGGGCTTTTTGTTGCTGCTCGCGCTGCCGCCGGATCGTGAATTGGAGGCCGCTCCCCGGCAACCCGCGATGCCTTGACAGGGCACGCGGATCGCGGTTAGGTCGAGGAAGGCTGCTTCTGTGACGGAAGCTCCGAGGTACATCCATCCATGGCGAACCCGCTTCTTCCGGATCGTCCCTTTATCGTGGAATCTCCGTCTTCCCGCCGCAGGCCACAGGTCGAAGCGCCCCTGCCCCGCGGAATCGGAGGGCTTCCCGGCAAGACCGCCCCCACGATCGGGCCATCCTCTCAAAGAGCGGTTCGCTCACGCCGGGAAACGGCTGCAAAAGGCTCTCGGTTGGGTAGCTTCTGAGTCTGAATCGCCTCTTCCCATGCACCTTTTCGAGAAGATCCTTT
The DNA here is from genome assembly GCA_028710285.1 of Methylacidiphilaceae bacterium. Classification (GTDB taxonomy): domain Bacteria; phylum Verrucomicrobiota; class Verrucomicrobiia; order Methylacidiphilales; family Methylacidiphilaceae; genus Methylacidimicrobium. Next base: position 10,355 of record JAQTUK010000009.1, on the reverse strand, counting down.
CGCCCCAACCGCGCCCGATGACGCCGCCCGGCAGAAAGGAAAAGATCGCCTGGTCGTTCTTCGATTTCGGCAATACCGCCTTCAACACGCTGATCATCGATCTCGTATTCGGCACTTATTTCCTTCGCGTCATTTGCGCGCATCGGACAGACGCGACATGGCTCTTCGGCTGCGCCCTGTTTTTTTGCCAAACCCTGGTCGGGGTACTTTCTCCGCTTCTCGGTGCTCTGGTGGACGTTACCGGCAAAAAGAAGCGGGTGCTCTCGATCTCGTACACGCTCTGCATCGTTGCCACGGCCAGCCTCGCCTTGATGGGCGAAGGCGACGTTTGGCCGAGCTTGGTTGCATTCATGGTCGCATCGATCGGTTACGCGTTCGCCGAGAATCTCACCGCAAGCTTTCTTCCCGAACTGGCTTCGCCGCAGGAGATCGGGAGGCTCTCGGGACTTGCCCGGGCACTCGGCAACGTGGGGGGCTTCCTCAGCGTGGCCGCCGGTTATCCGCTGATGAGCCCAGGATTTACGCTGGCCAATGCCGGCGCGATTCGGCTGATTTTTCTCCTGACGGCCGCCATTTATTGCGCGGCGGGCCTCCCCACGCTCCTTTTCGTGAGAGAACGCAGCGCTCCAACACAGCGGGACTGGAAAGGCGCTCTGGGAGCCTCCCTGGTTCGCCTTTCCCGCACCTTTCCCAAGCTATGCCGCGAGGCCCGACTGCGCCTCTTCTTCGGCGCATTCCTTCTGTACGCCACCGGAGCATCGATGGTCCTGGCCATGGGTGCTCTTTATGGACAAATGCAGATCGGATTGTCCGGCCAAGAGCCGGCATTCCTTCTTCTCGCCATTCAGACCGGGGGCTGCGTGGGAGCCATGCTCTTCGGCTTCATCGAAGATTGGCTCGGCTCCAAGAAGACCTTGCAGCTGATCGTTTGGATCTGGCTCTTGGGAATGGGCGGCTTTTACTTCGTGCAGGACAAGATGGCATTTTACCTGGTTTCCGCGGTCCTGGGGATGGGAGCTGGCTCCCTCCACGCGGTCAGCCGCGCCGTGGTGGGGATTCTCGCTCCCAAGAACGAGCATGCCGAATACTTCGGTTTGTGGGGACTTTTCGGCCGACTGGCCGCTGGCTCGGGCCCCCTTGTGTTCGGCCTTCTTTCGCAGCGCCTCCATTCGTTCCATACGCCGATGCTCGCCTCCTTCGTCTGCTTTGCGGCAGCTCTCGGTCTGCTTTCCGCCTTGCCTAAATTGCATTCGCAACAGGCAGGGTAGGGAGCATCGCTCGGCTCCATTCGCCGGCTTGCGCCTTCCGGATTCGTTCCCTCTGCTCGCCATCGACCGGCAGGCGCCCATAGAATGCGGCGGGAAACATTCCGATGATCCACAGCTTGAGGGGCTGGATCGGCCGCGGGCTTTTCTGGCTCATGATCTCTTGGGTCTTCCCAATCGAGCTCATGACCTGCCACGGGCTCGGCGAGCGATACGCCAGCCGCCGACGGGCGGCCTCCTCACTCTTCCTGCTCCTTGCCCTGGCCTTGGCAACAGCCCTCCGGCAGTCGTGGCCAGAGGCGTTTCCCGTTCTCGTGTTTGCCGGCTTGACGGGAGTCGCCTACGCGCTCCAGCGGATCCAGGCCAGAAGCGGGAAGCGCCGGGAGATCGGCCAAAACCCATGGAGCTTGGGCATTCCGCCGTGGCCGTTCCGAGATACGCCGCGCCTGTTCTGGTTCGCGGCACAACCCTTGTTGGCTCTGACCCTAGGGCTGGCCTGCTTGCCCATCTCCCGGACGCTCTCCCTCTACTTCGCCCTGGCTGCCCCGTTGCTCTGGATCTTTCGGAGGCTTTCCCTTTCCCTTGTACCGCGGCAGACTCAGCCAACCCGAGCGGTCGCGGCGGATGCTGCGCAACCGGCTTCCGGGGAACGGGTCAGGGCTCCTACCCCGGATCCTCTTTGGCCGGGGCAAGGGCCAAAGCTTCCGCAGACATCGTCCGGCCCGGGACCTACCGCGCCTCCCTTCGAAGAAGGCGGTGGATCCCAGGCGGCCCATCGCTTCCGTTTCCGGATCATCGAAACCCTGATCCTTTTTGCCGCAGCGGGGACAGGCCTCATCTCCAGCATGGTTGGCCTAAGACATGCGGTGGGCTTTCTCGACGAGCCGTCCGACGAGGTCTTTCTCTCCTGCGTTCGTGTCGAGCAGGAGCGTTTGGCTAGCCTCATCCCGAATGGCTGGCGCCTCCAACCCCTGAAAGAGGAGAAAGAGACAGCCTTGACCGAGGACACTCTTCGCCGCCTGAGCCAGCAAGGAGACACCGCGCTTCTTTCCGCGATGCAACGAGACTGGACGGGCGAAACCGTCTACTTGGTCTTAGGCGACTTCGTGCCCCGCGCAGCCATTGCCGTGCGCTTCCCCACCCCGGGAATCGTGGTGGAATGGACTCCCTGGTCACCCCACCGCACGAGCGGACCGAGCAGACTGCTCTGCCTTTACGTCCAGACCAAGCCGGAAGCGGCGAAGGAGCTTCAGCGCGTTCTGGAGCAGACGCGGAAGATGTGTCCCTTCCGTTTCGAAAAAGAATCTCGGCTTGTTCCTTTCGATGTCACCCGCGCAGGACAGCGGATCATCCTTCATTGCCTAAGCTCTCGCTCCTTCGCCTTCCGGATCGGCGATTTCGAACTCTCCCAGGAGCTTCCGGACCAGGGAAATCCTCCCAAGCACAACCCTCCTTGAGCCGAGTGCGCCCGTCCGCGAGACCGACTCGAAAAGCAGAGAGGCCGCGGCACCACGACCTCCCGTCTGCTAAGCGTAAGAGAGTTAGAGAGATCGGGAGGTGCGGACAGGGTGGGATTTGAACCCACGGTGGAGTTTCCCCCACGCTCGATTTCGAGTCGAGTGCCTTAAACCGCTCAGCCACCTGTCCGAAGCGGCTCCTTTTGTTTACACTTTCTGCTCCTCGGCCGCAATCAGCGAGACAAAGTCGGCTGTGTCCTTCGCGCGAAGAAGCCTCGATCGGGAAGGTGCCTCGTGAACGATGCGAGCCAGAGCTCCCACGGCGATCAGATATTCGGTATGAAACTGCTTCGGCACGCCGATGACGAAAACGAACTTCACCGGAGGCTGCCCCTCCTGGATCACGACTCCCTCCACGCTTCTCCCCGCCGCAAGGACGAGATTTCTGACTTGCACACTCCGCACGTGAGGAAACCCGACTTCGCTATCGAACCAGAGCTGTCCGCTGCTCTGCCCAGCGAGCAGCTCTTCGAGAAAGGCGGAAAAATCGTCGATTTCCGGTGCCCCTCGCAAAAGCTCGGCGACTTCCCGGATGGCATCGATCCAGGTTCGAGCGCCGAGATTCAGGGAGACTCTTTCCGGCTTGATCAATTCGGCTAGCTTCACGCCCGTCCTCCTTCCGTTTCGATCCGCTTTTCCGATGCCGGCAGGCTTGCCCCGCTCCAGCGAAGCTTCTGCCGCAGAATTTGAAAGAAGTCTCGGCTCGCAAGAAAGGCCAGCGTCACCGGGTGAGAGGCGGCGCGGATCTCGACCCAGTCTCCGCAGTGTAAAACCCCGCTCGACTGACCGTCGAACTCCAATCGGACAGGAGCGGCTCGTTCTGGCACCGTCATCCGGACCTGGGAATCCGCGGAAAACACGAGGCTGCGGTTCGTCAGGCTATGAGGGCAAAGAGGCGTCAGCGCAAAGACTTGGGCCTCGGGCACGACGATCGGCCCGCCCGCGGAAAGAGCGTAGGCCGTCGACCCCGTGGGCGTTGCCACGACGAGGCCGTCGGCCTGAAACTCCGTTACGAGGAGGTCTCCCGCCAGGACATCGATCCGAGCCATCCGGGAAGAGCTCCCCCGAAAGAGAACGACGTCGTTGAGGACGCACGGAATTCGGATTTCCTTGCCCCGAAGCGATCCTCGCACTTCCAGCGCCAGTCGTTGGCTATGGCGCAATAGGCCCGAAGCCAGATCCGGCAGCGCTTGGAGAATTTCTTCGCGAGTCACTGCGGTAAGAAATCCCAGGCCGCCGATGTTCACACCGAGGATCGGCACCGGATTCGGGTAAACCGCATGCACGACGCGCAGCAAGGAACCGTCCCCTCCCGCAACGATGAGGAGATCGACTCCGCCAATCAAGACGGCTAGATCGCTGCCCTCGATCCCGATCAACTTCGCGGTCTGCTCTTCCCAAAGAAATGGGAAGCCATGTCTTTCGGAAAAAAGCCGCATCTCCCGGACCAGGGTCCGGGCGCCCGGCTTCCTCGTGTTGGCGATGACACCGATCCGCAGCATCTGCTTCCTACCCGACTCGACTCCGGGCTTTCGACGAACCAGTTCTATTCTGCACAGAGCGGTCCAGAAAGGCCTTCTTGGCCCATGGCTGTCTGCCACCCCTCGACTCGATGAGACCCATCGTCAGCGTTTTCTTTTCCTTCCCGACGACCCCATCGCACTGCCGTCGACCAGATAAAACGATGCCCTTCCGACTCGCCTGATCCTCCACGGTCTCCGCAGCGGCATGCATTTCCCCAGCAGCCGAAATGATCCATCCCAACCGTAAAGGAAAATCCTAGGCACTGGCAACCTCGGCCGAACCCGTCCGAGAACCTTTCGCGCATCCGGCGGGCGTCGCGGGAACGGAGCCAAAACCTCCCGGAGCCGCTTAAGGGATTCGAACCCTTGACCCACGCTTTACGAAAGCGTTGCTCTACCTCTGAGCTAAAGCGGCAACGCCATACCGATTGAGGCAGGAGTCCCGACTATGCGGCAGAAAAGCCTTATTTCGCAACTCGAATGTCTTCTCGGCCACCCGCCAGCCGGCAACGAGGATGGTCGGGAGCGCTTTCTTCTTTTCGCAGCCGTTCTTCCCGTCCGATTTCGCGCTTGTCAGGCGGAGTCCGCCGGGGCTTCATAGGCATCGCCATGCCGAATGAGCGCCTTCCTTTCTCACCGATGGACCATGCAGGCCGAGGGAGTTCCACGCCCATTGTCGCCCTTCTCCTGCTTGTAGCGGTCATGGCCGCCGGGATCGGAGCCTACGCTTGGCAGAGACATGCACGGCGGTTGCGCTGGGAGGAAGTTGCCTCGACTTACGCGAGAACCTCGGACGCCTCCCAGCGCCTGACGTTGGTTCAACGCCATCGCGACGTGCCACAGAGCGCCCTTTGGCTACTTCAAATTGCTTCAAGCCAGTTTCAGGAGGGGGCTTACGGCGAAGCAACGAAAAGTTTTCTGCTTTTCACCGACTACTTCCCGAAACATCCCCTTCGGCCTGCCGCTCTTTTGGGAGCGGCAGCAGGATCGGAAGCGCAAGGGAAGCGGGAAGAAGCCGTCCGCTCCTACCGCGCAATCCTCGACGAGCAATCGGCCGATCCTTATCGACTCGTGGCGGAAATCAGTCTCGCCCGGTTGGAAATCGAGCAAAAGCAGTACGCTTCGGCAAAAACCCTCTTGGAAGCCATCCATCGGCGCAGACCCCTCAGCCGTTTTGAGGGAGAGGTTCAGGAGCTTCGCGACCGGCTGCCACCGTAATCGAACAGAGTTCTCGAAACTTTTCGAGCCCGCCGTCCCTAGGCTCAACCGGCCTTTTTCCCATCCGGCGAGGACTCTCCCGCCAAGTCGAAGGCCGCATGTACCGCGCGAACCGCTTTTTCCGCCGATTCCTCATCGATCACGACGGAAATCTTGATCTCGCTCGTAGAGATCATCTGGACGTTCACTCCTGCGTCGGCTAGCGCCTGAAACAGGCGTGCCGCCACTCCGCTGTGGGAGCGCATGCCGATCCCGACGACGGAAAGCTTGGCGACTCCCTCTTGGGCTCGAGGTCGAGCCGCCCGCAGCTCCTGCGCTGCCGGTTCGATGATGCGCAGGGCTCGAGAAAGGCTGTCCCGGTTCACCGTGAAGGTGATGTCCGTCAGACCTCGGTCCGAAACGTTCTGTACAATCATGTCGACCGAGACGCCATGATCGGCGACGGACGAAAAGATCTTGGCGGCCACCCCCGGATGGTCCGGTACCGCCGGAATGGTGAGTTTTGCTTGGTTCCGTTCCAGGCTGACGCCTCGAACGACGACATCTTCCATCGATTTCGTTTCTGCCTTCACAATCGTTCCCTGGGCGTCGGAAAAACTCGATCGCACTTCGAAGACGACCCGAAACTTCTTCGCGAATTCGACCGAGCGACTTTGCATGACCTTGGATCCCGACGCCGCCATTTCCAGCATCTCGTCATAGCTGATCTCGTCCAGCTTCATAGCGCTCGGAACCATGCGGGGATCCGCCGTGTAGACACCGTCGACATCGGTGTAGATCTCGCAAAGATCGGCCTTGAGCACGGCTGCCAACGCAATCGCCGTCAAGTCGGACCCTCCACGTCCTAAGGTCGTGATGCTCCCCTGAAGATCCTGCCCTTGGAAGCCCGCCACGACGACGACGACTCCCTCGTCAAGAAAGCGATGGATCTTTTTAGGACCGATATTGAGAATCCGGGCCCGAGTGTGCGACCCGTCCGTCACGATCCCCGCCTGCGCTCCTGTCAGGGGCACGGCGCGGATCTTCTTCGCATGGAGAGCCATTGCGAGAAGAGCGGTCGTGGTCTGCTCCCCCGTGGCCAGCAGAAGATCGAGTTCGCGCCCCATCGGTTCGGGCTGCACTTGGCGCGCTAATCGCAATAGGGAATCCGTCACTCCGGACATGGCCGACACGACGATCACGAGTTGATCGCCTTGCTCATGGCGTCGAGCAATCCGTCCCGCTACGCGGTTGATGCATTGGACGTCGCCAACCGACGTCCCGCCATACTTCTGGACCACAAGTGCCATGTTCTCGCGTCAGCCTGTCTGACTTGGATATCGCGTGCGCGAGGCCTCGCAAGCGGGCACCGCCCATGGACGGCAATGCATGCCACCTCTCCGTGGCCTGGTGGCAGGCTCCGAGGGAAGCATGGGGACGGAACAGAAGCAATTGGGCCGGGATTGGCGAACCGAAGGAGAGGATTTGTGGATCACCGATAGCAACTCTGCCGTTGAATCCAGCGAGGATACGCGGAATCCCGCAGACAGGCAATGGGAACGAAGCCACTCCCGCAAGGACGTGCGGTTGAAAAAAAGAGCGGCACGGAATTCCGTGCCGCTCTCTCGGGAATCGTCAGAGGAGGAAAACGATTCGTACGAGGTTTCTGTTTTGTTCGACGCACGACCTTTCCGTTTCGTTCAATGGGATCCTCTTCTCCGCTTGAGCAAGCGTCAGTACGAATAGACCACGTCGAGCGCGAAAAACCAGAACGGGCCGTTGCTCATGGCAGCTAGTCCGTTTCCGCTGCTGGGCGCTATGCCGCCGGCAGGACTGTAGTAGCTCAGGAAGCCTTTGCCATAATCCATCCGATTTTCCACGCGGATCATGAAGTTGTCCGCAAGATCAAAGCGCCAGTCGACCGTCACGTCCCAGATATCCGCCGGAAAGAGATAATTGGTGAAGATCTGGTTGGAATTGGTGTGATCGAACTGCTCCCGCCATGCCATGCTGAAGACCTTCGTAAACTTATAGATCTGGTAGATCGACACGCCAAAGAAGCTCGTCGACCCGTTGTACCCGCCGGGAGGAAGGCCCGCAGCCGGAAAGACGCTCAGACTGCTCAGCGTGGACCCTCCCATCTGGGGCAATCCGGCAGGAAGCACCGCTGCGTTGGAAAAACCGCCGACGAGCTCGTAGGCAAACTCGAGCTTCTGGTCCTTGACCCACTTCGGGATCCAGGTCCCGAAGTCGTTGAACTCCATGAAAAGACCATTGTCGTTGTAAGGAGAGGGGACGATGTCCCCGCCGAGATCATAAGCACCCGCGTAACCGTTGAAGGGACGGGTGCCGAATCCAGGGGGATTCACGCCATTCGGTGCGACGGCATAGCCAAAGGTGTTGAGGAAGAGCTTGTCCTTCGAGACATAGTCGTACATGTTCCAGATGACGACGCTGTCGCTGTTGTTGATCATGTTGTTCACCATCCCGTAATAGGGATAGCCAGAACGCGATACGTTCCATCCGCCGTTGGTCACACCCAATCGCGTAGTCCAGCAGTCGTTGAACTTGTAGATCGCCTCGCCCCCGACCATCGTGAATGGCTCGAAGTTGTTGAAGAGAATTCCGTAGCTGAAGTTGAAGTTGGCCGGGCGCTCCATGACTTCCAACCCGATCGGCGAGGCATACTGGCCGATATGGAACTCGATGCTCTTGTCCCCCACCGGCATTTTGAACTGCACGTAGGCCTGCTCGAGGAAGATGCCGCTGGAGTTGAACCCAATCCCGGTATTGGTGAAGCTCCCGTTTCCGGTCACCGCGTCGGGCTCGCCGAGGGCCGCATCCTGACCGAAGATCGCATCGACTCGGAAGCCGGCCTGCCACTTGTTTTCGTCGGTGAGGGCTTTCTCCAGGGCCACCTTGAGTTGGTTCATGTTGAATGAGCCTCCCGGAATCCCGTCGGTCGTGAACCGGAGCGGCATGCCGGGATACGCGGGCAGCGGCGTTCCCCTCGGCACTCCCGAGATGGCCGGATTCGCCGCGATGACAGGCACTTGATTGAACGAGGGCGCATTCACAAGGTTGTAGGTGTAGCTCGCCTCCACGTAGCCGGTCAGCTTGATTCCCGGATTCTGAGCTTGCGCGGCCGCAATGCCCTGCTCTTCGAGCACCTTCTGGAGTCGGTCCATCTCCTCGGGGCTCCCCTGAAGTGCGCCTCCGTCCGCGGCACCGGCCGAGAGCTCCGGCGCGCTTCCTCCCGAGGATGCCTCGTCCGCCGCCCAAAGAGGGTTCAGCGGCAGCAGAAGCAGCCCGAAACTCCACACGATCCCCTTCCCGCACAGTGTCTTTTTCATCCTCCTCCTTCTTTCTGCGCGTGGACTTTAGTAGCTGTAGACGAATTCGAGGGCGCCGAGGAAGATGGGGCCGTTGGCGGAGTAGAGGAGGGCGCTTGGGGAGGTGGTCCCCTGGAAGGGATAGCCGTAGTAGGCCATGACGCCGAGGCCCCAATCGACTCTTCCTTCGAGCCGGATCATGAAGTTATCGGCGAGGTCGAAGGCGAGGGTGGCGGTATATTCCCAGATATCGGTGGGGGCGTTGTGGCCGGCCAGGATGCTGTTCCAGCCTGCCTGCATCCATTCGGCCCGCTGGGAGAGGCTGACGATCGAGTTGAACTGGTACTTCAGATGAACGGCGGCGCCATACCAGTTGGAGGGACCGCTGGAGAGGCCGACGGGCAGCCCGCTGACCGCGGGAGAGACGTAGCTGACGTCATTGTTGTAGAAGCCCCCGGTGAGTTCAAAGCCCAGGAGCAGCTTGTCGTGCGCGAACTTGGGCGCCCAGGAGCCCCAGACATCTCCCAGGAAAAAGGCGTTGTTCTGGTTGAAGGGTCCCTCGCCGCGAATCCCCTGCCCGATCCCGTAGGGCTGGGCCATCCCGCCGATCGGAGAGGCTCCGAAGCCCGGAGGGTTGACTCCGTTGAAGCCGTACATGGCCGTCGCGCTCAAAATGGCGTTCTTGCCCTTGGACTCCCACTGCCCATTCCAAAACAGAAGATAGGCCCCGCTGTTGTCGATCGTGTTGTTGAGGTACCCGTAGTAGTCGTAGCCCCCGCGGGAGACGTTGAAGCCCCCGTCAGCCACCCCAAACCGCGTCGACCACTGGTCGTCGAAGTGGTAGATCGCCTGCATCCCCGTCAGGGTCGTCGGCAGGAGGTTGCTGAAGAGTAGCCCGTAGCTGAAATCGAGGTTCACCGGCCGCTCCACCACCTCGTAGCCCGCCGGATCCACAAACTTCCCAATCCGAATGTCCAGCCCGTTGCCCACCGGCACCCGGAAGACCACGTAGGCCTGCTCCAGCCAGAAGCTCGAAGTGTTAAACAGAATCAAGGAGCTGGCGTTGGTCCCCAAACCCCCGATCGCATCCGGAGCCCCAATCGAGGCATCCTGCCCCACGATCAGATCGGCCCGGAAGCCGGCCTGCCACCGGTTCTCCTCCGTCAGCGGCTTCTCCAAGGCCAGCTTGAAGGCGTTCATGTTGAAGCCCCCCCCAGGAATCCCATCCACCGGCTCCCGGCCGGGAATCGCCGGATACCCCAGCGCCTGCCCCGCCGCGTTGGTCGGCCCCGCGTAGCCCGGTGGAGGCGCAAACGATGGAACCCCGTTAAACGATGGCGCGTTGATCCCGTTGTAGGTGTAGCTCGCATCCACATACCCGGATAGCACGATCCCCTTGGTGTTCGCCTGCACCGGAATCCCCTGGTCCTCCAACCGCTTGATCAACTCCGCCACCTGCGAATTCTGGCCCGAACCGCCTGCCGTACCCGAAGAATCCGACCCGGCGGACGCTTCCGCGGC